>NZ_JBIWOK010000001.1:0-231644 GCF_044767675.1 Streptomyces sp. NPDC101219
GTTGATAGGCCGGATATGGAAGCACGGTAACGTGTGGAGTTGACCGGTACTAATAGGCCGAGGGCTTGTCCTCAGTTGCTCGCGTCCACTGTGTTGGTTCTGAAACCACGAACAACCCCATGTGCCACACATGGTGCGGTTGAGTGTTTCATAGTGTTTCGGTGGTCATAGCGTAGGGGAAACGCCCGGTTACATTCCGAACCCGGAAGCTAAGCCTTACAGCGCCGATGGTACTGCAGGGGGGACCCTGTGGGAGAGTAGGACGCCGCCGAACTCCTTTTGAGCTCCGGCTCTCGGGCATACAGCCCGAGGGCCGGAGCTTTTTCGCGTTGATGTAAAGTCATGGAGCATCGTTGACACGCATTCCCACAGGAGGCTCCCGGGTGGAGGTCCAGGAGACACGCGTCCAGACGGACCGTGTCCTCACCATCCCCAACATCCTCAGCATGGCGCGGCTCCTTGGTGTGCCGCTCTTCCTGTGGCTCATTCTCAGGCCCGAGTTCGGCGGCCCGAACAGTGACGGCTGGGCGCTGCTGGTCCTGGCGCTGAGCGGCATCAGCGACTACCTGGACGGGAAGCTGGCCCGACGGTGGAACCAGATCAGCAACCTGGGCCGGCTTCTCGACCCCGCGGCGGACCGGCTCTACATTCTGTCGACCCTGGTCGGTCTCACCTGGCGCGAAATTCTGCCGCTCTGGCTCACCGCCGTACTCCTCGCCCGCGAGCTGGTCCTGCTGGTGATGGTGGGCATCCTCCGGCGCCACGGCTATCCGCCGCCGCAGGTGAACTTCCTGGGCAAGGCCGCCACCTTCAACCTGATGTATGCGTTCCCGTTGCTCCTGCTCAGTGACGGATCCGGCTGGATCGCGTCACTCGCTGCCATTTTCGGATGGGCGTTCGCCGGATGGGGTACAACCCTGTATTGGTGGGCAGGAGTTCTCTACGTGATACAAGTCCGCCGTCTGGTTCGTGCGGACGCCATGGCCGATTGAACTCGCTGATTCGTACGCGCACGGCTGCGCCACGCCTCGCAGGGTAATGCCGCGGGGGGCAATCTCTGCGGGTGACGTCGGCCAGACCGTCGTCTCTTCGAGGAGGACGCTTCCGACATGAAGGCCGTCGTGATGGCCGGAGGCGAAGGCACACGCCTTCGCCCCATGACCTCAAGCATGCCCAAGCCGCTCCTGCCGGTCGCCAACCGGCCGATCATGGAGCACGTGTTGCGGCTGCTCAAGAGGCATGGGCTCAACGAAACCGTGGTGACTGTCCAGTTCCTCGCGTCCCTCGTCAAAAACTACTTCGGTGACGGCGAAGAGCTCGGCATGGAGCTCACCTACGCCAACGAGGAGAAGCCACTCGGCACCGCCGGAAGCGTCAAGAACGCCGAGGAGGCACTGAAGGACGACGCCTTTCTCGTCATTTCCGGTGATGCGCTGACCGACTTCGATCTCACCGAGCTCATCAATTTCCACAAGGAAAAGGGTGCGTTGGTCACGGTCTGTCTGACCCGTGTTCCCAACCCGCTTGAATTCGGTATCACCATCGTCGACGAGGAAGGCAAGGTCGAACGCTTCCTGGAGAAGCCGACCTGGGGTCAGGTCTTCTCCGACACGGTGAACACCGGTATCTACGTCATGGAGCCCGAGGTCTTCGACTACGTCGAGGCCGACGTGTCCGTCGACTGGTCCGGCGACGTCTTCCCGCAGCTGATGAAGGAAGGCAAGCCCGTCTACGGCTACATCGCCGAGGGCTACTGGGAGGACGTCGGCACCCACGAGAGCTATGTGAAGGCCCAGGCCGACGTGCTGGAGGGCAAGGTCGACGTCGACATCGACGGCTTCGAGATCTCGCCCGGCGTGTGGGTGGCCGAGGGAGCCGAGGTGCACCCCGACGCCGACCTGCGCGGGCCCCTGTACATCGGTGACTACGCCAAGGTCGAAGCCGGCGCCGAGATCCGCGAGCACACCGTCGTGGGCTCCAACGTCGTCGTCAAGAGCGGCGCGTTCCTGCACAAGGCCGTCGTCCACGACAACGTGTACGTGGGACCGCACAGCAACCTGCGCGGCTGCGTGGTCGGCAAGAACACCGACATCATGCGCGCGGCCCGCATCGAGGACGGCGCCGTCATCGGCGACGAGTGCCTCATCGGCGAGGAATCGATCGTCCAGGGCAATGTGCGGGTCTACCCGTTCAAGACCATCGAGGCCGGCGCGTTCGTCAACACGTCCGTCATCTGGGAGTCCCGAGGACAGGCGCACCTCTTCGGCGCCCGCGGGGTCTCCGGCATCCTCAACGTCGAGATCACCCCCGAACTGGCCGTGCGGCTCGCCGGGGCCTACGCCACGACCCTCAAGAAGGGGTCCACGGTCACCACGGCCCGCGACCACTCCCGCGGTGCCCGTGCGCTGAAGCGTGCGGTGATCTCCGCGCTGCAGGCGAGCGCCATCGACGTACGGGACCTGGAGAACGTGCCGTTGCCCGTGGCACGGCAGCAGACCGCGCGGGGCAGCGCCGGCGGCATCATGATCCGGACCACGCCCGGCGTGCCGGACTCCGTCGACATCATGTTCTTCGACGGGCAGGGCGCCGACCTGTCCCAGGGCAGTCAGCGCAAGCTGGACCGGGTGTTCGCCCGCCAGGAGTACCGGCGCGCCTTCCCCGGCGAGATCGGGGACCTGCACTTCCCCGCCAGCGTCTTCGACTCGTACACCGGGTCGCTGCTGCGCAACGTCGACATCACCGGCATCGCCGAGTCCGGGCTCAAGGTGGTCGTCGACGCGTCCAACGGCAGCTCCGGCCTCGTGCTGCCGAGCCTGCTCGGGAAGCTGGGCGTGGATTCCCTGACGATCAACCCCGGTCTCGACGAGTCCCGGCCGACCGAGTCCGCCGACATGCGGCGCTCCGGCCTGGTGCGGCTCGGGGAGATCGTGGCGTCGTCCCGGGCCGCGTTCGGCGTGCGGTTCGACCCGGTCGGTGAGCGGCTGTCCCTGGTCGACGAGAAGGGACGCATCATCGAGGACGACCGCGCCCTGCTCGTCATGCTCGACCTCATCGCGGCCGAGCGCCGCAGCGGCCGGGTCGCGCTGCCGGTGACGACCACCAGGATCGCCGAGCAGGTCGCCGCGTACCACGGCACGCAGGTCGAGTGGACGACGACCTCCCCCGACGACCTCACCCGCGTCGGCCGCGAGGAAGGGACGATCTTCGGCGGCGACGGCAAGGGCGGCTTCATCGTCCCGGAGTTCAGCAGTGTCTACGACGGCACGGCCGCCTTCGTCCGGCTCATCGGCCTGGTCGCCCGCACCCAGTTGACGCTCAGCCAGATCGACGCCCGGATCCCGCGGGCGCACGTCATCCGGCGGGACCTCGCCACGCCGTGGGCCGTCAAGGGGCTGGTCATGCGGCGCGTCGTCGAGGAGGCCGGGGACCGCTCCGTCGACACCACCGACGGGGTGCGCGTCGTGGAGGCCGACGGCCGCTGGGTGATGGTGCTGCCCGACCCGGCCGAGGCGGTCACCCACCTGTGGGCGGAAGGCCCCGACGACGCCTCCGCCCAGGCGCTGCTCGACGAATGGTCCGCCGTCGTGGACAGCGCCGGACGCTAGGCGAAGCGGGCCCCCGCCGGGCCCGGCGTCACCGGGCGCCGGCCGGCCGGGGCGGACAACCGGCGGGATGCGTGCGTGCCGGACAAGCCTCCTCAAGGGGGCCTGTCCGGCACCCGGCCAGGGCCGTTCGGAAGTACCGGTCGCGACGTGCGACGATGTCCCGCATGCCGCAGCAACCCCCCGTTCGGAGCACACCGACGCGGCCGCCACGCCCGGACGCGTCCATGTCGTTGCTCACCAACGTCATGGACCACAGCCTCGACGACGGATACGCCGAGGCCGCGGCGCGCAAGAAGGCCGACGGTGAAGGCGGCCTGCCGAAGACCCTCAGGGCGAAGCTGGGGCTCGCCGTGGGACTCGTGCTCGCGGCGCTGGTCGTGACCGTGGGGGCGGCGCAGGCCCGGGTCTCGGCCCCCGTCGTGGCCAAGGAACGCGAGGAACTGATCGACCGGATCGCCGCCGAGACCGACGCCGCCGACGCGCTCGAGGACCGGGTCGACGAACTGCGCGCGGACGTGGACGCCCGTCGGCAGGAAGCGCTCCGGGACAGCGGCGGCGACCGCTCCCACCTGGTGGGCCTCCTCGCCGGCTCCGTCCCGGTGCACGGCCCCGGTGTCCGGCTCGTCGTGAACGACGCCAAGGACGCCGGCACGGGCGGCGACGGTGACCCGCGGGGGGCCTCGGGTTTCTCCGACACCGGCCGGGTCCGCGACCGAGACATGCAGCGCGTGATCAACGGACTGTGGGAGTCCGGCGCCGAGGCGATCTCCATCAACGGCCAGCGGCTGACCGCCCTGTCGGCGATCCGGGCCGCCGGAGACGCGATACTGGTCGACAACAAGCCGCTGGTGCCGCCGTACACGGTGCTCGCGGTGGGGGACGGACCGGCGCTGAGCGACCGGTTCCAGAACAGCGCCGACGGGCTGTATCTGCACGCCCTGCAGGAGAACTACGGCATCCGGACCGCCCTCTCCACGGCGGATGACCTCCGGCTGCCCGCAGCACCGAGAGTGATCGTACGAACGGCACAGCCGATAACCGGGAAGGGCACATCGTGATCGCCGTACTGGGCCTCGTCGTGGGAGTCGTGGCCGGCCTGTTGGTCCGGCCCGAGGTCCCGGCGGTCGTCGAACCGTATCTGCCGATCGCCGTGGTGGCGGCGCTCGACGCCGTCTTCGGCGGACTGCGGGCCATGCTCGACGGCATCTTCGACGACAAGGTCTTCGTGGTGTCGTTCCTGTCCAACGTGGTCGTCGCCGCGCTGATCGTCTTCCTCGGCGACAAGCTGGGCGTGGGCGCCCAGCTCTCCACCGGAGTCGTGGTCGTCCTCGGCATCCGCATCTTCTCCAACGCCGCCGCGATCCGCCGGCACGTCTTCCGGGCGTGAGGCCGATGAACGAGCGCGAGCGGGACCACGAGAACGACGACCGGAACGACGGCCGCACCGAGCCCCGCGAACAGCCGGACGGCGCTTCGGCGCGCCCCGGCCAGGGGCCCGCCCCCGCCGACCGGCCCGCCGCGCCCGAGACGCCCGGCGGGGAACGGGCGGCCACCTCGACCGACGGTGGACGCGAGGAGCCCGCCGCCGAGCGGACGACCAGCCTCCGCAAGGAGTTGCCGGAGGAAGTGCCGGGGAGCGCGTCCGGAGCCGGCCAGGACGCCGACGCGGCGCCGGCGGCGCCGGGCCTGACCGGGCGGCAGCGGCTGGTCAAGGGACTGTGGCCGCCGCGGCTGACCCGGGCGCAGCTGATCGTCGCCCTGCTGCTGTTCGGCCTCGGCTTCGGCCTGGCCGTCCAGGTCGCCTCCAACAGCGACGGCGACAGCGCACTGCGCGGCGCGCGCCAGGAGGACCTCGTGCGCATCCTCGATGAACTCGACGACCGCACACAGCGTCTTGAGGACGAGAAGGCGGGGCTGGAGGAGCAGCGCGACGAGTTGGAGAACAGTTCCGACCAGGCCGAGGAGGCCCGTCGGCAGACGGCCGAGAAGGAACGGCAACTCGGCATCCTGGCGGGCACCGTGGCCGCCCAGGGCCCCGGCATCACGATGACCGTCGAGGACACGAAGGGGGCGGTCGAGGCGGACATGCTGCTCGACGCCATCCAGGAGCTGCGCGCCGCGGGCGCGGAGGCGATCCAGGTGAACGGCATGCGGGTGGTGGCCAAGACCTATCTGACGGAATCCGGCAACGGGGTCGCGGTGGACGGGAACAAGATCACCGCACCCTATCGTTTCAAGGTCATCGGCAAGCCGCAGGACCTCGAGCCGGCCCTCAACATTCCTGGAGGCGTGGTGCAGACTCTCGAGAAGGAACAGGCCACCGTGACCGTGGAGAGGTCGACCAAGATCGTCGTGGATGCCTTGCGGGCGGCGAAGCGGCCTGACTACGCTCGGTCGTCCTCCCGGTGAAGCGGGGGTGCATGCGGCCCGTCCGGCGAGGGCATGAGGTTGCGGGGGGTCGGCGCACCGATTGGGCGGTGCGTGGTGGAAACTGTCTGGTGGATACGGACGTTGTGAGGATGTCCGGGTCGGCCAGTGTGTTCAGTCAGGGTTCGTCCTGCCCCACGGGCGGGTCTGTTTCGGTCAAGGGGAATCGCCCGTGAAGTTGTTTGCGAAGTTGTTCGGCAAGAGCGCGCGAGAGGACAACGCCAACGCGACCTCTCGCCATCGCGCGCAGCCTGACGAGGAGGGCCGCCGTCCGCTGTTCCGGGACCAGGTGGGTGCTCCGGGCGAGGACGTCGGGGGAGGTCAGGGCGCGCCGTCGGTTGACCCTGCGCAGCAGGGCGGCATAGGTTTCGGACAACCGTCAACCTCAGGTACGGGTGGAGACTTTTCCCGCCCGTACGCGTCCGAAGCCCCCGGTGGGCAGCCGCGGCAGGAGGATCCGTCCATGTCGGCCCTGGTGTGTACGAGGTGCGGTAACCGCAATGCGGAGAACAGCCGCTTCTGTTCCAACTGCGGCGCGCCGCTGAGGCCCGGGGTCACGCCCGAGCGCCCGTCCGAGACGACGTCCACGATCTCGATCTCGGGTCTGGAGGCGTACGACGCGGAGGCGACCGGGCAGACGCAGATGCCGATGCTGTCGCCCGAGGCGCAGGCGGCGGTCGACGCGCTGCCGGCGGGCTCGGCGCTGCTGGTGGTGCGCCGCGGTCCGAATTCCGGCAGCCGCTTCCTGCTCGACGGCGACCTGACGACGGCCGGGCGTCATCCGCAGAGCGACATCTTCCTCGACGACGTGACGGTCTCCCGGCGCCATGTGGAGTTCCGCCGGGGCCAGGACGGTTCGTTCACGGTGGCCGACGTCGGCAGCCTCAACGGCACGTACGTCAACCGCGAGCGGATCGACCAGGTCGCCCTGTCCAACGGGGACGAAGTGCAGATCGGCAAGTACCGGCTGGTCTTCTACGCGAACCAGCGGGGCTACTGAGTCCCCGGGCCGCGGCCCGGGGACCGAGGGAAGGTCCATGCCTCACTCACCGAGCGGCGGTGCCGGACACGGCGCCGCCGCCGCGGACACCGGACTGATGAGCATCGGCGCGGTGCTGAACGTGCTGCGCGAGGAGTTCCCCGAGGTCACCATCTCCAAGATCCGCTTCCTGGAGGCGGAGGGGCTGATCGAGCCGCAGCGCACCCCGTCGGGGTACCGCAAGTTCAGCGCGGGTGACGTCGAGCGCCTGGGCCATGTGCTGCGCATGCAGCGCGACCACTACCTGCCGCTGAAGGTGATCCGGGAGCATCTGGATGCGGTGGAGGCGGGCAGGGCCGCCCCGCTGCCGGTCCTGGGCCGGCCGCGGGACGGGGAGAGCGCCGAGCCGGCGGTGGCCGACGCGCCGACGGCGGCCCGGATCGGCCGGGCACAGCTGCTGGCGGCGGCGGGGGTCGACGAGCGGCAGTTCGCGGAGTGGGAGTCGTACGGGCTCCTCAGCCCCGTGGAGGAGGGCGTCTACGACGCGGAGGCGGTCACCGTCGCCGGGCTGATCTGCGAGCTGGGCCGGTTCGGGATCGAGCCACGCCATCTGAGGGCGATGAAGGCGGCCGCCGACCGGGAGGCCGGGCTGGTGGACCAGGTCGTCGCCCCGCTCCGGCGCCACCGCAATCCGCAGACCAGGGCGCATGCCGAGGCCCGCACGAAGGAACTGGCGGGGCTCACGGTGAAGCTGCACGCCGCGCTGGTCCATCTGGCGCTCGGGGTGCGTGTCCCTTAGGCTGCGCCGCTCGCGGGGCCGGATCGCTCACCCGTTCCCGGCCCGACTACCCAAACATCCCGGGCACGGCCTAGGGTTGCTGTGTGAACGAGCTCGATGTCGTAGGTGTCCGGGTCGAAATGCCCTCCAACCAACCGATCGTGCTGCTGCGTGAAGTGGGAGGGGACCGTTACCTCCCCATCTGGATCGGACCGGGGGAGGCGACGGCCATCGCCTTTGCCCAGCAGGGCATGGCTCCCGCGCGGCCGCTGACCCACGACCTGTTCAAGGACGTGCTGGAGGCCGTCGGACAGGAGCTCACGGAAGTGCGCATCACCGATCTGCGGGAAGGTGTCTTCTACGCCGAGCTGGTCTTCGCCAGTGGTGTGGAGGTCAGCGCCCGGCCGTCCGACGCGATAGCGCTGGCCCTGCGCACGGGGACGCCGATCTACGGCAGTGACACGGTGCTCGACGACGCGGGTATCGCCATCCCGGACGAGCAGGAGGACGAGGTGGAGAAGTTCCGCGAGTTCCTCGACCAGATCTCGCCGGAGGACTTCGGCACCAGCAGTCAGTGAGGCCCCCGCCGGGTGCCAGGTGCCGCTCGGGAGCGTCACACGCCTCGTGCGGAAAGCATTCGGCTAGCCTTTCCCCGCGACGGGGCACGGGAAACCACTCTTAGGGTGATTATCACTCGGCGTGCCGAGTGTGGCGATCGTTGACGCACCCTTGGTGACTGCCTACCGTCGAGGAGGCAGGTCAAGGACGGAGGTCGGCGTGAGAAGCAGCGGCGACGGTACGGCTGGGGGTGCCCCCGAACTGGGGGCGAGCGGCCCGTACCCTCCCATGAGCTCTCGGCTCCGCTCGGGCGGGGTGTACCCCCCTCACGGCAGTGCGGCCGATCACGCTCGACATCTGACGGCCGCCGCGACGGGCAGCGGAGGGGCGACGTCCATGGCGTCCGACCAGATCGGCTACCGGGGTCCCACCGCCTGCGCGGCGGCGGGGATCACCTATCGCCAGCTGGACTACTGGGCCCGCACGGGGCTGGTGGAACCGAGTGTGCGGCCCGCCCACGGGTCGGGCAGCCAGCGGCTGTACAGCTTCCGCGACGTCGTCGTGCTGAAGATCGTGAAGCGCTTCCTCGACACCGGTGTGTCCCTGCAGAACATCCGCACCGCCGTCCAGCACCTGCGTGAGCGAGGCTTCAGCGACCTGGAACGCATGACGCTGATGAGCGACGGAGCCACGGTCTACGAGTGCACCTCGCCCGACGAGGTCCACGCGCTGCTCCAGGGCGGCCAGGGCATCTTCGGCATCGCCGTCGGCGTGGTCTGGCGGGACGTCGAGGGCGCGCTGTCCCAGCTGCACGGCGAGCGCGTCGACACCGGGGAGACGCTGGTCGGGCACAACCCCACCGACGAGCTGGCCCGGCGGCGCAACCGGGCCGTCTGAGACCGGTACGGGAGCCGACGCCGCGGGGCCGGTGCCCGCTCCGGTCCGGTCGCCCGGCGGGGCGGGTCCGGGCAGGTCGCTGTCAGTGGCGTAGGGCAGCATCGAAGGCGTGAGATCCGCGCCCACCATCCTGCATCTCGACATGGATGCCTTCTACGCCTCGGTGGAGCAGGCGTCCAAGCCGAGCCTGCGCGGGAAGGCCGTCGTGGTGGGCGGGCTCGGGCCGCGCGGGGTGGTCGCCACCGCCTCCTACGAGGCCCGGGTGTTCGGCGTGCATTCCGCGATGCCCATGGCCCAGGCCCGCCGGCTCGCCCCGCACGCCGCCTACCTCGTGCCGCGCTTCGCCTTCTACCGATCGCTCAGCGAGCAGGTGATGGGCCTGCTCAAAGCGCTGTCCCCGCTCGTGGAGCCGCTGAGCCTCGACGAGGCGTTCGTGGACCTGGAGGCCGCCGGGGCCGCGTGGGACGAACCGTCGGCGCGCCGCGTCGGTGCCCGGCTGCGCGCGGACATCCGGGAGGTCACCGGGCTCACCGGGTCGGTGGGGCTGGCGGCCTCCAAGATGCTCGCCAAGATCGCCTCCGAGCGGGCCAAGCCGGACGGCCTGGTGGTCATCGAACCGGGCACCGAGCGGGCCCTGCTGGGTCCCCTGTCGGTGCGCACCCTGCCCGGCGTCGGCCCGGCCACCGGTGACCACCTGCGGCGCGCCGGCATCCACACGGTCCAGGAACTCGCCGAGGCGGGCGAGGACGAGCTGGTCCGGCTGGTGGGCAAGGCACACGGTCACGCCCTGTACGCCATGGCGCTGGCGCACGACGACCGGCCCGTGGTGGCCGAGCGCGAGGCGAAGTCGGTGTCGGTGGAGGACACCTACGACGTCGACATCCACGACCGCGTCCGGGTCGGGACGGAGGTGCGGCGGCTCGCCGACCGGTGCGTGCGCAGGCTGCGGAGCGCGGGCCTGTCGGGGCGCACCATCGTGCTGAAGGTGCGGCGCTACGACTTCTCCACGCTCACCCGCTCCGAGACCCTCCGCGGGCCCACGGACGACCCGGCGGTGGTGCGGGAGGCCGCAGCCCGGCTGCTGGACTCCGTCGACACCACGGGCGGCGTGCGGCTGCTCGGCGTCGGCGTCACGGGGCTGGCCGCTTACACGCAGGAGGACCTGTTCGCTCAGGCTGCCGGGGAGCGGGAGGAGCCGTCGCCCGAGGAGCCCGGCACGACGCCCGCCCCCGAGGACCGGCACCCGCCGGAGCGGCGCTGGCCCGCCGGACACGACGTGTGGCACACGGAGTTCGGGCACGGGTGGGTGCAGGGGAGCGGGCTGGGCCGGGTCACGGTGCGTTTCGAGACGCCCGGTTCGCAGCCGGGCCGGGTGCGGACCTTCCGCACCGACGACCCGGGTCTCCGGCCGGCGGACCCGCTCCCGCTGGTGCGGAGAGAGGACGACGGGGACGACGGGACCCCACCGGCCGCGGACGGCACCGGCTGAGAGCGCCACGGTGCCGTCAGGCCGGGACCGGGGTCAGGCCGGTTCGTCCTGGCCCGCCAGCTTGCCGAAGTCCCGGTCCGGCAGGGCCGGGGGAGCGGCGACGTCGAGGCCGTAGTGGTGGTAGAGCTGGAGTTCCTGCTCGGGAGACAGGTGCCGGCCGACGCCGAAGTCGGGGGCGTCCTTGATCAGGGCGCGCTCGAAGGGGACGTGGAGGGCGCCGTCCACGAGTTCGCTGGGCTCCAGGGGGACGAAGGCGTCGCGGCCGAACAGGCCGGTGCGTATCGCCGCCCACTCGGGGACACCCGTGGCGTCGTCGAGATACACCTCGTCGATGGTTCCGATCCGGTGTCCGTCGCGGTCGAACGCCTTGCGGCCGATCAGGTGGCGCGGGTCGATGTCGGTTCGCACGGGCCCTCCACTGGTCGCACTCATCCGTAAGCACTACACAACGGCACAATCGGTCCAGCGGCCACTCGAAGGCCCGTGCGGTGTCCCCGCTGGTACGCTGGCTTTCGGCTGCTGACCCCGTGCGGGAGAGTCCTCCGGGCACCATCGGAGGCGCCGAAGGAGCAAATCCTCCCCGGAATCTCTCAGGCCCACGTACCGCACGGGTGAGGTCACTCTGGAAAGCAGGGCGGGTGTCGACGGCTTCCGCTCTCACCGACGGTGAAAGCCGGGGCGTCTTCGGACGATCCGGTGAAGCTCTCAGGTCGAGATGACAGAGGGGGAGGCCGTCCGGGTACCCGTGCCGTGGTGCCCCACGAAGGTCGTCAGACCAGGAGGCCTCCGCAATGACCGCCCATCGCACTCCGCTGTCAGAGCTCGAGCAGGGGACACCCTTCGAGCAGCGCCACATCGGACCTGACCACGAGGCGCGCGCCAAGATGCTCGCCCAGGTCGGTTACGGCTCCCTCGACGAGCTCACGTCCGCCGCCGTCCCGGATGTCATCAAGAACACCGACGCGCTCGACCTGCCGGACGCCCGCAGTGAGGCCGAGGTGCTCGCCGAACTGCGCTCCCTGGCCGGACGCAACCAGGTGCTCGACTCCATGATCGGGCTCGGCTACTACGGGACGTTCACCCCGCCCGTCATCCTGCGCAACGTCCTGGAGAACCCCGCCTGGTACACGGCGTACACGCCCTACCAGCCGGAGATCTCCCAGGGCCGCCTCGAAGCGCTGCTGAACTTCCAGACCACCGTCGCCGAGCTGACCGGGCTGCCGACCGCCGGCGCCTCGCTGCTCGACGAGGGCACCGCCGCGGCCGAGGCGATGGCCCTGTCGCGGCGCATGGGCAAGAACAAGAAGGGCTTGTTCCTGGTCGACGCGGACGCGCTGCCGCAGACCGTCGCCGTGATCCGGACCCGCGCCGAACCGGCCGGTGTCGAGGTCGTCGTCGCCGACCTGAGCGACGGCATCCCCGCCGAGATCGCCGAGCGCGAGATCAACGGCGTGCTGCTCCAGTACCCGGGCGCCTCCGGTGCCGTCCGCGACCTCAAGCCGGTCATCGACCGGGCACACGAGCTCGGCGCCCTGGTCACGGTGGCCGCCGACCTCCTCGCGCTGACCCTGCTGACGTCGCCCGGAGAGCTCGGCGCGGACATCGCGGTCGGCACCACCCAGCGCTTCGGCGTGCCGATGGGCTTCGGCGGGCCGCACGCCGGCTACATGGCCGTCCAGGAGAAGATGGCCCGCAGCCTGCCCGGACGCCTCGTCGGCGTCTCCGTCGACGTCGACGGCAACCAGGCCTACCGGCTCGCGCTGCAGACCCGTGAGCAGCACATCCGCCGCGAGAAGGCCACCAGCAACATCTGCACGGCCCAGGTGCTGCTCGCCGTCATGGCCGGCATGTACGCCGTCTACCACGGTCCGGAGGGCCTGCGCACCATCGCGCGGCGCACCCACCGGTACGCCGTGATCCTCGCCGAGGGCCTGCGGGCCGGCGGGGTCGAGATCGTGCACGACTCCTACTTCGACACCGTGACCGCGCGGGTCCCCGGCCGGGCCGGCGAGGTCGTCGCCGCCGGCCGGGACAACGGCGTCAACCTGCGGCTCGTCGACGCCGACCACGTCTCGGCCGCCTGCGACGAGACCACCACCCGGGCGCAGCTGACGGCCGTGTGGCGGGCCTTCGGCGTCGACGGCGACGTCGAGGCGCTGGATGCCGCCGCGCGGGACACGCTGCCGGACGCGCTGCTGCGCTCCGACGAGTTCCTGACCCACCCGGTCTTCCACCAGCACCGCTCCGAGACGGCCATGCTGCGCTACCTGCGCCGGCTCGCCGACCGCGACTACGCGCTGGACCGCGGCATGATCCCGCTGGGCTCCTGCACCATGAAGCTCAACGCGACCACCGAGATGGAGCCGATCACCTGGCCCGAGTTCGGCGGGCTGCACCCCTTCGCGCCCGCCGAGCAGGCCGCCGGATACCTCACGCTCATCCGTGAGCTGGAGGACCGGCTCGCCGAGGTCACCGGCTACGACAAGGTGTCCCTCCAGCCCAACGCCGGTTCCCAGGGCGAGCTGGCCGGACTCCTCGCGGTGCGCGGCTACCACCGCGCCAACGGCGACGAGCAGCGCACGGTCTGCCTCATCCCGTCCTCCGCGCACGGCACCAACGCGGCCAGCGCGGTCATGGCAGGCATGAAGGTCGTCGTCGTCAGGACCGCCGACGACGGCGAGGTCGACGTCGAGGACCTGCGCGCCAAGATCGAGCAGTACCGCGACCAGCTCGCCGTGCTGATGATCACCTACCCGTCGACGCACGGCGTGTTCGAGGAGCACGTCGCCGACATCTGCGCCGCGGTGCACGAGGCCGGCGGCCAGGTCTACGTGGACGGCGCCAACCTCAACGCCCTGGTCGGTCTGGCCAAGCCGGGCCACTTCGGCGGCGACGTCTCCCATCTGAACCTGCACAAGACGTTCTGCATCCCGCACGGCGGCGGTGGCCCCGGCGTCGGCCCGGTCGGCGTCCGCGCCCACCTGGCCCCCTACCTGCCGAACCACCCGCTGCAGCCCGAAGCGGGGCCGGAGACCGGGGTCGGCCCGATCTCGGCGGCGCCCTGGGGCTCGGCGGGCATCCTGCCCATCTCCTGGGCGTACGTCCGGCTCATGGGCGGCGAGGGCCTGAAGCGGGCCACGCAGGTGGCGGTCCTCAGCGCCAACTACATCGCCAAGCGCCTGGAACCGCACTACCCGGTGCTCTACACCGGTCCCGGCGGGCTGGTGGCGCACGAATGCATCATCGACCTGCGCCCGCTGACCAAGGCGACCGGCGTCAGCGTCGACGACGTGGCCAAGCGGCTGATCGACTACGGCTTCCACGCGCCGACGATGTCCTTCCCGGTGGCCGGGACGCTGATGATCGAGCCGACCGAGTCCGAGGACTTGGCCGAACTGGACCGGTTCTGCGAGACGATGATCGCCATCCGTGCGGAGATCGAGAAGGTCGGGTCGGGCGAGTGGCCCGCCGAGGACAACCCGCTGCGCAACGCCCCGCACACCGCCGCCGCGCTCGGCGGGGAGTGGGACCACGCGTACAGCCGCGAGGAGGCGGTCTTCCCGGTCGGCGTCAGCGCCGCGGACAAGTACTGGCCGCCGGTGCGGCGCATCGACCAGGCCTTCGGCGACCGCAACCTGGTGTGCTCCTGCCCGCCGCTGGACGCGTACGAGGACTGACGTCCTTCGGGGAGCACCGTCCCGTGGGCCCGGCGTGGCACGGGGGACGATGGTGTCGGGGCAGGTGAGCGCCCGGCCGGGGAATGCCCGGCCGGGCGCTCACGCGTCTGCGGGCCTCAGGGGGTAAGGAGGCTGTCAGGCGGTGCCGAGGGTGCCGATGGACGGTTCCAGCAGGTCGAAGGCGCGGGCCGCCTCCGGCGCGACCGTCGCCTCGATCTCCTGGGCGGGCAGCCCGGCGAGGGTGAGCTGCTGGATGCGCCGGAACAGCAGACGGTGAACCGTGCCCAGGAGACCGGCGGCCGTGCGGATCATGATGTCGTCGGCCGGCAGCTGCTCGGCCGCCGCGAGTGCCTCGGCCAGTGCCTCCTCCCGGCGGTCGTGCAGGCCGCGCAGACAGGCGGTGAGGGTGGCGCTGTCGGCCACCATCCGCGCGAACTCCGGGCCGGTGAAGCCGCTCACCGGATCATGGGCGGCGAGCGCCTCGGTGAACGCGCGGCGCAGCGCGCCCAGGGCGGACTCGCCGGGCCTGCGCGCGGCCACCGACGAGGCCAGGGCTGCGACGAAGGCGTCCTGGTGGTCGAGCGCCAGGTCCTCCTTGCGGGCGAAGTAGTTGGTGACCGTCTTCTTCGACACCCGCGCGGCGTCGGCGATCTCCGCGATCGTCGTGGCGTCGAAGCCCTGCCGGAGGAAGAGACGGGTGGCCTGATCGGAGATGTGCTGACGCGTCTCCTGCTTCTTGACTTCGCGCAGGCCGCCCCCGGACCCTGCCGACGCGCTGTCGTGGTGACTGCTCATGGATGAATCTTACCCCCGTAGTATTTTTTTGTTGACACTCCTCATCGGTCGAGTATAATTTTACGACCGACGTAAGAGCGACCAGTCCTACGGGGGACCCCATGACCGACCCTTCCGTCCTGCACCCGCTGCCGGAACACGAGCGCGTCGTGTTCCTCAGGCCGCTGATCACCTCACCGTCGATCGAGGTCGGCGAGTTCACCTACTACGACGACCCCGATGCGGCGACCGAGTTCGAGCGGCGCAACGTCCTCTACGCCTACGGTCCGGAGAAGCTGGTCATCGGCCGGTTCTGCGCCGTGGCGTCCGGCACCCGCTTCCTGATGGCCGGGGCGGAGCACCCGACGATGGGGGTGTCCACCTTCCCGTTCACCATGTTCGGCGGGGAGTGGACCGACCGGACCCTCGATCTGGTCACCTCCATGCCCAGCCGCGGTGACACGGTCGTCGGCAACGACGTCTGGTTCGGCTACGGCGCCACCGTCATGCCGGGCGTGCGCATCGGCGACGGCGCCATCATCGCCGCCGGAGCCGTCGTCACGGCCGACGTGCCGCCGTACACCGTGGTCGGCGGCAACCCGGCCCGCCCGATCCGGCAGCGGTACAGCGACGCGGACGTGGCCCTCCTGCTGGAAGCGGCCTGGTGGGACTGGCCCGTCGACGTGGTCACCCGCCATGTGCGCACGATCATGGCCGGCACACCGGCGGAGATCAGCGCGATCGCCGCCCGCGAGACCGGCGGCCGCGGCCACGCCCCCGGCACGTCATGACCACCCCGGCGAACGCCACCACCGCCCCTCCCCGCCCGGAACTCCCCGCAAGGAGCATGCATTGACCGACACCCCGACCACCGCCGCCGGCCCGCTCGCCCCGCTGCCGCCGCTGTCCGCCCAGGCCGACCGCCTGATCGAACTCGGCCTGCACACGCACGGGGGCCTGCCGGCGGAAGAGGTCCGCTCCTTCGCCGAACGGCACTCATCGGCGGGCCGGGACACCCTGCTGGCCCTTCACCCCGACCGTGCCCCCGCCTCGGTCCTCGCACCGTCGCTGCGCCACGCCGGCAAGCCCGGCTTCGTCGTCACGGACATGCAGGACGTCGACCGTTTCACGCCCCAGGGCATCGATCTGCCCGACGCCCCCCTCTACACGGTCACCGGCATCGACCGGGGTGATCACCTGGCCAACTGGAGCCCGGAGGAGGCCCTGCCCGCGCTCACCGGGGACGGCCGCACCCCGCTGCTGCTCAGCGAGGGCATCCACTGGGTGCTCCAGCAGCCCGAGGCCCTGGAACGCAACCGGTGCTTCATGACGATCGGCTCCCGGCTGCGCAAGCCGAACGGGACGTTCGACGCCCGCACGCCCGCCCTCTGGATCAGCAACGGCACCGGCCGCGACGGCCGGGACCGGCGCGACGCCCCCAAGGTCGGCTGGTGCTGGTGGGGCAACCGGCACACCTGGCTCGGCTTTGCCTCGACGACGGGCCGCGCGATGTGACGGCCCGCCCCCGCACCTGCGGGGCAGGGGGCTACGCCGGGTAGGCGTGGGTCTGGGCCGCCTTGACGGCCGCCCAGACCGGGGCGCCCGGGCGCAGGTCGAGCTCGGCGGCGGCCACCGTGGTGAGGTCGGCGGCCAGGGACAGCTCACCGGTCAGTTCGGCACGGATCTGGTCTCCGTGGGTCTCCAGGCCGGCCACCTCGCAGCGCCACAGGTTCCGGGCACTGGTACCCCCCGGCCGCGCCCCGTACAGCGTGACCGCGCCGGGCGGGAACGCCACGAAGGCCGGCCCGGTCAGGTGCTCGCTGGTGGTGATGGCGGGCCCCCCGGGGATCCGGACGGTGTGGCCGTCTGCCCGGCCGCGGTAGAGATTCAGGCCGACCAGCTGGGCGATGTACTCGGTGCGCGGGTGGCGGGCGATGTCCGTGGGCGTGCCCTCCTGGACGGTGCGTCCCTCCTCCACGACGACGAGCCGGTCGGCCAGCACCATCGCGTCCAGCGGATCGTGTGTGACCAGCACGGCGACGGCCTCGAAGGCGGCCAGGTGCCGCCGCAGCTCCGCCCGGACCTCGAGCCGCGTGCGGGCGTCCAACGCGGCCAGCGGCTCGTCCAGGAGCAGCAGCCGGGGGCGGGTGGCGAGGGCGCGGGCCAGGGCCACGCGCTGGGCCTGGCCGCCGGAGAGCCGGCGGGGCTTGGCGTCCGCGTGGGATGCCAGCCCCATGCGGTCCAGCCACTCCGCGGCCACCGCCCGGGCCTCCGCCTTGCCGGCGCCCCGGCAGCGCGGCCCGAAGGCCACGTTGTCGAGGGCGGTCAGGTGCGGGAAGAGCAGGTAGTCCTGGAACACCACGCCGACCGGGCGGTCCTCGGGCGGCGCGTCGTGCAGCTCCCGTCCGTCCAGCAGCAGGTGACCGTCCGTGAGGGGGGCCAGGCCCGCGAGGGCGCGCAACGCGGTGGACTTGCCCGCACCGTTCGGCCCGAGCAGCGCGATCACGTCCCCGGGCGCGGCGCGCAACGGCACGTCCAGCCGGAAGGAACCCCGGTCCACGACCAGCCGGGCGTCGAGTCCGTCGACGGGGGCACGGCCGGCCGGGGGGTGTGCCCCGGCGGGGGCGGTCTCGGCGCTGGGCGTCCCGGACCGCTCCGGCATCTTCGCGGGCACCATGTCAGACCGCCCTCATCCACCGGTCGCGCAGCGCGGCCAGCACGGCGACGGACACGGCCAGCAGGACCAGGCTCAGGGCGATCGCCGCCGCCGGGTCGTTCTGCAGGGCGAGGTACACGGCGAGCGGCATGGTCTGGGTGCGGCCGGGGAAGTTCCCGGCGAAGGTGATCGTGGCACCGAACTCCCCGAGGGCCCTCGCCCAGGCCAGCACGGCACCGGCCGCGATGCCGGGGAGGATCAGCGGCAGCGTGACCCGGCGGAAGGCCGTGAACCGGGAGCCGCCCAGGGTGGCGGCCGCCTCCTCGAACCGGGGGTCGGCGGCCCGCAGCGTGCCCTCCACACTGATGACGAGGAAAGGCATCGCCACGAAGGTCTCGGCGACGACGACGCCCGCGGTGGAGAACGGCAGGGTGATGCCGAACCAGGCGTCCAGCCACTGGCCGACGACCCCGTTGCGGCCGAGTGCGAGCAGCAGGGCGACACCGCCCACCACCGGAGGCAGCACCAGGGGGAGGGTGACCAGCGCCCTCACCAGTCCGCGGCCGGGGAAGTCGGTACGGGCGAGCAGCCAGGCCAGGGGGACGCCGAGCAGCAGACTCAGCGCGGTCGCCGCCGTGGCGCAGACCAGGGACAGGCGCAGCGCCTGCCACACCTCGGGGCTGCTCAGCTGCCCGGGCAGCTCGCTCCAGGGGGCCCGCAGGAGCAGGGCGAGGAGGGGGACCAGCAGGAACGCGAGCCCCAGCACGGCGGGCACGAGCAGCGGGAGCGGAACGCCCCGCCCGGGAGGGCGCCGCCGGCTGCCCCGGGGGCGGCCGGGTCCGGCCGGCAGTGCCCCCTTCGCGGCGGGCGGCGACTCACGGGGCCCGGTCATGGCTTCAGGAACCCGGCACCGTCCAGCACCCGCCGGCCCTCGGCCGACCTCACCAGCGTGAGGAACGCCTTCGCGGCCGTCGGGTTGGGCGCGTGCTCCAGCAGGGCGATCGGGTAGTCGTTGTCGGCCTCGGCCGCCTCGGGGAACTCCACGCCCTCCACCCTGTCACCCGCCGCCCGCACGTCCGTGCGGTACACGACGGCGGCGTCGGCCTCCTTGAGCTCGACCTTCGTCAGGGCGCTCTTGACGTCCTGCTCGTAGGAGGCCGGGGTGAGGCCGACGCCCGCGGCCCTCAGCGCCTTGCGGGCGGCGGCACCGCACGGGACGCTGCGGTCGCACAGGACGACCTTCAGGCCGGGCCGGGTCAGGTCGCGGAGGGAGGCGATGCCCCGCGGGTTGCCCGGCAGGGTGGCGATCTCCAGGCGGTTGCGGGCGAACGTGGCGGGGTGGTCCGCGGTGTCCCCGTGGTCCGTGACGATCTTCATGGTTGTCGCGCTGGCGGCGGCGAAGACGTCCGCCGGGGCGCCGTTGGTGATGCCGGCGGCGAGGCTGTCGCTTCCGCCGAAGTTGAACGCGACCTCGGTGCCGGGATGCGCCTTCTCGAAGCGACGGCCGAGCGTCGTGAAGCTCTCCTTCAGTGAGGCGGCCGCGAAGACGGTGACCGTGCCGGTGGGGGGGCCCGCGTCGGTCCCCGGCTCGGCCGGGCCGGTCGCGCACGCGCCGGTCAGCAGCAGGAGTGCGGCGGTCCCGGCACCGACGGCGGTGCTCCGGGCGCGGGGCGTCCGTCCGGCCGGGGCCCGCCGGGGCGGGTGTGCGGTACGACGGGACATCCCGGATCTGCTCCCTCGATCGGGTCGGGAGGGCGGGACGACAGAACCGAGGCCCTCTCCCGGTCCGCATCATTGTGCCGCAGATGCGAGGCGTAACGCATCTGTCTCATCGCATGAGCGAGGCGGTGTGCCGATCCGGCTGGTGTGCGTTCGTCCGAGCGTGCGAGCCCCGCGTCAGGTGCGGTCGATGTGGACATTTGTCGACTTCACGCGCGCGGTGGCCTCCATGCCGACCTCCAGTCCCAGGTCCTCGACCGCCTCGCGGGTGAGCAGCGAGACGAGCCGGTGTGGCCCGGCCTGGATCTCGACCTGGGCGGCGACGTCGCCGAGCTTGATCGCGGTGACGATGCCGGGGAAGGCGTTGCGGGCCGAGGTGTACGGGGTGTCCTCCTCGGCCGGGGCGGCCCGGGCGAGTTCCACCGAGAAGGCGGCCAGGTCCCGGCCGTCGATGAGCCGGCGTCCGCCCTGGTCGCGATGGGTGGTGATCCGCCCCGCGTCGGCCCAGCGGCGGGCGGTGTCGGGGCTCACGCCGAGCAGTCGTGCTGCCTGGCCGATGGTGTAGGACTGCATGCCGGTCACCCTAGAGCGGAGCGGCCAGCGGTGCGGCCGGCCCCGCCTGTCCGCCGGGGACGGCCGCACGGGCCGGTCAGGCCGTGGTCATGACCTGGTCGGCGGCCCGGGCGCGCTGCGGCGCGATGGCGCTGCCGTCGGGCAGCAGTTCCCCGGTGTCCTCGAAGAGCACGACACCGTTGCACAGCAGGCTCCATCCCTGTTCCGGGTGGTGCGCCGCGAGGCGGGCCGATTCCCGGTCGGCGGAGTCGGCTGAGGGACACGGTGGCTGGTGCTGGCACATGGGTGAGGTCTCTCGCTCTGTGATGTCCTGTGGCATGACTGGTGGTGCAGTTGCGCGGCGTGAAGCGTCGTTCATGGCCGCCCCCCGTTGTGATAAGTCGGTCGGAAACCAGTGTTGCCTCAAGGGCGTCGATCCGCAGGGATTTCGCGGCACCGCCCCTCTTGGCTTGAGGACGCGTCACCCGCGCGGACGGTTCATCCCAACTGCACTGTCCCTTCGGGTGGTTCGAGGGGGCCGGATCGGGCTAGTCCGCCCGGGAGGGCCGCTCCGCGCGTGATCGGTGCGCAGGCGGGCAAGACGCGGGTGGTGCCGTTCAACGGCGCGTACCCCGCCGCATCCGGAAGCGTTCGGGGCGACGGGGTACGCGCGGAGACGGGCGACGGCTTTCGCGCGGCGGGCGCGAACGGGACACGGCCCGGGTGTCAGGCCGGGGAGCCGAGCAGCGGGGTCGGCGTCGCCCGGTGGGTCAGCACCGGCAGCAGGTCGGCCGCCCGGTGGGCGCGGTGTGCCGCGATCCCGGGCGGCGCCGGGGCCAGGGGCACGAGCAGGTCGGTCGCCGCCGGGTGGCCGGCGGCGGCGTCCGCGCCGCGGTCGCCGTGCAGCCACAGCGTCAGCATGTACAGCTCCGGCACGGACAGCAGCCGCGGCTGGTACGGCTCCGCCATCGCCTCGGCCTGGTGCAGCGCCAGTTCGGTGGAGGTGACGTAGGGCCCCTCGAAGAAGCGGGAGAACGTCCAGCCGTCGGGGGTGAGCACGGTGTCCGCGGCGGCGACCGCGTGCTCGCCCGAGCGGATCAGGAAGCGCCAGCCGGCCAGGCGCGTCGCGGACCCGCCCCCGGCGGTGATCCCGTCCAGGACGTGCACGGGCAGGGGCAGCTCGGCCGAGAGGGGGCGTGGGGCGCCGAGGAGGGAGGGGGTGCGGGCTTCCCGCACCGCGGTGGGGGAGGAAAGCGCGGTCAGGACCGAACGCAGTGCGGGCGCGGGAGCCGCAGGGACATGCAGGGGCATGGTGGGTCGCCTCTCATTCGCGGGCACGGTGGCACGAGGGCGGGGGGTGGCGGGGCGGGGCGGACGGCGCTGTCAGCTCGCGAAAGCCGGAGAGTCGGCGACCGGGTCCGAGTCCGCGAGGTGGGGGTGAGACTGCCGGACGTCACCTCGACGGCTGGATCACTCGACCGTGGCGCCAGCTCTCCGTCTTGTTCACGGAGTTTATACGAAACGTGTTAGGACTATGTTTCGTCTAGCTGTTTCGGGCCCGGGGAACAAGGGTACTTCCGGTCGATGAAATGCGGTAATCATCCTGGTTCCGCGTGAGGTGCGGGGCGGTGACCTGGGCGAATGAGCGGGGCGCGGTCGGCCCAATTCGATCGGCGTTTTTCACGATTTCTCAATGAGTGCGTGACGCCTGTTGCGCTTCATGCCCCGTGAATGTGCCACTGGTCACAATCCAACAGCGTAGCGGGTGCCGGGCCGTTCCGGGACGTTATCGATCGCATCGGCTGGGCATCCTCCACTGTGCACCGGGACCCCGGCGGCCGGTCTTCGGCCCGCCGCCCATCCGAGGAGGGACGTTCGATGGGGGAAAAGGTCGTGGCGGGTCAGTTCGACCTGTCCGATCGCCAGCTCTACCGCGACAAGCTGCGCAGGTGTCTGACGGGCTTGGAGCGGCTGCTGGCGGAGAAGCGGTTCGACCGCCCCAAGAACCTCATGGGGGTCGAGATCGAATTGAACCTCGCGGGTGCCGACGGCATGCCGAGAATGCTGAATGCGCAAGTCCTCGAACGGATCGCCAGCCGTGACTTCCAAACAGAACTCGCCATGTTCAACCTGGAAGTGAACATCGCCCCCCACCGGGTCGACGGCCGGGTTTTCGACCGGCTCGCGGAAGAACTGCGCACCTCCCTCGCGTACGCCGACCGGAAAGCCGCCGAAGTGGACGCCGGCATTGTGATGATCGGCATTCTTCCCACGCTCGACCGCGACGACCTGGTGTCCTCGAACCTGTCCGCCGTCGACCGCTACACCCTGCTCAACGACCAGATCGTGGCCGCCCGCGGGGAGGACTTCACCCTCGACATCGAGGGAGTGGAGCACCTCACGTGCACCTCGAAGTCCATCGCCCCCGAGGCGGCCTGCACCTCCGTGCAGCTGCATCTGCAGGTCACCCCGGACCGGTTCGCCGATGTGTGGAACGCGGCCCAGGCCGTGGCCGCCGCGCAGATCGCCGTCGGGGCCAACTCGCCGTTCCTGTTCGGCCGGGAGCTGTGGCGCGAGTCCCGGCCCCCGCTGTTCCAGCAGTCCACCGACACCCGGCCGCCCGAACTCCAGGCCCAGGGCGTACGCCCGCGCACCTGGTTCGGCGAGCGCTGGGTGACCTCGGCGTACGACCTCTTCGAGGAGAACCTGCGGTACTACCCGGCCCTGCTGCCGATCTGCGACGACGAGGACCCGCTGGAGGTGCTCGACCGAGGCGGCGTGCCCTCGCTGGCCGAGCTGGTCCTGCACAACGGCACCGTCTACCGCTGGAACCGCCCGGTCTACGGCATCGCCGACGGCGTCCCGCACCTGCGGGTGGAGAACCGGGTGCTGCCGGCCGGGCCGACCGTCATCGACGTGGTCGCCAACGCCGCCTTCTACTACGGGGTTGTCCGCGCCCTCGCCGAGGAGAGCCGCCCGGTGTGGACCCGGCTGCCCTTCGAGGCCGCCGCCGCCAACTTCGAGGCGGCCTGCAAGTACGGGATCGACGCCCGCCTCACCTGGCCCCGGCGCGGCCGCTACGGCAGTACGGCCGAGGTCGACGCGGTCGCCCTGGTGCGCGACGAGCTGCTGCCGCTGGCCGAGGCGGGGCTCGACGCGTGGGGCATCGAACCCGCCGACCGCGACCTGTACCTGGGAGTGATCGAGGAGCGGTGCCGGCGCCGGACGAACGGCGCGAGCTGGCAGGCCGCCACCTTCCACCGGGCCCTGGACGCCGGACTCGGCCGGGAGGCCGCGCTGGCAGCCACCACCCGCCGCTACCGCCGGCTCATGGTGCAGGGCGACCCGGTGCACAGCTGGCCCGTCGGGCTGCCCGAACCGGTCCCGGCCGGCTGACCGCGGCCGACAGCACCGGCAGACGGACGGGCCCGCCCCCGGCCGCCGCCCCGCACACCGACCGGCATACTGATCCGGACCGGTCGGTGATGGGGAGGCAGGCGTGCAGGCGGAGGCGGGCCAGGGGAGCGTTTCCCCTCCTCGGCGGGAGGTCCCCCGCAGAACTCTCCGCGACGAGACGCTTCTGGTGCTGGCGCTCTCCCTCGGCGCGAGCGCGGTCTCCGCGCTGATCAGCTTCGTCGGCTCGGTCACCAGGCCCGGAGGGCTCAAGGACCAGGCCGCCACCCTCAACGCCTCGGCCGCGCCCGGCCGCCCCTGGCTGGACCTCGCCTGGCAGCTCTTCGGGATCAGCACGGCACTCGTACCGGTCGCCCTGGTCGCGCACTTCCTGCTGCGTGAGGGCGCGAGCATGCGCAGCCTGGGCTTCGACCGCACCCGTCCCTGGTCCGACCTCGGGCGCGGTGCCGCCGTCGCCGCCGTCATCGGCAGTACCGGCATCGCCTTCTACCTCGCCGCGCGCGGCCTCGGCTTCAACCTCACCGTGGTGCCCGAGGCGCTGCCGGACGTGTGGTGGAAGTTCCCGGTGCTGATCCTCTCGGCGCTGGAGAACTCCGTGGTCGAGGAGGTCATCGTCCTCGCCTATCTGCTGCGCCGGCTCGACCAGCTGGGCTGGGGACCGGGCGCGGCGCTGGCGGCGAGTGCGGTGCTGCGCGGGTCCTACCACCTCTACCAGGGCATCGGCGGCTTCATCGGCAACATGGTGATGGGCGTGGTCTTCGTCCTCCTGTACCGCAGGTGGGGCCGGGTCGGGCCGCTGGTGGTCGCCCACACCCTGCTCGACATCGGCGCGTTCGTCGGCTACGCCCTGCTGGCCGGGAAGGTCGGCTGGCTGCCGACCGCCTGAGCGGGCGGGCGCGGCCCGTGTCCCCCGCGCCCGCCCGGTGGGTCATGTGCCGGGGAGCCGGAGCAGCTCGCCCTCGATGACCGTCACCGCACGCCCGCTGAGCAGGGTGCGCGCGCCGCGCACCTCGGTGCGGATCCGGCCGGGACGGCCCGAGGCCTGGAGTCCGGTGAGGACGGTGCGGCCGAGGCGCTCGGACCAGTACGGCGCGAGCGCGGTGTGGGCGCTGCCGGTGACCGGGTCCTCGTCGACGCCGACGTTCGGGAAGAAGCAGCGCGAGACGAAGTCGTAGCCGCGGGACGGGCCGGCCGCCCGGGCGGTGGCGATGATGCCGCGCCCGGAGTGGGCGGCGAGGGCCCGCAGGTCGGGCCGCAGGGCGTGCACCGTGTCCTCGTCGGCCACCTCGACGAGCAGGTCCCCGACGTCCGGGCCGGTGTCGAAGGCCGTAAGCGCCGCGGTGCCGAGCGCATCGTCGAGCCCCGGCGGGACCTCGACCGCGGTGAGCGGGGCCGTGGGGAAGTCCAGGGTGAGGGAGCCGTCCCCGTCGGCCTCGGCGCGCAGCACGCCGCTGCGGGTGGCGAAGCGCACCGGGCCCCGGTGCGTGCCGGTGGAGTGCAGCACGTGGGCGGTGGCCAGCGTGGCGTGCCCGCACATCGCGACCTCGGCGACCGGCGTGAACCAGCGCAGCGCCCAGTCCGCCCCGCCGCCCGGCGGGAGGGGGTGCGCGAAGGCGGTCTCGGCGTGGTTGACCTCGCGGGCGACGTCCTGCATCCAGGCGTCGTCGGGAAAGGCGTCCAGGAGCAGCACTCCGGCCGGATTGCCGGCGAAGGGCCGGTCGGTGAAGGCGTCGACGATTCGGATCCGCATGGCTCGACGGTAGGGCCTGTGCGGGAACGCCCGGGCCGGGCTCCCGTCGGGGTGTGCCCGGCCGGTGCGGCGGTTCGGTGCTTCCGCCCGGTGCGGCCGTCCCTTGTCCGCCCGGTGTGTCCGGCAAAGAGGGTTGTCGATGGAGTGTCAGCGATATATCGTTGAAGCATCGCGACAGATCAACGATGGAATGGAGAGTGGTTGCCATGCGCACCCACGGACACGAACACCGGTACGGTCACTGCGGCCCGCAGGGCGGCGGGGGTGACTTCGAGCGGCTCCGCGCCGCCTTCGGACCCTTCGGCCCGGGCGGTCCCGGTGGCGGCGGGCCGGGCTTCGGCCCGGGCTTCGGACACGGCCCCTGGGGCGGACGAGGCCGCGGCGGGCCGAGGGGAAGGGCACGGCGCGGCGATGTGCGCGCCTCGATCCTCGCCCTGCTGAAGGAACGGCCGATGCACGGCTACGAGATGATCCAGGAGATCGCCGAGCGCAGCGGCGGGGCGTGGAAGCCCAGCCCCGGCTCCGTGTACCCCACCCTGCAACTGCTGGAGGACGAGGGGCTGATCGCCAGTGAGTCGGACGGCGGCAAGAAGCTGTTCGCGCTCACCGACGAGGGCCGGACGGCCGTCGAGGAGGGACCCGAGGCTCCCTGGGAGGAGGCCTCGCGCGGGGTCGACTGGGAGGCGCTGGGTGAGATCCGGCAGGCCGGCTTCGGGCTGATGGAGGCCTTCGGGCAGGTCTGGAAGACGGGCAGCAAGGAGCAGCGGGACAAGGCGCTCGCCGTCATCAACGAGGCCCGCAAGAAGCTGTACCTGATCCTGGCCGACGAGGACTGAGCCCCCGGGGCGGCGGTCCCGGCGCGTCACGCGGCGCCCCACGGCAGTACGCGGGGCGCCGTCGCGCTGTCCGGGCTGCGGTGGCGGGAACGTAGCCGTGGCGTGCACAATCCGCACGGCTGACGTGGCGTCAGGAATCGGTCCGGCCGACCCGGCGTATGACCGCCGCGTCGAACACGTCCCAGGCGCGGGGGAAGGGCCCCTCGTCGTGGCAGTGCCACGCCTCCCAGAACAGATCGGCGGGCAGGGCGTCGCCGGGGGCGTACACCCGGTAGACGTACTGCCTGCCGTCCGCCGCAGGCAGCGCCACCAGCCAGCACCCGCTCTCCATGTCCGTGGGGGACGAGCGGGCGGGTCCGCGCGGTTGCCTCCGGGGCGTGGGTCAAGGCGGCGCGCGCCCCCGGGGCGGGAACGGCCGGATCTCCTTCCCAGGGATGAGGTCCGAGGGCCGGAGTCCGCTTGTCGTGGGACGCCAGGATGCTCCCCGCCGGGGATGCCCTCCGCCCGCCCGGATGATGGGGTGTTGGCGTGCAACCCCGTATCCCCCGGCAGACGCCCCACGACCCCGCGGAGCAGGGCCTGCGCCGAGCGGACCACGACGCCGGACTGAGCGCGGACCTGGCGGCGGTGGTCGCCGGTGCCCGCCGCCGCGCCCTCAGGGACGGGGACCGCCAGATCGACACCGCCCACCTGCTGCACTCGCTCCTGGAGTCGGACGCCGAGGTGAGCGCGGTCTTCGGCGAGGGCCCGGGCAGCGCCCGGCTGCTCGGCTATCTCGTCCAGCGCAGCATCGGCTACGGCCTGCGCTGGCAGAGCGCGGTGGAGGACTCCGGCGCCGTCCAGGTCGTCGACGGCTCCGCCGCCGGCCTCTCGCCGCTGGCCGCCGCCTGCATGGGGCGGGCGCGTGAGCGTGCCGCACGGCACGGCGGACCCGCGCGCGGACCGGACCTCCTCGCGGCGATCGTGGACGACCCGCAGGCCCGCGCCGTCGAGGTGCTCGAGCGGGCCGGGATCGACGTGCCCGGGCTGACCGCCCGCATCGGGGCGAGCCCGGCCGGCTCCGGGGGAGCCCGCGCGGGCGGCGCGGGCCACGCCGACCGGACGTTCGGGGACCGGGGCCACTGAGGCGCCGCACCGGCCGGCCGGGCCGTCCAGTCGATGAGACAGGTCCCAACAGAGGTGACGCTCCTGTCGTCGCCTGACATCATGAGGCGGTGCAAACGTCTGTCAGCGTGCCCGGGGGCCGCGGAAAGGGTGTCGGACTCGGTCTGGCGCTGCTCTCCGCGGTGGCCTTCGGAGGATCCGGTGTCGCGGCCAAGCCCCTGATCGAGGCGGGCCTCGATCCCCTCCACGTGGTGTGGCTCCGGGTGGCCGGCGCCGCCCTCGTCATGGCCCCCCTGGCCGTCCGCCACCGGGGCCTGCTGCGCCGCCACCCCGCCCTGCTCGCCGGATTCGGCCTGCTCGCCGTGGCCGGTGTCCAGGCCTGCTACTTCGCCGCCATCTCGCGCATCCCGGTCGGGGTCGCGCTGCTGGTGGAGTACCTGGCGCCCGCGCTCGTCCTCGGCTGGGTGCGGTTCGTGCAGCGACGGCCGGTCACCCGGGCCGCGGCGGTCGGCGTGGTGCTGGCGGTCGGCGGACTGGCCTGCGTCGTCGAGGTGTGGGCGGGACTCGGCTTCGACGCCCTGGGGCTGCTGCTCGCGCTCGGCGCCGCCTGCTGCCAGGTCGGCTACTTCGTCCTGTCCGACCAGGGCAGCGACGCCGGTGACGAGGCCCCCGACCCGCTCGGGGTGATCGCCTTCGGGCTGCTCATCGGCGCCGCTGTGCTCACCGTCATCTCCCGGCCCTGGTCCATGGACTGGTCCGTGCTCGCGGGCACCGCGCAGATGGACGGCACCCCCGTCGCCGCGGGCCTGCTGGTGGGCTGGGTCGTGCTGATCGCGACGGTGCTCGCCTACGGCACGGGCGTGCTCGCCGTACGCCGGCTGTCGCCGCAGGTCGCGGGGGTGGTCGCCTGCCTGGAGGCGGTCATCGCCACCGTCCTGGCCTGGTTCCTGCTCGGCGAACACCTCTCTGCGCCCCAGATCATCGGCGGTGCGGTGGTGCTGGCCGGCGCCTTCATCGCCCAGTCCTCGGCCCCCGCCAAGGGGTCCGACCGGCCCGTGGCCCGGGGCGGCCCGGACCGGGAGTTGTCCTCGCCCGGAACGGCCGCCTAAGGTGCTGATCATGCATGCTCGCGCACTCGTTCTTCCGCCTCCGGCCGCCTGAGGCGGGCCCTCCGGTACATCCGCCCGGCCGGTCGCCGGGCGTGACGGTGCTGCCCGCAGACGAAGTCCGCGGATCGAGCCGCCCCGGCCCCGGCCGGGACCGCCGGATCCCTTCCTGAACTTCCGCACCCACGCCGACGAGCGGGGTGCGCGTATCTGCGGAGAGAACACGTGTCGAACGCCGTCTCCGGCCTGCCCGTCGGGCGTGGCCTGCTCTACCTGATCGTCGCCGGTGCCGCCTGGGGCACGGCGGGCGCCGCCGCGTCGCTGGTCTACCGGACCAGCGACATGGGGCCCGTCGCCCTGTCCTTCTGGCGCTGCGCGCTCGGGCTGGTGCTGCTGTACGCGGCCCGGCTGCTGTCGCGGCGCCCGCGCGGCACCACCACCGAGCCGCTGCGCCGCCGGCTGCTGCGCGCCGGAGCCACCGGGACCGGCCTCGCCGTCTTCCAGACCGCCTACTTCGCGGCCGTCTCCGCGACCGGCCTGGCCGTGGCCACCGTCGTCACCCTCGGCGCGGGGCCGGTGCTCATCGCCCTCGGGGCCCGGCTGACCCTCGGGGAGCGGCTCGGTCGGGGCGGCCTGGCCGCCGTCGCCGGGGCGCTCGCCGGGCTGGTGGTGCTGGTCCTCGGCGGCGGGGACGCGACCGTCGACACCTGGGGCGTGGCGCTCGCCCTGCTGTCCGCGGCCGGCTACTCGACGATGACGCTGCTCACCCGCTGGTGGGGGCGCGACGGTGCCACGGACGCCTCCGGCACGACCATGGGGGCGTTCGCCGTCACCAGCCTGGTCCTGCTGCCGCTCGCCGCCGTCGAGGGACTGCTGCCGCACACCGACCGGCCGGGCGCACTGCTGCTCCTGGTCCTCTACGTCGCGTCCGTGCCGACGGCGCTCGCCTACGGCCTCTACTTCGCCGGTGCGGCCGTGGTCCGCTCGGCCACGGTCTCCGTGATCATGCTGCTGGAGCCGGTGAGCGCGGCCGTCCTGGCCGTCGCCCTGCTCGGTGAACGGCTGACCGCGGCCACCCTGGTCGGCACCCTGCTGATGCTGGGCTCGGTCGCCGGGCTCGCGGCGGGCGAGGCCCGCGCCGCCCGGGCCGGCCGGCCGGAACCGGAGGCCGTACCGGTGTGACGCGGCGGGGCGGGCCGGGCGGGGGAGCGGACCGGCCCGTACACCGCCGGCGCCGGCCGCGGGGAGCGGGACCGCCCCGCTCACCGGTGCACGGGTGTCCCGGGCGCCGTCCCGGAGGGCCCCCTGTGGGCAGGGGCGGATCAGCGTGCCGGGGACGCCAGGTAGGCGGGCGGGACGGTGCCGGGGCCGGGTCGGGAGCGGACCGGCCCGTCCACCGCCCGGGGCGCGCGCAGGCGGGGGGCGGGATCGCCCGGTTCACGCGTGCACGACGTGCGTGCGGGCTCCCGTGCCCCGGGCGCCGTCCCGGAGGGCCCCGTGGGCAGGGGCGGATCAGCGTGCCGGGGACGCCAGGTAGGCGGGCAGGGCGGTGCCTGGGGCCAGGTCCGGGTCGGGGATCGGGGTGCCGTAGGTCCGGTGCAGGGGCAGGACGCCGGCCCAGTGCGGGAGGGCGAGGTCCTCGGGCTCGTCGTTGACGCCACCGGTGCGGACCTTGGCGGAGACCTCGTCCAGGTCGATGCGGATCACGGCGGTGGCGGCGAGCTCCTTCTTGTCGGCCGGGCGGCAGTCGGCGGCCCGGCCCGGCACCGCCTGCTCGACGAGGGAGTCCAGGGCCCGGCCCTTCTCCTCGGGGTCGGTCACATCGTGGGCGAGGCCGTGCACCACCACGGAGCGGTAGTTGACGGAGTGGTGGAAGGCGGAGCGGGCCAGCACCAGGCCGTCGACGTGGGTGACGGTCAGGCACACGGGCAGGCCGGAGCCGGCGCGGCCCGTGTCGCGCAGCGGCCGTGAGCCGGTCGAGCCGTGCACGTAGAGGCACTCGCCGACGCGGCTGTAGAGGGTGGGCAGGACCACCGGTGCGCCGTCGCGGACGAAACCGAGGTGGCAGACACAGCCCTCGTCGAGTATCGCGTGCACCGACTCCTTGTCGTAGGAGGCGCGTTGGGCGGCGCGGGTCGGGACGGTGCGTCCGGTGGGCGCGTACGACGGCGGTGGCTGCTGCGGCGGGGTCCCCGGCATGGCGTTCTCCATTGCACTAGTGCATAATTGGCTTTGTGCTAGGAGAATATCGGATCACAGGGAGTCGTGCGGCGGAGATTTCCGCCAGCATCGAGCGCGGGGTGGGCGAGGGGGCGCTGCGCCCCGGTCAGCCGCTTCCTCCCCTCCGGGAACTGGCGGAGCGGCTCGGGGTGAACCCGAACACCGTCGCCGCGGCCTACCGGACGCTGCGGGAGCGCGGGGTCATCGAGACCGCGGGCCGGCGCGGGAGCCGGGTGCGGTCCAAACCGGCCACCACCGTGCGCGACCTCATCCGGGTGGAGGTGCCGGAGGGCGTGCGCGACCTCTCCGAGGGCAATCCCGACCCCGCCCTGCTGCCCCCGCTCGCCGGGGTGCTCGCCGCCGCGGCCGCGCAGGGCGACCGCGACCCGGTGCTCTACGGCAGTGACCCGGTCGCCCCCGAACTGGCCCGGCCGGCCCGGGCGGGCCTCGACGCCGACGGCGTCCCGGACGGGCCCCTCGCCGTCACCTCCGGCGCGCTGGACGGCATCGAACGCGTGCTGGCGGCCCACCTCAGACCCGGGGACGCGGTCGCCGTGGAGGACCCCGGCTGGGGGAGCCTGCTGGACCTCGTTCCCGCGCTCGGGCTGCGGACGCGGCCGGTCGGGGTCGACGACGAGGGCCCGCTCCCGGACGACGTGCGGCGCGCCCTCGCGAGTGGCGCGCGGGCCCTCGTCGTCACGGCCCGGGCGCAGAATCCGACCGGTGCCGCGGTGAGCGAGGCCCGTGCGCGGGCGCTGCGGTCCGTGCTCGCCGGCCACCCGGGGACCGTGCTGATCGAGGACGACCACGGGCACCACATCGTCGACCTCCCGCTGCATCCGCTCGCCGGAGCCACCCCCACCTGGGCGTTCGTGCGGTCGGCGGCGAAGGCGTACGGCCCCGACCTGCGGCTCGCCGTGCTCACCGGTGACCCGGTCACCCTCGACCGGGTGCGGGGACGGCAGCGGCTGGGCCCCGGCTGGGTGCCCCTGCTCCTGCAGCGCGCGGTCGCGCGGCTGTGGGCCGGCGGCGCGGTCGACCCGGGCGCCGTCGCCGCGGCCTACGGGCGGCGGCGCGACGCGCTGATCGGGGCGCTGGCCCGGCGGGGGATCGAGGCCCACGGGCGCAGCGGGATGAATGTGTGGGTGCCCGTACCCGACGAGACCGGCGCGGTGGCCCGTCTGCTGCACGCGGGCTGGGCGGTGGCGCCCGGCGCCCGCTTCCGGTCCGACGCGCCACCGGGCATCCGCATCACCGTCTCCACCCTCGCCGCCGACGAGGCCGAACCGGTCGCGGAGGCCGTCGCGGCGGCGCTCGGACCTCCCGCGGGGGCGGCCCGGACGTACGTCTAGCGCCGTCCGGGCGGGTACCGGGCCCCGGAGGGTGCCTACCGTGTCCGGCGCGGCCTCACCTGGGTGAGTGCCGCGCCCGCCAGGACGATCACCGCGCCGACCGGTACCGACCAGGTCAGCCGCTCGCCGAGGATCGTGATGCCGGCCGCCGCCGCGATGACCGGGATGAAGTACGTCACCATCTGGCCGGTCGTCGGGCCGACCTCGGCGACCAGGCCGTACTGGACGAGCATGGCGATGCCGGTGCCCAGCGTGCCCAGCGCGGCGATCGCCAGCAGCGGCACGACCGCGAGGCCGTCCGGCGCGGACGTGAACAGGGGCGTCACGACGGCGAGTTGCACGGTGGCCAGGAGGAGTTGTCCGCCCGTCAGCGACAGGTGGGAGTGGGGGTTGCCGGCCAGGGTGCGCCGGACGTAGATCCAGCCGACCGGATAGCTCAGCGAGGCCAGCAGCGCCATGGACGTCCCCCGCGCGTCCAGGCCCTCGAACCCCTGCCACGCGCCCAGCACCGTCAGCACCCCCACGAAGCCCACCGCGAGCCCCGCCAGCCGCACCCGGGACGGCCGGTCCTCGGAGAGGGCGACGAGCGACAGGGCCATGCCCCACAGCGGCGAGGTCGCGTTGCAGATGCCCGCCAGCGTGGACGGGATGGTCAGCTCGGCGAACGCGAACAGGGAGAACGGCAGGGCGTTGAGCAGGAAACCGGCCACCGCGAGGTGTCCCCAGGTGCGCAGACCGCGCGGCAGGCCCTCGCGCCGCATCGCCATCACCGCCGCCAGCACGGCCGTCCCGAAGACGAGCCGGCCGAGCGTGACCTGGAAGGGGGCGTAGCCCTCGGTGCCGACCTTGATGAGGAGGAAACTGAATCCCCAGATCAGGGACAGGGCGCCGAACCGGATGCGCCAGTCGAGCCGACGGCGGGGCCGGCCGGGCGTCCGGGGGGCGGGGACCGGGGTGGTGGTCGAGGTGCTGCTGCTCATGGACGCAACAATGCGGGAGCGCCATCTCGTAGCACAATCGAGAATTCGCACGCGGTATCTCGTAGCATCACTTACATGTTGAACCTGGAGCGCCTGCGCACCCTCGACGCCCTCGCCCGGCACGGCTCGGTCAGCGGCGCCGCGGCGGGGCTGCACATCACCACCTCCGCCGTCTCGCAGCAGATGGCCAAGCTGGAGCGCGAGGCCGGGCAGCGGCTCCTCGCCAAGAACGGCCGCGGAGTGCGTCTCACCGACGCGGGCCGGCTGCTCGCCGAGCACGCCGCGCGCATCCTCTCCCAGGTCGAGCTCGCCCAGGCCGACCTGGAGGCGCAGCGCGGTCAGGTCGCCGGTGAGCTGCGGGTGTCCGCTTTCCCCACTGCGGCGCGGGGCCTGTTCCCCACCGCGCTGGCCGCCCTGCGGGAGCAGCACCCCGCACTGCGCGTGCGCTCCCGCGAGCTGGAGCCCGAGAAGGCCATCTCCGGCGTGGTCCGCGGTGACCTGGACCTGGCGGTGGTGCTCGACTGGTACAACAAGCCGATGCCGCTGCCGGACGGCCTGGTGAAGGCACCCGTCCTCGACGACGCCGCCGATGTCGCCCTGCCCGCCGGGCACCGGCTGGCCGGCCGGGACGAGGTGGACCTCGCGGAGCTCGCCGACGACGAGTGGATCACTTGGGGCGAGGGCGAGTTCTGCCACGAGTGGCTGATGTTCACCCTGCGCTCCCGGGGCATCGAGCCGATCGTCGGCCACCGCGCGGCGGAGAGCCACACCCAGCTCGCGCTGGTCGCGGCCGGTCTCGGCGTGTGCATCGCCCCGCTCCTCGGCCGCAATCCGCTGCCCGACGGCGTCGTCACCGTCCCCCTGCGGCAGCGGGTCCGACGGCACGTGTACGTCGTCTGGCGCGCGGACGCCGACCGCCGCCCGTCGATCCGGGCGGCGGTGCGCGAGCTGCGGGCGGCGGGGCAGCGGGCCGGCGGAGCGGGCGCGCGGGACTGACGGGCGGCGCGCGCCGGTGACCGGTGGACGTGGTGCCGGCCGCGGGCCGCGCCGGCTACCGGGCGGCCCCCAGCTTCCTGAAGTCCCAGGACACGACCTTCTCCGGAGTCAGCCGCACCCAGGCGTGCCGGCCGTCGTGCGGCATCTCCTCCAGACCGAAGTTCTTCCGGGCGAACAGTGTCTCGGGGACGTCCAGTTCGGCGTGCAGCTCGCCGATGCGGGGCGCCTCGCCCACGAAGTCGACGCGGCCGGACAGCTCCGCGCCGCGCAACTCGTCGTACTCCTCGCCGGTGTCCACCACGATCGCCACCCGCGGATCACGGCGCAGCTGCGCCCAGCGCTTGCTGCGCACCACCGAGTACAGCCAGATCGAGACACCGTCCCAGGCGAACCAGAGCGTGCTCACATGCGGTGCGCCGTCGGCCGACACCGTGGCCACCCGGCAGGTGCGCTGGGTGGTGAGGAAATCGTCCAGCTCGCCGGGCGTCATCATGATCTTCCGGCCCCGGCGTTGTGTGGCGGACATACGGCCCCCTCTTTCTCTCACGTCGTGTCAGAGGAGATCCTCTGACATCACGTCAGAAAAGGATGAGTCGTCTTCCCCCCGCACGCAACGGTGACTACCCTCACCCGCCCAGCCGCCGACGACCAGGGGGAACCGTGCCGTCGTACGCAGCGCTCGGCGACCTGCTCGAACCCGCCACCACCGTCCTGCTCACCGTCGAATGCCAGGAGGGCGTCGTCGGAGAGAAGGGCGCCCTGCCCGAACTCGCCGCCGAGGTCCGCTCCTCCGGCGCCCTCGCCCGGATCGCCGAGCTCGTCGACGCCGCCCGCGCGAGCGGCATCCAGATCGTCCACGCCGTGGCCGAACGCCGGCCGGACGGCCGGGGCGCCAACCGCAACGCCCGGTTGTTCCGTGCCGCCGAACGCCTCCCGGTGCGCCAGCTGACCGGCAGTGCCGCCGTCCGGGTGGCCGCCCCCGTCCAGGTGGCCGACGAGGACCTCGTCGTCCGCCGGCTGCACGGCCTGTCCCCGATCCAGGGCACCGACGTCGACGCGCTGCTGCGCAACCTCGGCTGCCGCACGCTGATCGTGACCGGCGTGTCGGCGAACGTGGCCGTCCCCAACGCCGTGTTCGACGCGGTCAACCGCGGCTACACCGTCGTCCTGCCCACCGACGCCGTCGCGGGCGTGCCGGCCGACTACACCCGCGCGATGATCCGGCACACCCTGTCCCTGGTCGCCACCCTGGCGACCACGGACGAGGTGCTCACGGCGATCGCCCGGCGCCGGCCCGCGGCCGCACCCCGGCCGCTCAGGCCAGGGTGATCGAGTCCCCGTCGACGGTGATCGGCACGGACGGCAGCGGCTCGGGCGCCGGGCCGCCCTGCACACTGCCGTCGGTGATGGAGAAGTTGCTGTCGTGGCAGGGGCAGTTGATGACCCCGTCCGAGACGCTCTGCACGGCGCATCCCCGGTGGGTGCAGGTCGCCGAGAACGCCTTGAACTCACCGGCCGACGGCTGGGTGACCACGACCTTGCGGTCGGCGAACACCTTGCCGCCGCCCTCGGGGATCTCCGCGGTCGTGGTGAGCGCGCCGCCGGCGCCCCCGCCCTTGCCGCCGTCCCCCGCGCCGCCGTCCGCCGAACCACCGGCGGAGGCACCGGAGTCGGCGGCCGGCGAGGTGTCGTCGGAGCCCTCGCACGCGGTGAGCGCCGCGGCGAGGCCCGCCGCGGTGACCGTCGCCACCACGGCCCGGCGCCCCGGTCCCGTCGGGGCGTCCTCGTGCTCGGGCGCGGCCGGGGGAGTGGTGGAGGGCTTGAGCGATGCGCTGGTCATGCAGTGTGTCCCTTCCGGGGAGGATGATCCGGTCAGAGGTACGGTCAGCGGGCCCACGCTGTTCAGCGCTGCCAGCTTGACCTCCCGGGGGTCGGACGGACGTAAGCCACAGCTGTCGTTTCCCTGTCGGCCTCCGCGCGGGGCGGGCGCGGAGATCGCGTAGCCTGACGAGGTGCTGACCGACGTCACCGCCACCCGCTACATCACCCCCCTGCGCGAAGGCGGTTCCCTGCCCGGCCTGATCGAGGCCGACGATCTCGGCACCTACGTGCTGAAGTTCACCGGCGCGGGACAGGGCGGCAAGACGCTGGTCGCCGAGGTGCTGTGCGGGGAACTGGCCCGCCGGCTGGGGTTCCGGGTGCCGCGGCTGGTGACGGCCGAGGTCGATCCGGTGCTCGCCCTGGCGGAGCCCGACCAGGAGGTGCAGGCGCTGCTCAGGTCCAGCGGCGGCACCAACCTGGGCATGGAGTTCCTCTCCGGCGCCCTCGGCTTCGATCCGTCGGCCTTCGACGTGGACCCCCGGGAGGCGGGGCGGGTCATCTGGTTCGACGCGCTGGTGAACAACGTCGACCGCTCCTGGCGCAACCCGAACCTCCTGCGGTGGCACGGCGAACTCTGGCTCATCGACCACGGCGCGACCCTGATCTGGCACCACAACTGGCCCGGCGCCGAAGCCTCCGCGGCCCGCCCCTACGACGCCTCCGAGCACGCCCTGCGCACCTTCGCACCCGACGTCGCGGCCGCCGCCGCCGACCTCGCGCCGCTGGTCACCGAGGATCTGCTCGCCGAGGTCACCGCCGCGATCCCGGATGTCTGGCTGGACGGCGAGCCCGGTTTCGCCGCACCGGACGACCTCCGGCGGGCCTACGCGCGCCCCCTGCTCGCCCGGGCGGCCGACGTGCACCGGCGGGTCACCGGCATCGAGGAGGTCCGGTGAACGGCCGCCACGTGTACGAGTACGCCCTGCTGCGGGTGGTGCCGCGCGTCGAACGCGGTGAATGCGTCAACGCCGGGGTGCTGGTGTACTGCCGGCCCCTGTCGTTCGTCGGGGCCCGCACCCACCTGGACGAGGCCCGGCTGCTGGCCCTGGACCCCGACGCCGACCTGGCGGGGGTGCGGGCCGCGCTGCGCGCTGTTGAGAAGGTGTGCGCGGGCGGGGACGCGGCGGGACAGGCCGCGCGGGACGACGCCGGACGCCGCTTCCGCTGGCTGATCGCCCCCCGCTCCACCGTCGTGCAGCCCGGCCCGGTGCACACCGGCCTCACCGCCGATCCGGCGGACGAGGCGGACCGGCTGCTCGACCTGCTGGTGCGTCCGCCCGGGTTCAGGCGCGACGGCGCCTGAGCAGGTAGCCGCCGACGGCGAGGGCGCCCGCCACGAACGCCGCGCCGATGCCCGCCTCCAGGCCGCTCGGGCCGCTGTCGGACGAGCCGCCCAGTCCGCCCCGCACCCCGCGCGACGCTGCGGCGGCCGGCGACGTCGACGTCGCGACGACGGAGGGCGTGAGGGTGGGCACGGGGGTGGGCACGGTGGTGGGAGTCGTGGAGCCGGTGGGGGACACGGACGGGGCGGCCGTCGTCGGCCGGGGGGAACTGGTCGAGGAGGCCGTTTCGTCGGCGCGCCGGGGGAGGGCCTCGCAGGCGATGCCGTCGTCGGGGCCCTGGTCCTCGTCGAGACGATGCGGGTCGCGGGGGTTCGAGTCGAACAGTGCCTGCGCGTCCTCCTGATGGGTGAAGTCGCGGCAGTCCAGGTCCTGGGCGTGCGCGGCGGAGGACTGCGGCAGGACCGCGGCGAGCGCGATCAGGGTGCCTATGGCACCGGTGCGACGGCGCATGGAAGCGCCTCCTTTCCGGCCACGGATGGCCCGGCCTCCGACGCTAGGCGCGCCCCGCTCCCCGGGCGCGCAGCCGTGGGCCGATCGGGTGCCGGGCGCGGACGGCGGCCCGGACGCGGGCCGGGGGCGCCTGCCTCCGGGGGCGCGGGGGTGGGGCGCTGCCGCGGGGGGTAATGGATCACACAGTCCGGGTGTGCCGTTGACACCGCGTGCCAGGGCTTCTAGCGTCACGTCTGCTGAAGGTACTAAGCGGTCGCTCACTTGCTGGGCCGGGCCGCTGGAGCCGCACCCCAAGGGCGAGGAGAAGCAGCAATGTCCACCACTGAGCAGCGGGTCGCGGTCGTCACCGGTGCCGCGCGCGGCATCGGCGCCGCCACCGCCGTACGACTGGCCGCCGAGGGCCGCGCCGTCGCCGTGATCGACCTCGACGAGGCCGCCTGCAAGGACACCGTCGAGAAGATCACCGCCGCGGGTGGGAAGGCCGTCGCCGTCGGCTGCGACGTCTCCGACGAGGCGCAGGTCGAGGCCGCCGTCGCGCGGATCGCCGAGGAGCTCGGCGCCCCCACCATCCTGGTCAACAACGCGGGCGTGCTGCGCGACAACCTGCTGTTCAAGATGAGCGTCTCCGACTGGGACACGGTCATGAACGTGCACCTGCGCGGTGCCTTCCTGATGTCGAAGGCCTGTCAGAAGCACATGGTGGACGCGGGCTTCGGCCGCATCGTCAACCTGTCGTCCTCCTCCGCCCTCGGCAACCGCGGTCAGGTCAACTACTCCGCCGCCAAGGCCGGCCTCCAGGGCTTCACCAAGACCCTCGCCAAGGAGCTCGGCAAGTTCGGCGTCACCGCCAACGCCGTCGCCCCCGGCTTCATCGCCACCGAGATGACCAAGGCCACCGCCGACCGCGTCGGCATGGGCTTCGAGGACTTCAAGGCCGCCGCCGCCACCCAGATCCCCGTCGCCCGGGTCGGCGAGCCCGACGACATCGCCAACGCCATCGCCTTCTTCACCGGCGAGGCGGCCGGCTTCGTCTCCGGCCAGGTGCTGTACGTGGCCGGCGGGCCGCTCGACTAGGACATCGGGAGCACAGGACATGACCGCAGTGGAACTCTCGGGCAAGGTCGCCCTGATCACCGGTGCCAGCCGCGGCATCGGCTACGGCGTAGCCGAGGCGCTGATCGCACGCGGCGACCGGGTGTGCATCACCGGCCGCAACGAGGACGCCCTCAAGGAGGCCGTCGAGGCGCTGGGCGCCGACCGGGCCATGTACGTGGCCGGCAAGGCGCACGACGAGAGCCACCAGGCCACCGTCGTCGAGCGCACCATGGAGACCTTCGGCCGGGTCGACTACCTGGTCAACAACGCCGGGACCAACCCGGTGTTCGGGCCGATCGCCGACCTCGACCTGAACGTGGCCCGCAAGGTCTTCGAGACCAACGTGGTCTCCGCGCTCGGCTTCGCCCAGCGCACCTGGCACGCCTGGCAGAAGGACAACGGCGGCGCGATCGTGAACATCGCGTCCGTCGCCGGCCTGGCGCCCTCGCCGTTCATCGGCGCGTACGGGGTCAGCAAGGCCGCGCTGATCAACCTGACCGTGCAGCTCGCCCACGAGTTCGCGCCGAAGGTACGGGTCAACGCCATCGCCCCGGCCGTGGTGAAGACCAAGTTCGCGCAGGCGCTGTACGAGGGACGGGAGGCGGAGGCCGCCGCCGGCTACCCGCTGGGCCGCCTCGGGATGCCCTCCGACATCGGCGGCGCCGCCGCGTTCCTCACCTCGGAGCAGTCGGACTGGGTCACCGGCCAGACCCTCGTGGTCGACGGCGGCATCTTCCTCAACGCCGGCGTGGCCTGACCGCCACCCCGCACCGCCCGGCGGGGGCACCGCTTCCGCACCGGGGCACCACGACGGTCCGGGCACGGGCGTCCCTTGACGAAAGGGGCGCCCGTGTCGGCGTTCCGGGGCTTGTGGGGGGATATGACAACGTAGTCGGTTGCGGCTCGATCTCAACTGTCGTCCGGGGGAGGGCCACCCGGCGGAACACTGCGGTATCGTCTGCCGACCCTTGGTACGGCAGATCGAGGAGCGTGCGCGTGTTCAACCGGAACCGAGGCCTGCGGCGGATGGCGGCCATCGCGTCCATATCGTCGTTGGTCGCCGGATGTGGCATCTTGTCCTCCGATACCCCGGATGACGAGGGGCCAATCGTCGTGGGGACGACCAGTGCACCCAGCACGCTGGATCCTGCCGCTTCCTGGGACAGCTCCTGGGAGCTCTTCCGCAACATCTACCAGACCCTGCTGAGCTACCCGGTCGGCGCGACGACGCCCCAGCCGGACGCCGCCGAGAGCTGCGCGTTCTCCGACGACTCCAACCAGGTCTTCCGCTGCGAACTGCGCGAGGGGCTGAAGTTCTCCGACGGCTCCACGCTCGACGCCAAGGCGGTCAAGTACTCCATCGACCGCATCCGCAAGATCAACGTCAACGGCGGTCCGGCGGGTCTGCTCGGCAGCCTCGACCGGGTGCAGGCGCCCAGCGAGCGCGAGGTGGTCTTCCACCTCAACAAGCCCGACGCGACCTTCCCGTTCGTGCTGGCCACGCCCGCCATGTCGATCGTCGCCCCGGACGCCTACCCGGCCGACGCCCTGCGCAAGGACGGCGGCATCGTCGGCTCCGGGCCGTACGGGCTGAGCTCCTACGACGAGGGCAAGAAGGCCGAGCTCGTCCGCAACGACCGGTACAAGGGGTTCGCCAAGCCGCGGAACGAGGCCGTGACGGTCCGCTACTTCCAGGACTCCCAGACCATGGTCCAGGCGCTGCGCGGCAAGGAGGTCGACATCACCTACCGCGGCCTGGCCGCCGACGACATCATCGACCTCCAGAGCCGGACCAGCTCGGAGGAGGAGATCCAGCTCGTCGAGGGCACCGGGACCGACATCAGCTACCTGGTGTTCAACCCCAAGGACCCGTGGGCCGGAAAGAAGGAGGTGCGCCAGGCCATCGCGCAGGTCATCGACCGCGGGGCCATCGCGCACAAGATCTACAAGGACACCGTCGACCCGCTGTACTCCATGGTCCCCAAGGGTCTCACCGGCCACACCACCGGCTTCTTCGACGACTACGGCGAGCCCAGCGTGGCCAAGGCCAAGGAGATCCTCACCGATGCGGGCATCACCCAGAAGGTGCCGCTGACCTTCTGGTACACCACGGACCGCTACGGCTCCGCGACGGCGCTGGAGTTCAAGGAGCTCGAACGGCAGCTGGAGGCGTCCAAGCTGTTCGACATCACGCTCAAGAGCCGCCCCTGGAAGACCTACGTCACCGGCTACCAGAAGGGCGAGTACCCGGTCTTCGGCCGTGGCTGGTTCCCCGACTTCCCGGACGCGGACAACTTCATCGCCCCGTTCGTCGGCAAGCAGAACGCGCTCGGCACGCCCTACGAGGCGACCGAGATCACCAACGTCCTGCTGCCGCGCTCCCGCCGGGAGAGCGACCGCGGCAACGTGGTGCGCGAGTTCGAGGAGGCCCAGCAGATCCTCGTGGAGGACGCACGGCTGCTCCCGCTGTGGCAGGGCCGGCAGTACGTCGCGGGCAGCCGGGACATCTCGGGCGGCGAGCGGGCCCTGGACCCCTCGACGATCATGATGATGTGGGAGCTGTCCCGCAAGACCAGCTGGTGACGGGCCGGGCAGCGGTGGGCGGGGCCGGTTGTCAGTGCTCGCCGGTAGGTTCTCCTACCGGCAAGTGACCGCAATCGTGAGGACGTTGACGTGACCGACATCGCCATGCTGCCCGAGTCCTGGCGCGGGGTTCTGGGTGACGAGCTGCAGCAGCCCTACTTCAAGGAGCTGGTGGAGTTCGTCGAGGAGGAGCGGGCGAGGGGGCCCGTCTACCCGCCCCGCGAGGAGGTCTTCGCGGCGCTGGACGCGACGCCCTACGACAAGGTCAAGGTCCTCGTCCTCGGCCAGGACCCGTACCACGGCGAGGGCCAGGGGCACGGCCTGTGCTTCTCGGTCCGGCCGGGCGTGCGGACCCCGCCGTCGCTGCGCAACATCTACAAGGAGATGCACGCGGAGCTGGGCACGCCCGTCCCGGACAACGGCTATCTGATGCCGTGGGCCGAGCAGGGCGTGCTGCTGCTCAACGCGGTGCTCACGGTGCGCGCCGGCGAGGCGAACTCGCACAAGGGCCGGGGCTGGGAGAAGTTCACCGACGCGGTCATCCGCGCGGTGGCGGACCGGCCCGACCCGGCGGTCTTCGTGCTGTGGGGCAACTACGCGCAGAAGAAGCTGCCCTTGATCGACGAGACCCGCCACGTGGTGGTCAAGGGCGCGCACCCCTCGCCGCTGTCGGCGAAGAAGTTCTTCGGCTCCCGCCCGTTCACGCAGATCAACCAGGCCCTCGCCGCCCAGGGCCACGCGCCGGTCGACTGGACCATCCCCGACCTCGGCTGACGCCCCGCACCGGGTGCGGCGGGGCCCCGTCCGCCCGCACCCGGAGGACGCCCCGGTGCGTCCCGGGGCGCGCCGTCCGCCGTCGCCGTCTCCTGCGGCTAGCGTCGTGGGGACAGCCGGCGAGCGGGTGCGGAGGACGCGGTGGCGAAACGACAGGGCCGGGCGGCGCCGGACGCCGTGCTGACACGGATCGGGCAGGTCGTGATGCTGCACCACGCGGGGGACCGGGAGGAGGCCCGCCGGCGCCTCCTGGGCCTGTGGACGGAGATCGGCGAGCACGGCGATCCGCTGCACCGCTGCACCCTGGCGCACTACCTGGCCGACACCCAGGACGACCCTGAGGACGAACTCGCCTGGGACCTGCGGGCCCTCACGGCCGCCGAGGAGGCCCGCGGCGACCGGCCGGGCGGCTTCGTCGACGCGCCCGGGGTGCGCGCCCTCTACCCGGCCCTGCACCTGAGCCTGGCCACCGACTACGCCGGGCTGGGCCGCCCCGACGCCGCCCGCACCCATCTGAGCCGGGCCAGGGGCGCGGCCCGCGCGCTGGCCGACGACACCTACGGTGAGGGCGTCCGGGCCGCGATCCGCCGGCTGGAGATCCGGCTGGGGGAGAGCGACCGCCCGCCCGGGGGCGGGTGGGGGCCGCCCGGGCAACGGCAGTAGGGCCGAGCGGGCCCTCGCGGCTGCCCGGCCGGGGCTCTCACGGCTGTGCGGTCCCGGCGCGCTGCCCGGGCAGGGCGAGCTCCCCCCCCCGGCCCGGGCCGCGCTCGCGCTCCCGGCGCCGGCGCGTCCGCGCGGGATCGCGTCGGGGTCTTACCGGCCGTACACCTCGCGGCGGATGGCCGCGTGGGGGTTGTCCGGGTTCCACTGGCCGTTGTCCTGCCGAGGGCGGAGGCGCTGGTGCCCTCGCCGGTGGCCGGTCCCGGTCGGGCGGCCTGTTCGGCGGCCCCGGGCGCGATGTCCGGCCCGGGCCGCGCTCGCGCTCCCGGCGCCGGCGCGTCCGCGCGGGATCGCGCCGTGGCTTCACCGGCCGTACACCTCGCGGCAGATCGCCGCCTGGGGGCTGCCCTGGTCCCAGCGGCCGTACGTCCTGCCGAGCGCGCAGACGTCGGTGCCCTCGCCGAGGGCCGGTCCCGGCCGGGCGGGCGGTTGGGCGGCGCCGGGCGGGCGGCCGTCGTCCGGGGGCGCCGGACGCCCCGGGCGGGCGGTCGAGCCGTGGCCCGGCGGGGGCAGGGGGCGCTCCGGTGCCGGGGCCGGGGGAGCGGCGCGGGACGGGGGAGCGGCGGACGGCCGCGCGGGGCGGGACGGTCCGATCATCTCCAGGGCCTCCCGGGCGGGCGCCTGCACGACCGGTGTGCGGATCACCCCGTCCGGGCGCGGCGCCGGCGCCCCCGACGGGGCGGCCGGCGGTCCGGGGGCGGCGGGCGGCGGGACCGTGACACAGCCCGCGAGGGCCGACACCGCCACGGTCAGCAGCAGGGTCGCTGTCGTCGTCGTTCGATGCACCCGGGCCACTCTGCTGGCTCCGGGCGCCTCCCGGACGGCGGATGCCCCTCGGATGCCCCGCACGGGTGATCTCCGCCCCCTTCCGGGCGCCGCGCGGGGGCCGGGGGTGACGTCACTCGCCGGTCGCGCCGTCCAGGGCCTCGCGGATCAGGTCGGCGTGGCCGTTGTGCCGCGCGTACTCCTCGATCATGTGCGTGTAGAGCCAGCGCAGGTTGTAGCGCTCGCCGGTGCGGGCGTGTGTGCCCTTCGACAGGTCGTCCAGCGCGAACCCGGCCGCGTTGCGCCGCGCAGCCTCGATCTCCTCCTGCCAGGTCGCGTACGCCTCGGCCCAGGTGTTCGCCGGGGTGAGGTGGAACTCGCCGTCCGGGGCGGCCTCGCTGTAGTGGATCGGGCCGGCGTCCTCACCCGCCAGCACCCGGCGGAACCAGCCGCGTTCCACGTCGGCCATGTGCCGGACGAGCCCCAGCAGGGTCAGCTCGGAGGGGGACACCGACGCGGTGCGCAGCTGCGCGTCGGTCAGGCCCTCGCACTTCCAGGCCAGGGTGCGGCGGTGGTAGTCGAGCCAGCCTTCCAGCATGGCGCGTTCGTCGGCGTCGGTGGCGGGTTCACGTCGCTCGGTCGTCATGACCGCATCCTTGCCGATCCCGTGCCCGGCCCACTACGCGTTTTCAGCCACCGAGCATGCCCCGCAGCACTTCCCGCAGGCTCGCGCGGAGTTCCTCGGGGCCCGGCGTCCTCGAACCGAACGACCCGGCCACGCAGGAGAGCATCATCCCGTCCGCCCAGGCGATCAGCGACAGCGCGTGCCGGTCGGGTTCCGTGGAGCCCAGGTCCGTGACGAGGGCGGTGAGCAGCTCATGGAACCGGGCGCCGGTGGCGTCGAAGTAGGCGCGCAGTGCGGGGCGCCGGGTCGCCTCCAGGGCGAGTTCGTAGCGGGCCACGGTGAGTTCGCGGTGGCGGGTCAGCGCGCGGTGAGTGGCCAGGGCGAGCGCCTCCACCACCGCGGGGGCGCCCCGGCGGGGGTCCGGCAGCGCGTCCAGGGCGAGGACCCGGGCCTCCCGCTCGGCGAGCCGGCGCACCGTCAGCTCCAGCAGCGCCTCCCGGGTGCGCGCCACGTTCGACGTGGAGCCCTGCGGGAGTCCGGCCGCCTCGTCGACTGCCCGGTGGGTCAGCCCGCGCATCCCCCGCTCGGCGAGCAGGGCCAGGGCGGCGTCGGCGACGAGGTCGGCGCGGGCGGCGCCTGCGGTGCTCACGGACATGAGCACAACCTACCCGGCTCACTACTCCTGTAGTACATTGGAGACCAGGAGCACTACAGATGTAGTCGCGCCGGGAGGAGCAGCCATGCCACAGGTGAAGCGGGCCGTCGTGATCGGCGGCGGGATCGGCGGCCTGACCGCCGCGTCCGCCCTGCACCGGCGCGGGATCCGGGTGACGGTGCTGGAGCGGGCCGCGTCGCTCGCACCGGTCGGCGCGGCCATCTCCCTGGCGCCCAACGCCCTGCGCGCCCTGGACGTCATCGGCCTCGGGGACACCGTCCGCGCCCTGTCCGCCTTCCAGGGCGACGGGGGCGTCCGCGCGCCGGACGGCCGGTGGCTCGCCCGGACCAGTGCCGCCGCGGCGAGCGAACGCTTCGGCGGGCCGCTGGTCCTCGTCGCCCGCGCCACCCTCGTCGGCCACCTGGCCGAGACCCTTCCGCCGGACGCCGTCCGCACGGCCGCCACCGCCCGCATCCTCGACCCCGGGGACCCGGCCGACCCCGCCCGGCCGGCCCGGGTGGGCACCCCCGACGGAGAACTGACGGCGGACCTCGTGGTGGCCGCCGACGGCGTCCGCTCGGGCGTGCGGAGCACGCTCTTCCCCGCCCACCCCGAGCCCGTCTACGCCGGATTCACCACCTGGCGGGTGCTCATCCCGCTACCGGGCGCCGAGTTCTCCTCGCACGAAACCTGGGGCCGGGGCCGCATCTGGGGCACCCACCCGCTCCGGGACGGCCGGGTCTACGCGTACGCCGCCGCCCGGACCCCCGCGGGCGGGAGGGCGCCCGACGACGAGAAGGCCGAACTGCTGCGCCTCTACGGCGACTGGCACGACCCGGTCCCCGCCGTCCTGGCCGCCGCCCGGCCCGAGGACGTCCTGCGGCACGACGTGCACCACCTCGCCGAGCCGCTGCCCGCCCTCCACCGCGGCCGGGTCGCGCTGATCGGCGACGCCGCGCACGCCATGCCGCCCAACCTCGGCCAGGGCGGCAACCAGGCCGTCGAGGACGCCGTCGTCCTCGCCCACCACGCCGGTGACCCGGCCGCCTACACGGCCGCCCGGCTGCCCCGCACCACCGCCGTCGCCCGCCAGGCCGTCCGGGCGGCCCGGCTGAACCTGATGACCAACCGGGCCGGCATCGCGGTGCGCGACCACGCCCTGGCCGTGCTCGCGAAGGCCGCGCCGGGCCTCGCCCTGCGCACCTTCGACGGCATCGCCGACTGGCGCCCGCCGCAGCAGCCGTATGCTTCCCCGCAGACCACGGCAGGCAACGGCTAGAGGAGAACACCCCGTGAAGGTCGGCTGCATCGGACTCGGCGACATCGCGCAGAAGGCCTACCTTCCGGTGCTGGGCGCACTGCCCGGCGTCGACCTCCACCTGCAGACCCGTACGCCCGCCACCCTCACGCGGGTCGCGGACGGCCTCCACCTGCCCGCGGAGCGGCGCCACGCCGACCTGGACTCCCTCCTCGCCCAGGACCTCGGCGCGGCCTTCGTGCACGCGCCGACCGCGGTCCACCCGGAGATCGTGACCCGGCTGCTGGAGGCGGGCGTACCGACGTACGTCGACAAGCCCCTCGCTTACGAACTCGCCGACTCCGCACGGCTCGTGGAGCTCGCCGAGGACCGCGCGGTGAGCCTCGCCGTCGGCTTCAACCGGCGTTTCGCCCCCGGATACGCGCAGTGTGCCGAGCACCCGCGGGACCTCATCCTGATGCAGAAGAACCGCGTCGGACTGCCGGAGGACCCGCGCACGATGATCCTCGACGACTTCATCCACGTCGCCGACACCCTGCGCTTCCTCGTGCCCGGCCCCGTCGACGACGTGACCGTGCGCGCCCGCACCGAGGGCGGACTGCTGCACCACGTCGTCCTCCAGCTCGCCGGGGACGGCTTCACCGCGCTCGGGGTGATGAACCGGCTCAGCGGTTCGGCCGAGGAGATCCTCGAGGTGTCCGGGCAGGACGCCAAGCGCCAGGTCCTCAACCTGGCGGAGGTCGTCGACCACAAGGGCCAGCCGACCGTCCGGCGGCGCGGGGACTGGGTGCCGGTGGCCCGGCAGCGCGGCATCGAGCAGGCCGTGCTCGCCTTCCTGGACGCGGTGCGCGCCGGACGGGTGCTCAGCGCCCGGGACGCGTTGGAGACCCATGAGCTGTGCGAGCGTGTGGTGCGCGCGGTGAGCGGGACCGCCGCCTGAACCGGAGCACCTCCGCGGCGCACCAGGCCGCGACGGTCACCAGCGCCGCCTGCGGCACCCGGTCGCCGAAGCGCACGTAGGGGGTCGTGCCGTGCGCCAGCGGCACGTCGTACACATGGGCGGCGGAGGTGTCCGTGCCCAGCCACGGCCCCCTTTGCCCGCCGTCCGGCCCGTACACGGCGGACACGCCCGTGAGGGTCGCGTGCACCATCGGGCGGCCCGTCTCCGCGGCCCGCAGCGCGGCGATCGAGGCGTGCTGCCCGGGCGCCCAGCTCTGCTGGAACGTCGAGGTCGAGGACTGGGCGAGCAGCACGTCCGCGCCGTCCTCCGCGAGCGTCCGGCTCATGTCCGGGAACGCGGTCTCGAAGCACACCATGGGCCCGATCCGCAGCCCGCCGCCCGCGTCCATCACCACCTGCCGCGTGCCGCGCATGCGGTCCTCCCCGGCGGCCTTGCCCACCGAGGTCGCCCACCCCAGCAGCGAGCGCGCCGGGATGTACTCCCCGAACGGCACCAGCCGCATCTTGTCGTACCGGTCCCCGGTCAGCCCTGCCGGGCCGACCAGCACCGAGCTCTTGAAGATGCCGGGCCGGTCGGACCGCCGCGCGTCCACATTGACCAGCAGTTCGGCACCCGTTTCCCGGGACAGCGCGGCGAGCCGCCGGGCGAGGTCGGGGCGGGCGCCGAGGTCGAAGCCCACACTGCTCTCCCCCCACACGACCAGATCGACGTCCCGGCCGGCCAGCTCACGGGTGAGCCGTTCCTCGCGGTCGAACCTGCGGTCCGCGCTCGCCGGACCGGCGACCACCCCCGGCTGGACGACCGCGATCCGCACCCGCTCGTCGGTCTGCGGGCGCGGGGACCACACCCACGCCGCGGTCCCCGCGGCGGCCACCGCCACCACGGCGGCCACGGCGGGCAGCCGCGCCCGCCGCACCGCGACCAGCACCGCCACGGCCACGTTCACGGCCACCAGCAGGAGGCTGAGCAGCCAGACCCCGCCCACCGAGGCCAGCCGGAGGGCCGCCCCCACCTGCCACTGGCTCGCCCCGAGCACCCCCCAGGGGCCGCCGAGCGCGTGCCAGGAGCGGATCAGCTCGATCACGAGCCAGGCCGCCGGCAGCACCGCGAGGGCGGCCACCACACGGCCCCGGGGCGGCGCCCCGCCCAGCAGCCTGCGCACCAGCCACCCCCAGGGCGCCCACAGCGCCCCGAGCAGCGCGGCGATGACGAACGTGAACACGTGCAGGTTCGGCAGCAGCCAGTGGTGCATGGCGAACATGAACCCGAAGCCGCCGCACCACCCGTCGAACGCGGCCCGGCGGCCCGTCGGCGCGCCGCGCGCCAGCAGGATCCACGGCACCAGGGCGAGGTAGGCGAACCACCACAGGGACGGGGCGGGGAAGGCCAGGACCGGCAGGGCCCCGACGACCACGGCAGTGGCCGAGCGGTACCACGGGGAGGCGAGCCAGTGGCCGAGCGTCTTCATAGGCGCCTCCCTACCCCCTGAGGACCCAAGTGTGCGCCCCGGGGACGGTCCCGGTCGGCGCGGGGCGCGTTCAGTTGATCACATCGGCCGTCCGGCGGCCGGGAAGGCGCCGCCACTTCTCCCGCACGACCACCTCGGTCAGCCGCCAGCCGTCCTCCGTGCGCACCATCGCGAAGGCGTACCGGCCGCCGCACACGAAGTCCGGGGACGCCGCCCCCTCGCCGTCCCCGCCATCGCCGCCCATCGGGTTGAGGTAGTCGGCCTGGACGTGGGCCGTGTCACCGGTGTCCTGCTCCCGGACGCCGAACCGCACCCGGCGGTTGACGATCAGATGCTGGCGCATCGGGAACACCGCCAGGGACCGGGCCAGCCAGTCGGCGACCGCCGCCGCGTCGCCCTCGACGCCGCCGGCCGAGCGGTAGTCCGCCCGCCCGTCCGGCACGAACAGTCCTCGGTATCCTTCCCAGTCGCCGTCGTCCACGGCCACCGCGTACTCGGTGACGAGTGCGTCGACGGCCAGCCGGTCCCTCACGGTCGCGAGCTCCACACGCTGGGTCATCGGCTCAGTGTTGGCCATGGGACGTGGGGTGCCAAGAGGCCGCCCCCACATTCACCGGCACCGGCCGGCGGAACGCCCCGCCGGGCACCGGCCTCCGCCGTGCGCCGGCCGGCGCCCTCACGGGCCTCGGTGAGGTGAGCGGGGTGAGGTTTTGCAGCCGGGCCGGCATCCGGTAGCACCGCGCCTCGTTGCCGGACGTCTGCTCCGCCATCGCCCTGGCCGCCTCCCGCACGGCCTTCGGATGCGCCCCGTGCCCGGTGCTGTGGTACGTCGCCGTGAGCCGCCGCAGGTGCGTCCGGGCCGCGCCCAGCTCCCCCTCCAGGGCCGCGGCATGCGCCCGGGGTCGTCCGGCAGCGACGGCTGCAGACAGGCTCCCAGCACGCGCAGGGAGAGGTAGTGCCGGCGCTGCGACAGGCACTGCCGGTCCCTGTGCCCGCCCCACCGACGGGACGGGGACCGGGGCGCGCTCCGTGTGGTGGAACCCTGTCGGGGACCCGGCCCGCCGGTCTGCCAGTCTGGTGATCTCGCACAGGGCGTCACCGGGAGGCAGCCACATGAAACGACTCGTCACCGTGGTCACCGGCGGCAGCCGGGGGATCGGCGCCGCCACCTGTCTGCGGCTCGCGGCCGAGGGACACGACGTGGTGGTGGGCTTCGTACGCGACGCCGGCGCCGCCGAGGCGATGGCGGAGGGGGTACGGTCGGCCGGCGCGCGTGCCGTCACGGTACGGGGCGACACCTCCGCCGAGGCGGACGTCGAGCGGCTCTTCGAGGTGGCCGAGAAGGAACTCGGCCCGGTGACCGGGCTGGTGAACAACGCGGCGGTGACCGGACCGCTGGGCCGCTTCGCCGACGTCGGCACGGACACCCTGCGGCGCGTCGTCGACGTCAATCTGATGGGCACGCTGCTCTGTGCACGGCGCGCCGCGCAGCTGATGACGCCCCGCGGTGAGGGGGTCATCGTGAACATCTCGTCGGGAGCGGCCACGCTCGGCAGCCCGAACGAGTACGTCCACTACGCGGCGACCAAGGCCGCCGTGGACGCCCTGACGCTGGGCCTGGCCAAGGAGCTCGGCCCGGACGGGATCCGGGTCAACGCGGTGGCGCCGGGAGTGATCGACACGGAGATGCACGCCGCGATGGGCGCCCCGGACCGGGCCCGGCAGGCGGGCGCCGCGGTCCCGCTGCGCCGCGCCGGACGGGCCGAGGAGATCGCCGCGGCCGTGGCCTGGCTGATGTCACCGGACGCCTCGTACACGACGGGGACCGTGCTGCGGGTGGCGGGCGGACGCTGACGGCACCCGCAGGATCCATGCGGCGAAGGGGCGGCCCCGGGGGTCAGGCCGCCTTGACGACCCCGCCCCGGATCGCGGCCGCCCACTCGACCACCAGCAACTCGTACTCCGCACGCTCCGTGGCCGACAGGGACCCGCCCGCGCGCAGCCACAGCGCGCGGATCTGCTCGTTGACATCGGCGGCGGACCGCACGGAACCAGGGGTGACGGAATCGGGGGACATACGGACAGCCTAGGCCCAGGCGCTGACTCTGCGCTACCGGACGGCTACGCGCGCCGCGGGGTACCCGTGCTCACCCCGCGGGACCGGCAGGACCCGCGGGTGTGCCGCTCCACGCCGGCGTCACGTCACGCGGAGGACCGCTCGGCCCGGGCCTCGGCCGCTGCGGCCGTCCTGGCGGCCCGTTCGATCCTCGCGCGCTGGGCGGCACGGGCTTCCTCGTCGATCCGCTGCTCGTGTTCGGGGCGCAGCCCGGTCCGGCCGTCGAGGCCCTCGCGCAGGATGTCGGCGTGCCCGGCATGCCGGTTCGTCTCACCGAGGACGTGGATCATGACGGCGAACAGGCTGGTGTCGGCGTGGGGCGCCGGCCACCACGGCACGTGGCCGCGGGAGTCGAGGGAGAGTTCGTCGATCGTCGCGTCGGAGTGGGCCCAGGTGCGCCGGTAGAACCCGGTGATCTGCTCGACGGTCTCGTCCTCGGCCGCCCACTGGTCGCTGCCGTCGGAGTCCTGCCACCGGGGCAGCGGCTCCGGGGACGGCCGGCCGAAGACCTCGCCGAAGTACCTGGCCTCGACGGTGGCCACGTGCTTGACCAGGCCGACGAGGTTGGTCCCGGTCGCCGTCAGGGGGCGGCGGGCATCGTGGGCGGACAGGCCGTCGAGCTTCCAGAGCAGCGCCTGGCGGTCCCGCCGCAGTCTTCCGTGCAGGTGGTCCTTCGCGTATCCGTCGATCATGCGGCACGAGCCTGCCAGGGGCCGCCCGCGGCCTCAACCTCCCGCCCGGGGCGGCGCCCGGCTCAGTGGGCCGCCTCGCCCGCCCCCGGACTCAGCACACCCGCGCCGACCAGCACGATGATGACGACGCCGAGGGCGATCCGGTACCAGACGAACGGCATGAAGCTACGGGTGGAAATGAACTTCATGAACCATGCGATCACGGCGTAGCCGGTCGCGAACGCGATGACCGTGGCGAAGGCGGTCGGGCCCCACGAGACATGGCCGCCCTCGCCGGCGTCCTTCAGCTCGAACAGGCCGGACGCCAGGACCGCCGGGATGGCGAGGAGGAAGGAGTAGCGCGCCGCGGCCTCGCGCCGGTAGCCCATGAACAGGCCGCCGCTGATGGTGGCGCCGGAACGGGACACGCCCGGGACGAGCGCCATCGCCTGGCAGAGGCCGTAGATCAGGCCGTCCCGGACGGTCAGGTCCGTGAGTTCCTTGGGCTGCTTGGCGGCGCGGTGCCGGCCGCCGCGCTCGGCGCGGGCCGCCAGCCGGTCGGCGACACCGAGGACGATGCCCATGCCGATCAGCATCGTGGCGGTGATCCGCAGGTCGCGGAACGGCCCCTCGATCTGGTCCTTGAGCGTGACGCCGAGGACGCCGATGGGGATGGAGCCCACGATGACGAGCCAGCCCATGCGCGCGTCGGGGTCGCGGCGCAGCTCCCGGTCGGTGAGGGAGCGCGTCCAGGCGGACAGGATGCGGCCGATGTCCTTGCGGAAGTAGATGAGCACCGCGGCCTCGGTGCCGATCTGGGTGATCGCGGTGAACGCCGCGCCGGGGTCCTCCCAGCCGGAGAACGCGGCCGTCAGGCGCAGATGCGCGCTGGAGGAGACGGGGAGGAACTCGGTCAGCCCCTGGACGAGTCCGAGGATGAGGGATTCAAACCAAGACATGAGGTAGCGGAGTCCAAGTGCCGAACGGGGGAAACGGGCGAAGTACGGCACGCGGGACCGCGGGTGCGGTGATCGATGACCGGGCGCGCCGCGGGAAGCGTAGCGCCCCGAAATGAACACTTGGTGCAGGGAGGTCACGGCCCTGTCCCGGCCGGATCGGCGCGGGCGGGGGAGGGGCCGGCCCGCGGACGGAGTACCGGCTATGCCCCGCAGACCCCGTGCGAGACGGCCGGACTCGCCGACGCCGTGCTTCCGGCACAGGTCTGACGTGGCGCCGGCCCCGTCGCTCTCAGCGGCCGCGCAGCTGACGCCGCTTGCGCCACGCCACCACCGCGCCCACCAGCCCCGGTACGGCGATGCAGGCGAGCGCGATCAGGAAGGCGGGCGACGTCGGCGTCGAGGCACGGGCGCCCGCGACCGCGTAGGCGGCGGTGTTCGGGATCGAACCGAGCGCCGTCGCCAGCAGGAACGGCAGCAGACCCATCCGCGACACGGCGGCGCAGTAGTTGGCGGCGGCGAACGGCACGCCCGGGAACAGCCGGGTCGCCAGCATCGAGCGGAAACCGTGCCGGCTGAGCTGCCGGTCGGCGGCCTTCAGCCACCGTCCCCGCAGCAGCGGACGCAGCGCGTCCTGGCCGAGCGCGCGCCCCAGACAGAACGCCAGCCCCGCCCCGAGCACCGTGCCGCCGAGCGCCGCGCCCAGGCCGAGCTGGCTGCCGAACAGCGCGCCCGCCCCGAGGTTGAGCAGCGGGCGCGGGACGAACGCCACCGTGCACACCCCGTACGCCACCGCGTACAGCACCACGGCCGCCGCCCCGCCGAGCCGGGACGGGAAGCCGTCGGTCAGCAGCCGCTGCGGCTCGAACAGCACCATCACCGATGCCGCCGACAGCAGCAGCACCACCAGCAGGGACAGCCGGGACCAGGGCGACAACAGGGCTCTCGCGCAGCGGGCCGCCGGGCCCGGCGCGGGTGCGGCGGGCGCCGCGGGCAGGGAGACCGCGAGCGCGAGATCAGGGGTGCCGACGGCCCGGGGAGAGGCCGTGGCCGTGCCGCCAGAGCGGGTGGAGGCATCGAGCATCCGGCGACAGTAACCGACGCGCCGGGGTGATCGCCGTAGTGTGCGTCTCATGAACCCCGCCACAGCCGGCGCCGCGGGCGCCCCCCGGAAGGTTCCGGCCAGTCCGCTCGCCGACACCGTCCTGGACCGGCTCACCGCCGTCTACCCGACGGCGGCCGACCCGCAGCGGGCCGTGGGGATGCGCGCCTACATGAAGGACGTCGCGCCGTTCCTCGGCCTGTCCACCCCGGTCCGCCGGGCCCTGTCCCGCACCGTGGTCGAGGGCCTGCCCCTCCCCACCGAGGCAGACTGCACGGCGATCGCCCTGCGCTGCTGGGACCTGCCCGAGCGCGAGTACCGGTACTTCGCGGTGGACTACCTGCGCCGCCACGTGCGGCACTGCTCCTCCGGCTTCCTGCCCGTGGCCCGGCACCTGCTCACCACGGTTCCGTGGTGGGACACCGTCGACCTGCTCGCCGCCCACGTCGTCGGCGCGCTGGTCGCCGCCGACCGGGACCTCGCGGCGGAGATGGACGCCTGGAGCGGCGACGACGACCTGTGGCTGGTGCGGACCGCGCTGCTGCACCAACTGCGGTACAAGGAACGCACCGACACCGACCGGCTCTTCGGCTACTGCGTGCGCCGGTCGGGCCATCCCGACTTCTTCGTCCGCAAGGCCATCGGCTGGTGCCTGCGCGAATACGCCAAGACCGACCCGGACGCGGTCCGCGCCTTCGTGGCCCGCGAGCGGGACCGGCTCGCACCCCTGTCGGTACGGGAGGCACTGAAGAACATCGGCGCCTGAGCCCGCCCGCACGGCAGCGGAACCGCCGACGGCTCCCCGCCCGCCGCGTCCGCGCGGGAAAACCGTTCGACGCGGGACCCCCGCGTCCGCAAGGATCGTCGTCATGTTCCGGTACGCCTTCCACCTCGCCGCATCCGCCGCCGCGGATGCCCCGAAGGCTGCCGTCGATGCTCTCCTGGCCGCCGCCGACGGCGCCCGAAGCTGACCCTCCCCGGATCGACCGGCGGACCCCGCAGGGGGAGGGTCGGCCGGTTCCTCCCGGGGTCCCCGTCCCGCCGCGCGCCGCTTCGCCGCGCCGGGGCCGTCACGCACCACCACTGAGAGACATCGAGGTACCGCCATGTCCAAGACGGCGTACGTCCGCACCAAACCGCACCTGAACATCGGCACGATGGGCCACGTCGACCACGGCAAGACCACCCTGACCGCCGCCATCACCAAGGTCCTCGCCGAGCGCGGCAGCGGCAGCGGCGCCTTCGTGCCCTTCGAGCGCATCGACCGGGCGCCCGAGGAGGCCGCGCGGGGCATCACCATCAACATCGCGCACGTCGAGTACGAGACCGACACCCGGCACTACGCGCACGTCGACATGCCCGGCCACGCCGACTACGTGAAGAACATGGTCACCGGCGCCGCCCAGCTCGACGGGGCGATCCTCGTGGTCTCCGCCCTCGACGGGATCATGCCGCAGACCGCCGAACACGTGCTGCTGGCCCGTCAGGTGGGCGTCGACCACATCGTCGTCGCCCTCAACAAGGCCGACGCGGGCGACGAGGAGCTCACCGACCTCGTGGAGCTGGAGGTCCGGGAACTGCTCTCCGCGCACGGCTACGGCGGGGACGCGGCGCCGGTCGTCCGGGTCTCCGGGCTCAGGGCCCTGGAGGGCGACCCGCGCTGGACGGCGTCGATCGACGCGCTGCTGGACGCGGTGGACACCTACGTGCCCATGCCCGAGCGGTACGTCGACGCGCCCTTCCTGCTGCCGGTGGAGAACGTGCTCACGATCACCGGCCGGGGCACCGTCGTCACGGGTGCCGTCGAGCGCGGCACGATCCGCGTCGGCGACCGGGTGGAGGTCCTCGGCGCCGGCGTCGAGACGGTCGTGACCGGTCTGGAGACCTTCGGCAGGCCGATGTCCGAGGCGCAGGCCGGGGACAACGTGGCGCTGCTGCTGCGCGGTGTCCCCCGCGACGCGGTGCGCCGCGGCCACGTGGTCGCGGCGCCGGGCAGCGTGGTGCCCAGCCGGCGGTTCACCGCGCAGGTGTACGTGCTGTCCACCCGCGAGGGCGGGCGCAGCACTCCGGTGTCCACCGGCTACCGGCCGCAGTTCTACATCCGCACCGCGGACGTCGTCGGCGACGTCGACCTCGGCGCGGCGGCCGTCGCCCGGCCCGGGGACACGGTCACCATGACCGTGGAACTGGGCCGCGAGGTGCCGCTGGAGACAGGGCTCGGCTTCGCCGTCCGTGAGGGCGGCCGCACCGTGGCCGCCGGCACGGTGACCGAGGTCGGCTGAACGGCCCGCAGCTGCCCGCCCCCACCCGGGGCGGGCAGCCGCCCGGCCACCCCTCGGCCGACGGGCCCCCGGCCGGACGGGACAATGGGACGGTGACCGAGCCCATCCCCGTGACCCGTGCCGTCGACCACGGCACCGCCAAGCTGATGCCCGACGTCGACCGGGAACGGGCCTGGCTGCTGACCGTCGACGGGGCCCCGCAGTCGTACGTCGACCTGGACGACCCCGGCCACCTGGAGTTCGAGTACGCCCGGCGGCTCGGCCACGTCCTGGACACCCTCGACGGGCCCGGACGCCCGCTGGACGCGGTGCACCTGGGCGGCGGCGCCCTCACCCTGCCCCGCTACCTGGCCGTCACCCGGCCCGGCTCCCGGCAGCAGGTGGTCGAGGCGGACGGCGCCCTGCTGGAACTCGTCACGGCGCACCTGCCGCTGCCCGCCGACTGCGACGTCACCCTGCACACCGCGGACGCCCGCGCCTGGCTGGAGGCGGCCCCGGCCGACTCGGCCGACATGATCGTCGCCGACGTCTTCGGCGGCTCACGCGTGCCCGCCCATCTCACCACGGCCGCCTACGCCGACGAGGCCGCCCGCGTCCTGCGGGACGACGGGGTCTATGTGGCGAACCTCGCCGACGGGGCGCCGTTCGACTTCCTGCGCTCGCAGCTGGCGACGTTCGCGAAGCGTTTCGAGGAACTGGCGCTGGTCGCCGAGCCGGGGGTGCTGCGCGGCCGCCGCTTCGGCAACGCCCTGCTGATCGCCGCCCACCACCCGCTGGACACCGCCGCGCTGGCCCGGCGCACCGCGGCCGACGCCTTCCCGGCCCGGGTGGAGCACGGTGCGGCCCTGCGGAGGTTCGTGGCCGGCGCGCGCCCGGTGCGGGACGAGGACGCCGTGCCCTCGCCGGAGCCGCCCGCCGGAGCGTTCGGCATCGGCTGACCGCCGCGCTCGCCCGGCTGTCCGCGGCTGTCCCCGGCTGTCTCGGCCGAGAGGCCGTGCCCCGCCGCCCGCATCGAGCGGCGGTGAGCGTGCCGAGGTGACGGGCTCGCGTGGCCCCTCACGCCTGCTCGATCACCTCGGGCCGGTCGCTCCCGGCGGGGGCCTCGGTGACCGTGCGGGTCCTGCGGCGCAGGTTGCGCACGTCCGGCACGCACAGCACCGCCGCCGTGGCCACCACGATCAGCGCGGCGCATCCCCACAGCGCCTCCGGGCGCCCCAGCACCGACTCCGCCGGGCCGGCCAGCGCGGTGGCCAACGGCACCAGCGCCACCGAGCCGAACCAGTCGTAGGCGGAGATCCGGGACAGCTTCTCCTCCGGGATCTCCTGGTGCAGGGCGGTCATCCAGGACACGCCGAACACCTCCAGGCAGACGCCGGTCACCAGCATCACCGCGCACAGCGCCCACACCGGCACGGGCACGGCGAGCGCGGCCGACGGCAGCGCCAGGGGGAACACGCACAGGGTGCCGGTGAACAGCAGCCGGACCGGTTTCCAGCGGGTCATGAGCAGCGCGCCCAGCACGGTGCCTCCGCCGAAGAAGGCCAGCGCCAGCCCCCACGGCGCGGCACCGCCCAGGTGGTCCCGGGCGACCAGCGGCCCGTAGACCGCGTCAGCGGCGGCCACCACCGCGTTGGCGAGGGCGAACTGGATGACGATGCCCCACAGCCAGGGACGCCCGGAGAACTCCCGCCAGCCTTCCCGCAGGTCGGAGACGAGGCCGCCGCCGGGGGCGCGCGGGGGGATGTGCCTGACGTCGAGGAAGGCGCGCAGTCCCGCCGCCACCGCGAAGGCGGCGGCGTCCGCCGCGAGGACCCAGCCCGGCCCGATCACGGCGACCATGGCGCCGCCCAGCGCGGCCCCGCCGAGCATCGAGCCCTGCATGGCCATCCGGAACACCGCGAACGCCCGCCCGGCCTGCTCCCCCTCGACGGAGGAGAGCAGCATGCCCTCGGCGGCCGGGCTGAAGAACGCCTGGCCGGTGCCGCCGAGGGCGCTCAGCAGCATCATCTGCCACAGCAGCGGCTCGCCCGCGAGCACCAGGATGGCGAAGGCCGCCTGCGAGACGCAGTTGAGGACGTTCGCCGCGACCATCACGTGGTGCCTCGGCAGCCGGTCCGCCACCGCTCCGCCGATCAGCAGGAACACCACCAGCGGCAAGGTGCGCGCGGCGGCGACCAGGCCCACGTCGCCCGCGCCGCCGCCCGCGGCCAGGACGGCGAAGGCGGCGGCGATCAGCGCGCCGTGGCTGCCCAGGCTGGTCACCACGGCGGAGGCGGTCAACAACGAGTAGTTGCGTCCGGCCCAGGCGGGCCGGCGGCGGGAAACGGAGGTGGACACCCCGTGACTATCTCCGGGGCGGGGCCGACTTGCCAAATGCCAGGTCGCCCCGCCTCTCGGTCATGGTCCGGAACCGGGCGTCAGGTGCCCGTCGGGGGCTCCTCGGTGAGCCGCACGGTGCTCAGGATCTTCTGCACGGTCGCCTCGGACACCTCGTCCTTGACGCCCTTGGCGCCGAACAGGTTCCAGGTGACGAAGTCGCCCGCGCCGTTCTTGAACGCGAAGGTGACCGCCTTGCCCTCGCTGTCGCACTTGCCCTTCTGCGGGGTGCCGTCGGAGTAGGCGGTGGCGAGGCTGCCCTTGATGCCCGAGGTGGTGGTGTACGGCTTCGGCTTGACCGTCTTCACGCTCTTCTTGTCGGGCTGCGTGTAGCCGCCGAAGATCCACCACGGCACGCGGGTCTCGGCCGCCTGGTCCGTCGTCTTGGCGCCGTTCTCACCGCGGGTGCCCGCCGTGACGAGGGCGGTGTCCTCCTCGCGGCCGTCCTTGTCGTCGTCGGTGGTGCACCACTCGGACTTGAGGTAGGCGGGAGCGGTGACCGTGGTGCGGTCCATCTCGCCGTCCTCGTCCTCCCACTCGAAGCCGACGCTGGTGCCGGGCGTCTCGATCTCCCAGTCGGCGGGCACGTCGAACTTCGTGCCGAAGCGCGTGTTCACGACGACCTGCCAGCCGGGAATGGTCGCCTTCTCCGCGTCGCCGCCGCGCGGGTTGTCCTCGGACGCCGAGGCGCTCGGTTCCTCCGAGGGGTCGGCGGACGCGCTCGCCGACGGCTTGCCGTCCTTGCCGCCCTTCGCGGTGTCGTCCTCGTCGCCGCCGAGCACCAGGAATCCGGTCACTCCGGCGGCGATCACGACGGCCGTCGCCGCGACGATCGCCACCAGCTTGGTCCGGTTCCCGTCCCCGCCCTTCGGGGCGTTGGGGTCGCCCGGCACGGTCGGCGCGTTCCACTGCGGCTGTTGCTGCGCGTATGGGTTCGGCTGCTGGTAGCCGGGCTGCTGGTACGGATTCGGCTGCTGGTACCCCGGCTGCTGGTACGGGTTGTTGTCCTGCGGGTTCTGCTCGCCCCCGGGCGGCTGCTGTCCTGGCCACATGGGCAGCCACCCTAGCGGCGCCCCGGACACGATTCGGTCACCGCCCTTTGACGGGGACGTAGCAACCGGGGAAGGGACGTGAGCGGCGGACGGTGGCCTCCCGGGCCTACTCGCGGGTAACCTGCGGGCATGAGCGCAGACCAGATGTCCATCGGCGAGATGCTCGCCGCCACCGTGCCCATGGCCCGGACCCTCGACCTCCGGTTCATCGAGACCACGCCCGAGCGGGCCGTCGTCTCCCTGCCGGACCAGGCCGAGTACCACAACCACGTGGGCGGCCCGCACGCCGGCGCCATGTTCACGCTCGGCGAGTCCGCGAGCGGCGCGATCGTGCTCGCCGCCTTCGGGGACCAGCTCGCCCGCGCGGTGCCGCTCGCGGTCCGCGCCGAGATCGCCTACCGCAAGCTGGCGATGGGCCCGGTCACCGCCACCGCGACCCTGGGGCGTCCCGCCGCCGAGGTCGTGGCGGAACTGGACGCCGGCAAGCGCCCGGAGTTCCCGGTGACGATCGAGATCCGCCGCGAGGACGGGGACATCACCGGCGAGATGACCGTCGTGTGGACCCTCCGGCCCAACGGGTGACCGGCGGCGCCCACCGGTGCGGCTGATCCCGTCGGGGCCGTCCGAGGGCGCGGCTCAGACCGTGCCCGCCCCGTAGGGCCCGTACAGGTCCAGCAGCCGGACCCGGGCGGCGTGCAGCCGGTGGGCGACCACGTTGCCGACCCACTGGGTGACGTCCCGGCCGAGTGCGGCATCCTCCCGGCACATATCGAGGACGGCCGGGGCGTCGAACTCGTACGCCCGCACCGGGGTGGCCGCCTCGGCGCCCAGGTGCCAGACGTGCGGGGTGAACAGCCAGGACCAGCCGACCAGTTCGTTGTGGCCCAGGCGCTCGATGGCGGCGGGGCGGCGGCCCGGCACCCGCATGTCGAGTTCTACGGTGCCGGTGCGGATCACCCAGAACCGGTCCGCCCGGCCGCCCTCCTCGAACAGCCGGGCGCCCTGCGGGAAGGACACTTCACGGGCGGTGCTCAGCAGGCGCTCCCGCTGCTCGGCGGGCAGGGCGCGCGGCATGCTGGGGGACGGGGGAGCGAACATGGCGGGCCTCCCGGAGTGCTTCCACGGTGGACGAGGTGCTGCCTCCAGCGTCCGGCCACGGTGACCGGGGTGTCCATGGGCCGTCCGGCCCCCGGTACCGGCAACCGGCCCTGACGGCCCCGGGTCCGGCCGGGGGAGCGGCGCGCCCGTCCCGGGCGCCGGTGTGCGGGCCCTTCGGCTCCGTGCAGGGACCTGTGGTCCCTTCCCGCCGCGGCACGCGCGGATCAGGCTGAAGGTGATCACCGGATGCCAGGAGGTTCCCCATGTCCCGCACCATCGTGGCCGGCCTGGACGGCTCGCCGGAGAGCAGGGCCGCGGCCGAGTGGGCGGCCCGCGAGGCCGGGCTGCGCGGTCTGCCGCTGCGCCTGCTGCACGTCCGCGAGCGGGAGGCGGAGGCCGCGGTCGCCTCGCAGCACCCGGGAAGCTCACCCGGGGGCGGTCACTGGAGCGTGCTGAGCGAGGCAGCCGAAGGGCTGCGGCTGCGGCACACCGGCGTCGGGGTCGTGGCCGACCAGAGGGACGGCCGCCCGGCCGAGGTACTGGCCGACGCTGCGGACCATGCCGAGCTGCTGGCCCTCGGCTCCCGGGGGCTCGGCCCCCTCGGCGGCTTCCTGGTGGGCTCCGTCGGCCTCGGCGTCGTGGCGCGGGCCCGCCGGCCCGTCGTCCTGGTCCGGGCCGGTGAGCAGGCCGCCGACGAGCACGAACCCGACCCCGCCGGCATCCCGTCCGCCGCGACGCCCTACCGGCCGGTCCTCCTCGGCGTGGACGCCGCCCGGCCCGACGCGGAGGTGATCGGCTTCGCCTTCGCCGCGGCGGCCCTGCGCGGCACCTCACTGCGCGCGGTGCACGGCTGGAACCTGCCGCCCTACTACGTCCACGGACTGCCGGCCGACCCCGCGCTGTACGACGCGGTCGCCGCGGGGGAGGCGGAGAGACTGACGAAGGTGCTGCGTCCGTGGCGGGAGCGGTACCCGCGGGTCGAGGTCGCGGAGGACGCGTTCGGCGGCAGCCCCTCGGTCCGTCTGGTCGAAGCCTCCCGTGAGGCGTCCCTGGTGGTCGTCGGCCGCCGCATCCGGCGCGGCCCGCTCGGCGGACGGATCGGTTCTCTCACCCATGCGGTGCTCCATCATGCGGCGGCACCCGTCGCGGTCGTGCCGCACACGTGAGACGGGGCGGGACGGGCGGGCGGCTCGCGGTACCCGGTTCGCGGTCCTCCTTGGCGCCCGACGCCCCCCTTCGACGCCCGTGGCCGCCGACCCGCGCGTCCCCCGAACGAGCGTCCGACTCCCGCCTGCCACGGCGCCGCCCAGACCCGCCCCACGACCCGCCGACGGGCCCCAGGCCCCGTTCCGCCCCGGGACCTTCGGCCGCCGCCCGGCCCGGCGGCCGGATTGCGCCACCCGGCGCCGGTCCGGCTGTGCAGGGCGTATCGGAAGGCGGAAAGCTGGTACCCGCCCCCCGTCCCCTCCGCAGCCCGCCCCCCCGCCCGTCACCGCCCTACCGTCCCTGTCGACCACCCACGGAGCCCCCGATGCCCGAGCACCAGGATCACCGGACCGTACTGAGCGACGAGGAGCTGCGCGTCCTGGACGCCCACTGGCGGGCCGCCAACTACCTGGCGGCGGGCCAGATCTACCTGCTCGCGAATCCGCTGCTCACCGAGCCCCTGCGGCCGGAGCACATCAAGCCGCGCCTGCTCGGCCACTGGGGCACCTCACCGGGACTGAACCTGGTGTACACGCACCTCAACCGCGTGATCGCGCAGCGGGGGAGGGACACCCTGTGCATCTGGGGGCCCGGTCACGGCGGCCCCTCCGTGCTGGCCAACTCCTGGCTGGAGGGCAGCTACAGCGAGACGTATCCCGACGTCGGCCGGGACGCGGAGGGCATGGAGCGGCTCTTCCGGCAGTTCTCCTTCCCCGGCGGCGTCCCGAGCCATGTGGCCCCCGAGGTCCCCGGCTCGGTCCACGAGGGCGGCGAACTCGGCTACTCCCTCGCGCACGCCTACGGGGCCGCCTTCGACAACCCAGGCCTGCTGGTCGCCTGTGTCATCGGGGACGGGGAGGCGGAGACCGGGCCGCTGGCCACGTCCTGGCACTCCAACAAGTTCCTCGACCCGGTGCACGACGGTGCCGTCCTGCCGATCCTGCACCTCAACGGCTACAAGATCGCCAACCCGACGGTGCTCGCCCGCCTCCCCGAGGCCGAACTCGACTCCCTGCTGCGCGGCTACGGGCACGACCCGATCTACGTGGGCGGCGACCAACCGGCCGCCGTCCACCGGGCGATGGCCGCCGCCATGGACACCGCCCTGGACCGGATCGACGAGGCCCAGCGCGCCGCCCGCGAAGGCGGCGCGACCGGCAGGGTGCACTGGCCGGTGATCGTGCTGCGCACCCCGAAGGGCTGGACGGGACCGGCCGCGGTGGACGGCAAGCCGGTGGAGAACACCTGGCGCTCCCACCAGGTCCCGCTGGCCGGCGTGCGGGACAACGCCGAGCACCTGCGGCAGCTGGAGGCGTGGCTGCGGTCGTACCGGCCGGACGAACTCTTCGATGCCGGCGGGCGGCCGGTGCCCGACGTCCTGGCCTGCCTGCCCGCGGGCGCCCGGCGTCTCGGCTCGACCCCGCACGCGAACGGCGGACTGCTCACGCGCGAGCTGCCGTTGCCGTCCCTCGACGCGTTCGCCGTCCCCGTCGACAAGCCGGGCAGCACCCTGCACGAACCCACGCGGGTGCTCGGCGACCTCCTGGAGCGGGTCATGGCGGACACCGCCGGGCGCAGGAACTTCCGCCTGGTGGGCCCCGACGAGACGGCCTCGAACCGGCTCCAGGCGGTCTACGGTGCCAGCGGCAAGGCGTGGCAGGCCGGGACCCTCGACGTCGACGAGGACCTCGACCCGCACGGCCGGGTGATGGAGATCCTTTCCGAACACCTCTGCCAGGGCTGGCTGGAGGGCTACACGCTCACCGGCCGGCACGGCCTGTTCTCCTGCTACGAGGCGTTCGTGCACATCGTCGACTCCATGGTCAACCAGCACATCAAATGGCTGCGCACCGCCCGCCGGCTCACCTGGCGCGCGCCCGTCCCCTCACTGAACTACCTGCTCACCTCGCACGTGTGGCGCCAGGACCACAACGGCTTCTCGCACCAGGACCCCGGCTTCGTCGACCACGTCCTCAACAAGAGCCCCGAGGTCGTCCGGGTCTATCTGCCGCCGGACGCCAACACCCTGCTGTCCGTCGCCGACCACGTGCTGCGCAGCCGCGACTACGTGAACGTCGTCGTCGCGGGCAAACAGCCCTGCTTCGACTGGCTGTCCATGGACGAGGCCCGCGTGCACTGCGCGCGCGGCGCCGGCATCTGGGACTGGGCGGGCACCGAGGACGGCGGCGAACCCGACGTCGTCCTGGCGTGCGCCGGCGACGTGCCGACCCAGGAGGTGCTGGCCGCCGCTCACCTGCTGCGCCGTCACCTGCCGGAACTGGCGGTCCGGGTGGTCAACGTGGTGGACCTCGCCCGGCTGCTGCCCCGCGGGGAGCACCCGCACGGCCTGACCGACTTCGAGTACGACGGCCTGTTCACCGCCGACAAGCCGGTCATCTTCGCCTACCACGGCTATCCCTGGCTGATCCACCGCCTCGCCTACCGCCGCACCGGCCACCACCACCTCCACGTGCGCGGCTACAAGGAGGCCGGCACCACGACGACGCCGTTCGACATGGTCGTCCGCAACGACCTCGACCGCTACCGGCTCGTCATGGACGTCATCGACCGGGTGCCCGGTCTCGCGGTCCGCGCCGCCGCCCTGCGCCAGCGGATGGCCGACACGCGCACCCGCCACCACGCGTGGATCCGGGAGCACGGCACCGACCTGCCCGAGGTCGCCGAGTGGAGCTGGAGCTCCTGAGCCGCGGCCCCCGCCGTCCGGGCCGGGGCGGGGAAGGGACTCCCCGGCTCCCGGCTCCGGGGCTCGGCCGGGCTACAGCCCGTAGACCTGCTCCTCGTGCGCGCCGGCCAGCTCCGCGTACAGCGTGCCGTTGAGGGTCAGCCCGGCGCGCTCCTCGGCCGTCAGCTCCCGCCGGACCTTCGCCGGCACGCCCGCCACCAGCGAGCCCGGCGGGACCCGCATGCCCTGCGGCACGAGCGCCTGCGCGGCGACGAGGGACCCCTCGCCGATCACCGCGCCGTTGAGCACGGTGGCGCCCATGCCGACCAGACAGTCGTCCTCGACGGTCGCGCCGTGCACCACCGCGTTGTGCCCGACGGACACCCGGCGGCCCACGGTGACGGGAAAGCCCGGGTCGGCGTGGAGCGTGCAGTTGTCCTGGATGTTGCTGTGCGCGCCGACCGTGATCCGCTCGACGTCCCCGCGGAGCACCGCCCCGTACCAGACGCTCGCCTTCTCGTGCAGGGTCACGTCGCCGATCACACTCGCCGTCGGCGCCACGAACGCCTCCTCGTGCACCGCCGGTTCCTTGTCGCCGATGCCGATGATCAGCGGCCTGTGCTTCATGTCGCCTCCTGCTCACGTGATGAGGGGCACCGTACGCCACCCCCGGTGGGGTGAAGATCACAGGTCACCCGGGCCCCCGGCGAGGCGCCCGCCGACTACGGTGAGCGCGTGCCGAAAAGCAGGAACACGTTCTCGTCCTGGCCGCGCCGCCTCGCGCAGCGCGCGGTCCACGCGGGCTGGGCCTGGGCACAGCGCACCGGCTCGGTGACCGCCCAGCACCCCGGCCGGTTCCGCTTCGGCGCCCTCGGCACCGGCACCCGGCTGGCCTTCCCTCTCGGCACCGTGTTCGGCGAGCCCTGGATCCACCTCGGCGCCCACTGCATCGTCGGCGAGCAGGTCACCCTGACGGCGGGCCTGATGCCCGACCTCGACCTCGGTCCCGAGCCGATCCTGCGCATCGGCGACGGCGTCGTCCTGGGCCGCGGCAGCCACGTCATCGCCGACACCACGGTCACCATCGGCAGCGACTGCTACTTCGGCCCCTACGTCTACGTCACCTCCACCAACCACTCCTACGACGACCCGCACGAGCCGATCGGCAAGCAGTGGCCGCGGATGGAACCGGTGGAGATCGGCCCGGGATGCTGGATCGGCACCGGCGCGGTGATCCTGCCCGGTGCCCGCCTCGGGCGGAACGTCGTGGTCGCCGCGGGCGCCGTGGTCCGGGGCGAGGTGCCCGACCACGCCGTGGTCGCCGGCGCCCCGGCGCGCGTCGTACGCCGCTGGACCCCCGGTGACGGCTGGCAGCCGCCGCTGCGCACGCCCGCCCCCGTGCCCATCCCGGAGGGCGTCACCCCCGAGCAGCTGCGGGCGCTGTCGCGGCTGGACGAGCGGAGCGTGGCCGCCCTCGCGGAGCTGGACGGGAGGAGCGGGGCCCCGCCCGGGGAGCCCGGCGGGGCGGACACCGGCCCGGCCGGGCCGGCGGACCCGGACGGGGCGGGCCGGCCCGCCCAGCTGGAGCTGGAGAGCTGACGCGGCGGCCCCCCGCGGTCGCGGGCCGGCCCGCCCCCGCGGCGGGTCTTCTATATTGACCGCACAGGACGGCAACGGACGGGAACGGACGGACAGTGTCTGACCTCGAGCTGCTGACGCGGTCCCTGGGGCGCAACGTCAAGCGGTGGCGCACCGAGCGCGGCTTCACCCTCGACACCCTCGCCGCCCGGGCCGGGGTGAGCCGCGGGATGCTCATCCAGATCGAGCAGGCCCGCACCAACCCCAGCATCGGCACCATCGTCAAGATCGGCGACGCCCTCGGCGTCGCCGTCACCACCCTGCTCGACTACGAGCGGGGACCCACGGTCCGTGTCGTCCCCGCCGACCAGGCAGTGCGGCTGTGGCACACGGAGGCCGGCAGCCACAACCGGCTGCTCGCCGGCGCCGAGGCCCCGGGCCCGCTGGAGATGTGGGACTGGCGGCTCATGCCGGGCGAGTCCAGCGACTCCGACCCGCACCCCGTCGGCACCGTCGAGCTGGTGCACGTCACCGCCGGGGAGCTGACCCTCACCGTCGACGGGGTCGACCACCGGGTGCCCACCGGCGCCAGCGCCTCCTTCGAGGCGAGCACCCCGCACACCTACGGCAACCGGGGTGACGTACCGATGGAGATGATCATGACCGTGTCCGTGCCGCCCGTGCACTGAGACACCCCTCCGGCCGCCGCCGTGGCGCTGTTACGGTGCGGCCATGCGCGCACCCATCGGAGACTTCGACCACGCCACCCCCGCCCCGGAGTGCCTCGACGAGCTCACCGCGCCGGTCGCCGCCGCCGTCCGTGCCTGGACCGGCAGCGTGCCCGCCGAGCAGATCCTGTACGTCGACACCGACCCGCGCTGGGCCGACACCGCCGTCTTCGTCGAGCACTACGGCCGGGACCTGCCGGAGCGGTCCGCGAACTGCGTGGTGGTGGCCGGCAAGCGGGGCGGGGAGACGACGCTCGCCGCCTGTCTGGTGCTGTCCACGACCCGTGCCGACGTCAACGGCGTGGTGCGCCGCCGGCTCGGCGCCCGTAAGGCGTCCTTCGCGCCGATGGAGACCGCGACCGGCGAGACCGGCATGGAGTACGGCGGCATCACCCCCCTCGGCCTCCCCGACGGCTGGCCGGTGCTGGTGGACGCCGCCGTGGCCGACCTGCCGTACGTACTCGTCGGCAGCGGACGCCGTCGCGGCAAGCTGCTGGTCCCGGGCAAGGCGCTCGCGGAACTCCCGGACGCCGCCGTGGTGGAAGGGCTCGGCATCTCCTGAGGCAGGGCAGCCAGGGCGGAGAAGGAGCGCGGACGGATCCAGTGGTGACGCCCTGTCAGTTCTCTTGCAGGGTGACCCGGATTCAGCGCAGCCGGGGGATCTCGATCGCGGGGCAGCGGTCCATCACCATGTCCAGACCTGCCGCGCGGGTCCGCTCGAAGGCCGCCTCGTCGACGACACCGAGCTGGAACCACACGGCACGGGCGCCCTTGGCGACCGCCTCGTCGGCCACCCCGCCGGCCAGGTCGCTGTTCACGAACACGTCCACGACGTCGACCTCGAAGGGGATGTCGGCCAGGGACGCGTAGCCCTGCTCGCCGTGGACCGTCTCCGCCTTCGGGTGCACGGGCACGATCCGCTTGCCGAACCGCTGCAACACCTGCGCCACGCCGTACGCGGCGCGGTCGCGGTTGGACGACAGGCCCACCACGGCCCACGTGTCGCCGAGCTCGGTCAGAATCTTGCGGACGGTTGCGTCGTCGCCGTACACCGCGGACCTCCAAGGGATCGGAATCGAGGGTGGCAGGGGTGCCCCCTCACCGGCGGAACACTTGGGGCCGCCGGGTGATTCCCCCGCGGCCGGGCGCGCTCGCCGACGGGACCGCGACCGCCCGCCCGCACAGCCGGCCGCCCTGCGCGGGACGCGATGATCCGGAGCCCGCGGTGATCCGGAGCCCGCGGCTGTCCCGCGGAGAGGTACTCCCCGGGCGGTACCTCACGGGTTGACCCCGGCTCCATCCCCGCTCGATCACCATGACCCTGCAGGACGACGGACGCTGGGGCATGTGGATCGGCAACGACGGCCGGGCGCTCTACTACAACCGCGCCACCTTCACCGTGTGTCCCTGATCCACCGAGGTCCGCTCGCGGCCTGCCCCGCGGAGCACCCCGCGCGGGGCAGGGAGGCGGCGAAGCCGGCCGGTCCCTCCCGCTCCCTCCCGTTCCATGCCGCTCACGCGGGCGGACGCCGAAAGTGTGCGAGAGACCTGCGTCTTCCCGCCGACACGCCTACGCTCGCCTCGTGCTGCGCATCACCGACGCCCGAACCGGCCGCCTCGTCGACGCCGCCCCCGTCCGGCGGGGCCTGACCCGGGTCGAGGCCCATACCGAGGGGTTCGACGCCACCGCCCTGCGGGTGATGGTCGTCGCCGACCTGCTCGTCCGTGCCCTGGAGCTCGGCGGCACTCCGGTGTGGGCGTTGCTGCGCGCCGACCGGGGCCGCCCGGAGCTGCGGGCCGCGGCCGCCGCCCTGGGGGTACGCCCGTTCGAGGACGACCGGCAGGCGGACCCCGGCCTCGGCGAGGCTAGGATCCTGCACGTGGTGGGGGAGGACGGCACGAAACCCGACGGAGCGCGAGTCGAGGTCGCAGCCGCCGTGGCCGAGGGCTTGACGGTCCTGACCGCCACGACCGCCCCGGACAGCACGCACGGCCCCGGGGATCCGGCCGGCACGCACAGCACTGAGGGCCTGGCCGCCCCGGCCTCCGCAGACCCCGGAGCCCCGCCCGGCACCACCGACCCCGGCCCCGACCCCGCCGCCCTCCGCCTCGCCCTCCTCTCCCACCCCAGGGACACCCCCGTACGCCTCGACCCGGCCGCGGTGACCGGGGCCGCGCGCACCCTCGCACACTGGCGCCGGGCGGTCGCCGACTGGGCGTCCAGGCCCTCCCGGCCCGTTCCGGACGCGGTGCGCGCCCGGCTGCGGTCCGCCTGGGAGAACGACCTGGACGCCGTGCGCGTGCTCGACGTCCTTCACGACGTGGCGCACGCGCCCGATCTCCCGGACGGCGCCCGGTTCGAGACCTTCGCACACGCCGACCGCCTGCTCGGCCTGGAACTCACCCGCGACCTCGGATCACCGGCATGATCGAACGAACCGGAGCGGGCCCGCTGCGCCGCCTCTTCGTCCTGCGCCACGCCAAGTCCGCCTGGCCGGAAGGCGTCGCCGACCACGACCGGCCCCTCTCCGCACGCGGCCGCCGGGACGCCCCCGCCGTCGGCCGGGCGCTCGCCGACGCCGGACGGCTGCCCGGCCAGGCCCTGTGCTCCACGGCCGTCCGCGCCCGCCTGACCTGGGAGGGGGCGTCGGCGCAGTGGGGCACACCCCCGCCGGTCCGCTTCGACCGGCGCCTGTACATGGCGGGCGTGCCGGAACTCCTCGCCGTGCTGCACGAGGTGCCCGACGAGATCCGCACCGTCCTGCTGATCGGGCACAACCCGGGGCTGGAGGACCTCGTCCTCACCCTGGCCGGTGACGGCCTGGACGACACCTTGGACCGCGTCCGCGTCAAGTTCCCGACCTCCGCGATCGCCGTCCTGGCCTGGCGCGGCGGCTGGCCCGACCTGACCGCCGGCTCCGCCCTGCTCACCTCGTTCACCGTGCCGCGGGGGACGAAGCCGTAGCCGGTCCGGCCGGTGCGGGACCCTGCGCATAGGCTGGCCGGATGCAGGACGAGTACCGCACCGTCGCGCGCGCGGGTGTGCACGAGACCGAGATCAACCGCTCCCGCTTCCTGTGCGCCCTCGCCCCGGCGGCCACCGAGCAGGAGGCGCAGGACTTCATCGCGTCCGTGCGCCGCGAGCACGCCGACGCCACCCACAACTGCTGGGCCTACGTCATCGGGGCCGACGCCTCCGTCCAGAAGGCCAACGACGACGGAGAGCCCGGCGGCACCGCCGGCGTGCCCATGCTCCAGATGCTGCTGCGCCGCGAGATGCGCTACGTCGTCGCCGTCGTCACCCGCTACTACGGCGGGGTCAAACTGGGCGCGGGCGGCCTCATCCGCGCGTACGGCGGCGCGGTCGGCGAGGCCCTGGACAGCATCGGCACGATCACCCGCCGCCGGTTCCGCCTGCTCACCGTCACCGTCGACCACCAGCGGGCCGGCAAGGTCGAGAACGACCTGCGCTCCACCGGCCGCGACGTCCGGGACGTGCGCTACGGCGAGCACGTCACCATCGAGGTCGGTCTGCCGGACGCCGACGTGGACGCCTTCCGCGCCTGGCTCGCCGACGCGACCGCCGGGACGGCCCGCCTGGAGGTCGGCGGGGAGGCGTACGGGGACGCGTGAGCGTTGCGTCCCCTTTCCCGCCGGCTTCCCGCGGAACCGGGCGGTGGAAACCGCGTGAGTGCCCCTTCGGGGCGGTCATGTCGTCGTTGTCGTCCGGTCACGTCGCTCTCCCCGGTGGGTGAGCAGGCCGGCCAGGGTCCACCGGCCGGGGCCGAGGGCGGAGATGAGCAGGAAGGACCAGCAGAACATGACGGCCGTCTCGCCGCCGTTCTCGATGGGGAAGACCGCATGGGGCTGGTGCACGACGAAGTAGGCGTACGCCATGGATCCGGAGCAGAGGATGGCCGCGGCGCGCGTCCCGAGGCCGCACAACACCAGTGTGCCGCCGAGCAGTTGGATGGCAGCGGCCCACCAGCCGGGCCACGCGGCGACTTCGGGCTTCGCTCCGTGCGGGCCGCCCAGGACGTCGAACAGGGTGGCGGCTCCGTGACAGGCGAACAGGAGTCCCAGGACGATCCTGAACAGTCCGATCACGTGTTCTCTGCTTCTGTCCAGCGCTTTCATCGGTGTGTCTCCTCTGTCTCGCGCAGCGCTCTCGCGGAGGCTGCGTCGCGGTGGGGGCGAAGACTGGCCGGGTGCTCGGGTGCTCGGGTGCTCGGGTGCTCGGGTGCTCGGGTGCTCGGGTGCTCGGGTGCCTCGGCCGGGAGGGATTCCGGCGGACGGGCGGCGTCGGGCCGGGACGTGGGGGATGCGCGTCCGGTGCGCCACTCGGCGGAGGCATGGCGCAGATCGCGGCCGGGCGGTACGGGGCATCGGCGAGGCGGCCGCAGGGTGGCAGTCGAACTGTGAACCATGCCCGGGGGTCTTGTCTAGACCAATAGGGCGGGCAGTTCGGCTTCACGGGCGGCGGCCCCGAAGTGGCGTGCGCTGCTGGGGTGTTCGCGTTGTTCAACCTCTTGACCGGAGCGGATCCGTCGATAAGGTCTAGACCTGAATCGAGAAGGTCTAGACCTGCCCGCACGTGATCGGTGCGGAACGCGCCCCCTGAACGGCTGCCTGACGACTCAGAAGGAAGTGGAATGGCATGAACACGAAAAAGAAGGCGGCTCTCGCGATCGGCGCGCTGGTGGCCCCCCTGCTCGCCATCAGCCTCCCGGCCGGTACGGCCAGCGCCCACGGCTGGGTGACCGACCCCGGCAGCCGGCAGGACCAGTGCGCCGCGGGCGTCGTCGACTGCGGCCAGATCAAGTACGAGCCGCAGAGCGTCGAAGGGCCGAAGGGCCTGCGCAGTTGCAGCGGCGGAAACGCCCAGTTCGCCGAACTTGACGACGACAGCAAGGGCTGGCGGGTGACACCTGTCAGCAGTACGCACACCTTCAACTGGCACCACACGGCACGGCACTCCACCGCCAACTGGCAGTACTTCATAGGCAACACGAAGATCGCCGAGTTCGACGGCCGTGGTGCCCAGCCTCCCGCCGACGTCAGCCACCAGGTGAACTTCGGGTCCTTCACCGGCCGTCAGAAGGTGCTTGCCGTGTGGAACGTGGCGGACACCGGAAACGCCTTCTACGCCTGCATCGACGTCAACGTCGGCGGGGGCAACGGCGGAGGTGACGACGGCGGAGGTGACGACGGCGGAGACGGTGAGCCGGGTGACTGCGTCGCGCCGCTCTGGAGCGCCGGAAACGTGTACACCGGCGGCGACACCGTCTCCTACGGCGGGCACACCTGGCGGGCCAAGTGGTGGGTGACGGGCGAGCAGCCCGGTACCACCGGTGAGTGGGGCGTCTGGGAAGACCTCGGGGCCTGCTGATCCCGCCCGCCACCGGGGCGGGGCCGTCACTCCCTGTACGGCCGCGCCCCGGTGAGCCCCGCGCAGCAGCGGGCGGTCTCCGGATGCCGAGCAGGTCGGCCCCGGGACGGGACGCGTCGGCGAGAACGGCTGAGGACCGGCGCCTCGTCCTGGGCGAGCAGTGTCGTCGTTCACGGCGTGGCACACTCCACGACCTGTTCGAGGCGGCTCGGCCGCACCACCGTCGAGTGACGGCCGACCCCCGTGGCCCTGTGCTGTCCGACGCGGGTGGCAGACTGAGGCGCGTGAGGGATCAGGTGCCGACCGGCGCCGGCGTGGTCGACGACGGCCACGGGCCGTGCCGGTCCGGTGTCTGCCACAGGGGCTGAGGAGGGGGAAATCATGCGGGCCGGAGTCGCGCTGTGAGGTTGCTGCACACGTCCGACTGGCACCTCGGCCGGTCCTTCCACCGGGTCGGCATGCTCGGCGCCCAGGCCGACTTCATCGGCCACCTCGTGGCGACCGTGCGTGAGCGCGCCGTCGACGCGGTGGTCGTCTCCGGGGACGTGTACGACCGGGCCGTGCCGCCGCTCGCCGCGGTCGAACTGTTCGACGACGCCCTGCACCGGCTGGCCGACCTCGGTGTGCCGACGGTGATGATCTCCGGCAACCACGACTCCGCCCGCCGGCTCGGCGTCGGCGCCGGGCTCATCGGCCGTGCCGGCATCCACCTGCGCACCGACCCCGCCGCCTGCGGCACCCCCGTGATGCTGTCCGACGCCCACGGCGAGGTCGCCTTCTACGGGCTGCCCTACCTCGAACCCGCCCTGGTCAAGGACCGGTTCCAGGTGTCGAAGGCCGCCCACGAGACGGTGCTGGCCGCCGCCATGGACCAGGTCCGCGCCGACCTCGCCGCCCGCCCGGCCGGCACCCGCAGCGTCGTCCTCGCCCACGCCTTCGTCACCGGCGGCGAACCCAGCGACAGCGAACGGGACATCACCGTCGGCGGAGTGGCCGCGGTGCCCGCCGGGGTCTTCGACGGCGTGGACTACGTGGCCCTCGGCCACCTGCACGGCTGCCAGACCCTCACCGAGCGGGTCCGCTACTCCGGCTCCCCCCTGCCGTACTCCTTCTCCGAGGCCCGGCACCGCAAGAGCATGTGGCTCGTCGACCTCGACGCCGACGGGGCCGTCACCGCCGAACGCGTCGACTGCCCGGTGCCGCGCCCCCTGGCCCGCATCCGGGGCCGCCTGGAGGACCTGCTCGCCGACCCCGCGCTCGCGGTCCACGAAGAGGCGTGGGTCGAGGCCACCCTCACCGACCCGGTCCGCCCCGCCGACCCCATGGCCCGGCTCACCACGCGCTTCCCGCACACCCTCAGCCTCGTCTTCGACCCGGACCGCGCCCCCGGCGACCCCGAGGTGTCCTACGCCCGGCGGCTCGCCGGACGCGCCGACCAGGAGATCGCCGAGGACTTCGTCGCCCACGTGCGCGGCGCCGGACCGGACGAACGGGAACAGGCCGTGCTCCGGGACGCCTTCGACGCGGTCCGCGCGGACGACGCCGTCAAGGAGGTCGCCCGGTGAGGCTGCACCGGCTGGACATCACCGCCTTCGGCCCCTTCGGCGCCGCCCAGACGGTCGACTTCGACGAGCTGTCCGCCGCCGGCCTCTTCCTGCTGCACGGGCCCACCGGCGCGGGGAAGACCTCCGTCCTCGACGCCGTCTGCTACGCCCTGTACGGGGCCGTCCCCGGCGCCCGGCAGAGCGGCGGCGGCCAGGGCGTCACCCTGCGCAGCGACCACGCGGCCCCCGGCACCCGCACCGAGGTCACCCTCGAACTCACCGTCGCCGGACGCCGCCTGCGCATCACCCGGCAGCCGCCCTGGGAGCGCGCGAAGAAGCGCGGCACCGGCACCACCGTCGACAAGGCCCAGACCTGGCTGGCCGAACACGACCCGGTGGGCGGCACCTGGAAGGACCTCAGCCGCTCGCACCAGGAGATCGGCGAGGAGATCACCCAGCTCCTCGGCATGAGCCGCGAACAGTTCTGCCAGGTCGTGCTGCTGCCCCAGGGCGACTTCGCGCGCTTCCTGCGGGCCGACGCCGAAGCCCGCGGCCGGCTGCTGGGGCGGCTGTTCGACACCCGCCGTTTCGCCGAGGTCGAGAAGCGCCTCGCCGAACGCCGGCGCGGCACCGAGTCCCGGGTCAGGGACGGGGACGCCGACCTGCTGGCCGACGCGCACCGGATGCAGCAGGCCGCCGGCGGCGCCATGGAACTGCCCGACCTGACCCCCGGCGACCCCGGCCTGGCCGACGCCGTGCTGAGCGCCGCCGCCGTCGCCCGCAGCACCGCGCGCGAACAGCTCACGATCGCCCATTGCCGGCTCGCCGCCGCCGAGTCCGCCCGCGCCGCCGCCTCCCTCGCCCTGGACGAGACCCGCGAACGGGACCGGCTGCAGCGGCGGTTCGCCGAGGCCCGCGAGCGTGCGGCCCGGCTGGAGGAGCGCGCCGACGCCCACCGGGAGAACGAGGCACGCATGGCGCGCGCCCGCAAGGCCGAGGCGGTGGCGCCCGCCCTGGGACTGCGCGAGGCCGCCGACACCGACCACCGCCGGGCGGCCGCCGCCGAGACCCGCGCGCGTGCGGTGCTGCCCGACGCCCTCGCCGACGCCGAAGCGGCCGGGCTCGCCGCCGCCGCACGGCGGGCCGCCGAGGAGCTGGGCGGCCTGGAGTCGGCCCGCCGGGCCGAGCAGCGTCTCGCCGGACTCCTCGACGAGCGCACCGGCCTGGACCGCCAGGAACGCGCCGACGCCGACACCCTGGAGGACGCCGAGACCTGGCTCGCCCGGTGGGAACAGACCCGCGACGGACTGCGGGCCGCCATCGAGTCCGCCCAGCAGGCCGCCGCCCGGGCGGGCGAGCTCGCCGGACAGCGCGACACCGCCCGCCGGCGGCTGACCGCCGCCCGGCAGCGCGACGAACTCACCGCCCGCACCGAGGACGCCCGCCGGACCGCCCTGGACTCCGCCGAGGCCGCCGCCCGGGCCCGCGACCACTGGCTCGACCTCAAGGAACAGCGGCTCGACGGCATCGCCGCCGAACTCGCCGCGCACCTCACCGACGGCGCCCCGTGCGCCGTCTGCGGCGCCACCGAACACCCCGCCCCCGCCCGCAAGGACGCCGGCCACGTCGGCCGCGAGGCGGAGGAGCGCGCCCTGGCGGAGTACCGGGCCGCCGAGGAACGCCGCACCCGCGACGAACGCGGCCTGGCGCAACTCCGCGAGGACCTGGCCGCCGCCCGCGCCGAGGCCGGGGACACTCCCGCCGCACAGCTCGCCGAGGCCCTCACCGAACTGGAGGAGCAGTACGGACGGGCCCGGGACGCCTCGTCGGCGCTGCACTCCGCCCAGGAGGAACTGCGCCGCGCCGAACAGGAACACGCGCTGCGCAGCTCCGCCCGCCAGGAGGCCGCCGTGCGGGCCGCGTCCCGGGTGGGCCACCGCGAGCGCCTCGACCGGGAACGGGCCGCACTGGAGGAGGAGCTGGCCCGGGCCCGGGGCACCGCGCGCAGCGTCGCCGAACGCGCCGCCGAACTGGAGCGGCACGTCGCCCGGCTCACCGACGCCGCCGACGCCGCCCGCGCCGCCGAGGACACCGCCCAGCGGCTCAAGGACGCCGACGCCCGCCTCGCCGACGCCGCCTTCCGGGCCGGCTTCGACACCCCGCAGGCCGCCGCCGACGCCCTCCTCGACGACGCCGCCCACCGGGAGCTGCAACGGCGCCTCGACGCCTGGCAGCACGAAGAGGCCACCGTCCGCGCGGTCCTCGCCGAACCCGACACGGTGGCCGCCGCCGGACAGCCGCCCGCCGACGTCGCCGCCGCCCAGCGCGCCGCCGAGGACGCGGACCGCCGCGTGCGCGAGGCGGCCTCCGCACGCGACGCCGCCGCCCGCCGCTGCGCCGAACTCGACCGGCTCTCCGCCCGGTGCGCCGAGGGCGCCCGCCGGCTCGCCCCGCTGCGCGAGGAGTACGACCGGGTGGCCCGCCTGGCCGCCCTCACCGCGGGCACCTCGGCGGACAACGACCGCAGGATGCGGCTGGAGTCGTACGTGCTCGCCGCCCGCCTGGAACAGGTGGCCGCCGCCGCCACCGTGCGCCTGCTGCGCATGTCGTCCGGCCGCTACACCCTCGTCCATTCCGACGACCGCGCCGGGCGCGGCCGCAGCGGCCTCGGCCTGCACGTCGTCGACGCATGGACCGGCCGCGAGCGCGACACGGCCACCCTGTCCGGCGGTGAGACGTTCTTCGCCTCGCTCGCCCTGGCCCTCGGCCTCGCCGACGTCGTCACCGACGAGGCGGGCGGGGTCCGGCTGGACACCCTGTTCATCGACGAGGGCTTCGGCAGCCTCGACGACCAGACCCTCGACGAGGTCCTCGACGTGCTGGACTCGCTGCGGGAACGCGACCGCAGCGTCGGTATCGTCAGCCACGTCGCCGACCTGCGGCGGCGCATCCACGCCCAGCTGGAGGTCGTCAAGGACCGCTCCGGATCCGTGCTGCGGCAGCGCGCGGGCCACTGAACCCCCGTAGCACCGAGCGGAGTTGGGGCCTGTAGGTTCGGCGCATGGTGCGTCACGCGGAGCCGGGCACGGCACAGTGGGTGGAATCGGGCGGCGGTCCGCTCGTCGCGGTACCGGAAACGGTGCTGGCGTTCTGGACGGGCGCCGACGGCGAGGAGGCGGCCTCGGACTACGACCGGGCCTGTGAGGTGGACGGCGCCGTCGGACTCCTCCCCGTCGGGGACACCACCGCCCTCGTCCTGGGCGACGAGCCCGCCGCCACCGCCTACCTCCCCGAACACGGCACCCTGGTCCGGTGGCTGGCCGCCGACTCGGAGGCCGACCTGCTGGCCGGCGTCGGGGAGGCGCTGGACACGGCCGACTGGGAGCCCGAGGTGGAGTGGCGGGTGCCCGGCCCGGTCGTCCTGTTCGACGCGGCCTGGCCCGGCGCCCACTCCACCGGCACCGACCACCTCCGGCTCGACCTGCCCGCCGGCCGCTACGCGGTCCGCGCCGCCCAGGCGCGGCCCGGTGCGGAGACCTGGCTGTCCCTGGTCCAGCTGCGGCCCCTGCCCTGACCCGCGGGGGGAAATCAGGGTGCGCCGGCACCGGGCGCCCACCATCATGGGCAACCATGCCCCGACTGCCCCATCCCACCCCCGAGTCACTGCGCCGCGACCCCCTGCCGCTGCGTGGCCGCACCGCCCTGGTCACGGGCGCGAGCCGGCGTGGCGGCATCGGCTGCGCCGTGGCCCGGCGCCTGGCCGCCCTGGGTGCGAGCGTCTATCTGCACCACCACGTGCCGCACGACGCCGCCCAGCCGTGGGGTGCCGACCGGCCCGAGGAGGTGGCCGCCGCCGTCCGCGCCGCTTGCGGCGACCCCGGCGCACGCGTGGCCCACGGCCCCGGCGACCTCAGCGACCCGCGGGAGCCCGCCGCCCTGCACGCACGCGCCGCCGAGGCGCTCGGCGGACGGCTCGACATCCTGGTCGCCAACCACGCCCTCAGCGGTTCGGACGGCGACCTCGACACCGTCGACGCCGCGATGCTGGACGCGCACTGGGCCGTGGACGCCCGTTCGGTGCTGCTCCTCGTCCAGGCCCACGCCCGGCACCGCGCCGCGCTGGAGCCCGGTACCCCCGGCGGGCGGGTGCTGATGATGACCTCCGGCCAGGACATCGCCGGCGGCATGCCGGGCGAGATCGCCTACGCCCTGCAGAAGGGCGCCCTGGCGTCCATCACCCGCTCCCTGGCCACGACGCTCGCCGCCCACGCGGTCACGGTCAATACCGTCAACCCGGGCCCCGTCGACACCGACTACCTGACGGGTGAGGACTACGACGCGGTCGCCGCCCGCTTCCCGTCCGGGAGGTGGGGCATGCCCGACGACCCGGCCCGCCTCCTCGCCTGGCTGGCGACGGACGAGGCGGAGTGGGTCACCGGGCAGGTGGTCGACTCGGAGGGCGGCTTCCGGCGCTGACGCTCCCCGCTCGCCTCCCGCGCCCCCGCTGCGCGCGGGCGCGGTCCGGGCCCGCGACGGTGCGCGCGGGCCCGGACCCACCGTGGCCGGCTACAGCGCCGACAGCTCGTCCACCAGGTCGTCCAGGCCGAGCGACCCCTGCGACAGCGCCGCCATGTGCCACGCCTTGAGGTCGAAGGCGTCGCCGTGCCGGGCCCGGGCGTTCTCCCGGCCCCGCAACCAGGCCCGCTCGCCCAGCTTGTAGCCGATCGCCTGGCCCGGGATCGTCAGATAGCGGGTCAGCTCGCTCTCCACGAAGTCCGCCGGACGGCTGCTGTGCGCGCCGAAGAACTCCTGCGCCAGCTCCGGCGTCCACCGCTCACCCGGGTGGAACGGCGAGTCCGCGGGGATCTCCAGCTCCAGGTGCATGCCGATGTCCACGATCACCCGGACCGCCCGCATCATCTGCGCGTCCAGGTAGCCGAGCCGCTCCTCCGCGTCGGTGAGGAAGCCGAGCTCGTCCATCAGCCGCTCCGCGTACAGCGCCCAGCCCTCGGCGTTCGCGCTGACCATGCCCATCGTCGCCTGGTACCGGGACAGGTCGTCGGCGACGTGCACCCACTGCGCCAGCTGGAGGTGATGGCCGGGCACCCCCTCGTGGTACCAGGTCGACACCAGGTCGTAGACCGGGAAGCGGTCCAGGCCCATCGTGGGCAGCCAGGTCCGGCCCGGCCGGGAGAAGTCCTCCGACGGGGGCGTGTAATAGGGCGCCGCCGCGCTGCCCGGCGGGGCGATGCGCGACTCCACCTTCCGCACCCGCTCGGCGAGTTCGAAGTGCGTGCCGTCGAGGGACTCGATCGCCCGGTCCATCACGCCCTGGAGCCACTCCCGGACCTCGTCGACGCCCTCGATGTGCCGGCCGTGCTCGTCGAGGTGCGCCAGCGCCACCCACGGCGTCGCGGCACCGGGCAGGATCTTCTCGGCCTCCTTGCGCATCTCGCCGAGCAGCCGGTGGTACTCGGCCCAGCCGTACGCGTACGCCTCGTCCAGGTCGAGATCCGTACCGTTGAAGTAGCGGGCCCAGCGGGCGTAGCGCTCCCGGCCCACGGTGTTCGGCGCGCCCTCCACCGCCGGCACGTACACGTCGCGCATCCAGTCCCGCAGCCCCACCACTGCGGCGGTCGCCGCGCGCGCCGCCTCGTCCAGCTCGGGGCGCAGGGCGTCCGGCCCGGCGGCGGCGAAGTCCTCGAACCAGCCGCGGCCCTCACCCGTGTCCGACCATTCGGTGAGCTGCCCGACGAACGTGGCGGTGGGGCGCGGCGCCGCGTACAGCTTGCGCTCCAGGCCGAGGGCCAGGGACTCCCGGTAGCCGCCCAGCGCGGCCGGCACGGCCCGCAGCCGCTCGGCGATCGCCGACCAGTCGTCCTCCGTGTCCGCCGGTGTCACGGTGAAGACCTCACGCACCGACTGCGCGACGGTGCCCAGGTTGCCCACCGAACGCAGTCCTTCGTCGGCCTCGTGCACGGCGAGTTCCGCGGTGAGCCGCTCGCGCAGCAGCCGGGCGCACCGTCGCTCGATGTCGCGGTCCGCACCGGGCAGCCGCTCGGCCTCGTCGAGCCGGGCCAGCGTGCGGCGTTGCAGCTCGGCGACGGCCTCCTGCCCGGCGGGCGAGAGGTCGGGCAGCCGGGAGGAACTCTCCCTGACACCCAGATAGGTACCGGAGATCGGGTCGAGGGCGACGAGCTCGTCGACGTAGGCGTCGGCGACCTCGCGGGGCAGCGGGCTGTGGGTGCTCTGTGACATGCGGACCATCCTGGTACGCGGCCCGCCGCACGTCACCCGGATTGAGCCGAGGGCGAAGACGGCAGGAGCGGCCCGCAGTCCCACTGCTGGAAGATCAGCCGGGTCTCCACCCGCGCCACCTCCCGCCGCGAGGTGAACTCGTCCAGCACCAGCCGCTGCAGGTCCGTCATGTCGGCCACCGCGACATGGACCAGATAGTCGTCCGGCCCCGTCAGGTGGAACACGGTCAACGACTCCGGCAGTTCCCGGATCCGCTCCACGAACGGCCCGACCAGCTCCCGTCGGTGCGGCCTGACCTGCACGGACAGCAGCGCCTGGAGCCCACGGCCCAGCTTGGCGGGGTCCAGCTTCAGCCGGTGCCCCAGGATCACGCCGGAGCGGCGCAGCCGGGTCACCCGGTCCAGACACGTCGACGGCGCGACCCCCACCTGCGCGGCGAGGTCCCGGTACGTCGTCCGGGCGTCGTTCTGCAACAGCCGCAGCAAATGAAGATCGACCGGATCCAGTACGACAGATTCAGCCACTGGCCGAACGTAGCACGGACAACCGCCCCACGACTCCGGTCGGTGTTCACCCTTCCGCCATGGACCTGGGCATGGACACGCGAGGCGCGGATGCGCGCCGCACCACGAGAGCACTCGCCACCGAGGCCGTGCACGCCGGCCGGGACGACCTCGCCCGGCAAGGACTGCACGCCCCGCCGATCGACCTGTCCACCACCTACCCCTCGTACGACAGCCGGGCCGAGGCCGCCCGCATCGACGCCTTCGCCACCACCGGCGCGGAACCGGACGGCCCGCCCGTCTACGGGCGCCTCGGCAACCCGACCGTCGCCCGCTTCGAGACGGCCCTGGCCCGCCTGGAGGGCACCGACGCCGCCGTCGCCTTCGCCAGCGGCATGGCCGCGCTCAGCGCCGTCCTGCTGGTGCGCGGCTCCATGGGACTGCGCCATGTCGTCGCCGTCCGCCCGCTCTACGGATGCAGCGACCACCTCCTCACCGCCGGACTGCTCGGCTCCGAGGTGACCTGGACCGACCCGGCGGGCGTCGCCGACGCGCTGCGCCCCGACACCGGCCTCGTGCTGGTCGAATCACCCGCCAACCCGACACTCGCCGAGGTCGACCTGCGGGCCGTCGCCCACGCCTGCGGCTCGGTGCCGCTCCTCGTCGACAACACCTTCGCCACGCCGGTGCTCCAGCGCCCCGCCGAGCACGGGGCCCGGATGGTGCTGCACAGCGCCACCAAGTACCTGGGCGGACACGGGGACGTCCTCGCGGGCGTGGTGGCCTGCGACGAGGAGACGGCCGGCCGGCTGCGCCAGGTCCGCTTCGCGACCGGCGGCGTGCTGCACCCGCTGGCGGGCTACCTGCTGCTGCGCGGGCTGTCGACGCTCCCGGTACGGGTGCGGGCCGCGTCCGCGAACGCCGCGGAACTCGTCCGCCGGCTGGCCGCCGACCCGCGCGTGGCGCGGGTGCACTATCCGAGCATCGGCGGCGCGATGGTCTCCTTCGAGGTGCACGGCGACCCGCACGAGGTGATCGCCGGCGTCCGGCTCATCACCCCGGCCGTCAGCCTGGGCAGCGTCGACACGCTCATCCAGCACCCGGCCTCGATCAGCCACCGCATCGTCGACGCCGACGACCGCCGCGAGGCCGGGGTCGTCGACCGGCTGCTGCGCCTCTCGGTGGGGCTGGAGGACGTCGAGGACCTCTGGGCCGACCTGGACACCGCCCTGGGGGAGCGGACCGCGGCGGCGCCCTCCCGCACGGAGGCGATGGCGGGGGGCTGAGGCGCACCGCGCGGGGGCCTTCGTCCGGGGCGCACCGGGCCCGGGTTACGGGGCCCGGGCCGCACGGAGAAGCCGACGGCAGCGCCGCTGGCCAAGGGCACCTTGTCCGGCCGACGGCAGCGCCCCGGCCAGGGTCACCTTGTCCCGGGGACGGCGAACGGCGGACCTGACCCCGCCGGGGCCGTCCCCGGCGGTCCGGTGCGGGCGGTGAGGGCGACGGAGGACGACGGCCGGGCGCGCCCGCCGGGCCGGTACCCGGGGCGTCCCCGGGTCCGCCGCGGGAGGGGACGGCGATGCCGCCGGCGTCGGTCCGGCATGCCCGCGAGGGCTGTCGTACGGGGCTGTCCCGGGCTGTCTGCCGCGGGGCGGGGAGGGCGGTGGCTCCGGCCGTCGGTCCGGCACGCCCGTCGGCCACCGTACGCGCTGTCCTCGGCTGTCTGCCGCGGGGAGGGCGATGCCGCCGACGACCTCCGGCACGCTCGACGGCTGCCGCACGGGGGCAGACGGTCCGGTACGCCCGCCGGCTCCCGCACGGGGCCGTCCCCGTCCGTCCGACGCGGACGGACGGGGACGGACGGGGACGACGCCGCCGCGGAGATGCCCCGGCCGCCCGTCGGCCGTCGCTCGGGGCCGCCCCCGGCGTCACGGCCGGACGATGCGCTTCCCGGGCACGGGGACGTCCCGAGTGGTCCCCGCCGGGTGCGGCTCGCGGCCCGGCGCGGCCGGGGCGGCGTCCAGCTGCGCGGTGATGACCAGGGTGCCTTCCTCGATCCGGTAGTCGAGGGGGAGGCCCAGCCCGCGCATGGCGGCGACCATGCCGGTGTTGGACGCCTGCGTCACGGCGTAGACGTGGGCGCAGCCCGCCTCCACGGCCATCGCCACCAGCCGCCCTAGCAGTTCACCGCCGATGCCCCGGTGCTGCCAGGCGTCCTCGACGATCAGGGCCACCTCCGTCTCGTCGCCGTCCCACAGCAGGTGGCCCAGGCCGACGATGCGGCCCGAGGCGGTCTGCGCGGCGAGGGTGCGGCCGAAGCGGGGGCCGAGCAGGTGGCGCAGGTAGCGGTCGGCGTCGCCGACCGGGCCGTGGTAGCGCATCCGCAGGGTCTGCGCCGAGCACCGCTCGTGCATCTCCCGCGCGGCGGGGACGTCGGAGGTGTCCGCGCGGCGCACGGTGATGTCCCTGCCCTCGGCCAGCGTCAGCACGTCCCGGCCGGGAGGCAGCCGCGGGCCGAGCCGGGCGTCCAGTTCCACCAGCGCCCGGGCCCGGGCGAACTCCGTGGGGGTGAACGGCAGATGAGGCCGCTCGACGATGATCGTCCCGCCGTCGGGGGCCCGCAGCCGCATCACGGTGTCGTCCAGGGCGTCCTCCACCGGGGCGCCGCCCGCCGTGCGTCCGGCCGGTGACGCGGCGGGCAGCGAGCGGATCGTGCAGCGTCCCAACAACTGGCGTAGGCCGAGCGGGAGTTCGGCGGCGTCCACCGCGGTGCGGGCGGCCAGCCCCAGCACCCGGGTGGGGGTGTCCACGAGGTCGTGCGCGTCGGCCCGCTCGATCCAGGTGTCCGCGCCCCCGGCGGCCGTCACGGCCGCCGAGAGGTCGGCGCCGGCCAGGCCGGCCGGGGCGCGCAGCAGGAACTCGTCCACCGTGGCGGCGCCCAGCGGGTGCGTCTGCAGGCTCAGGATGTCGACCTGCCGCCCGGCGAGCGCCGTGCACAGCGCGGCCAGCGATCCCGGCCGGTCCTCCACCGTCGTCCGCATCCGCCACAGGGCACCCTCGGGGCGGGCGGCTCCGGTATCCGGTTCCGGTGGTGCGTGACCGTGTTCCGGTGGTGCGTGTCCGTGGCGCCGTGTCCGCCAACTCCGCAGCAGCGTTCTGAACGTGCCTGCGGAGGCGGCCGGGCGGAGGGCGGCGCGGCCCTCGGGGGCGGTGGGCGTCACATCGGACATGTCTCGGCTCATGCGACCACTGTGGTGGCAGCGTGTTTCGTGATCACGAACGTGCTGTGACCGGTGGGTAAAGAGTTCTTATGTCCTGATTGCGGCCCTCGCCGCGCGGGTCTCTGTCACTGCCCGACCCGCCCCGGCACCAGCCGCTTCGTGTACAGCACGGTGCCGTCCTGCTCCCGCAGCCGGACCGTCAGCTCCCCGCTGTCGCCGTCGATGTCGACCTGGCCGAAGAACTGGTACCCGCCGGCGGGCGAGACGTTCGACGTGGTGGGAGCCTTGACGAACACCCGCTCCGGGCCGAAGGTCCCGTCAAGTGCCACCGCGGGGAAGGCCCCGGCGTTGAGGGGCCCGGAGACGAACTCCCAGAAGGGCTCGAAGTCGCCGAACGCCGCCCGCTCCGGCCGGTAGTGCTGTGCCGAGGTGTGGTGCACGTCGGCTGTCAGCCACACCGTGCCGGTGATCCGCCGGTGCTTCACGAACCGCAGCAGTTCCGCGATCTGCAGCTCGCGCCCGAGCGGCGCCCCCGGATCACCCTGGGCCACCGCCTCCACGTGCTGCCGCCCCTCGGTGGTGTCCGGCACCACCAGCCCGATCGGCATGTCCGCCGCGATCACCTTCCACACCGCCCGGGACCGTGCCAGCTCCCGCTTCAGCCAGTCCAGTTGCTCACGGCCGAGGATGCCCTGCGGGTCCACGGTCTGGCGGCCGGGGGAGTTGGCGTTGCGATGGGTGCGCATGTCCAGCACGAACACGTCGAGCAGCGGACCCTGCCGCAGCACCCGGTACATCCGGCCCTCGCGCGCGCCGGGCCGGGGAACGGACGTCGGGAAGTACTCGCCGAAGGCGCGCCGGGCCCGGGCCGCCAGCACGTCGACGCGCTTCTCCGTGTACCGGGTGTCCGTGTCGGCGATCCGCTGGCCCGGGTACCAGTTGTTGCGCACCTCGTGGTCGTCCCACTGGACGACGGACGGCACCCGGGCGTTGAACCGGCGCAGGTTCTCGTCGAGCAGGTTGTAGCGGAAGGCGCCGCGGAACTCCGCCAGGGACTCGGCGACCTTGGTCTTCTCCTCGGTGGTGATGTTGCGCCACAGGCTGCCGTCGGGCAGCGACTGGGTGGGCGCGATCGGTCCGTCGGCATAGATCGTGTCGCCGCTGAACAGGAAGAAGTCCGGGTCCAGCCGGTCCATGGCGTCGAAGATCCGGTAGCCGCCGAGGTCGGGGCTGATGCCCCAGCCCTGCCCGGCCAGGTCGCCCGACCACACGAACCGGACGCCGTCCCGCCGGCGCACCGGCGCGGTGCGGAAGGTGCCGGTGACGGGTGCGCCGGTGCGGCGCGGGTCGTCCGGGTCGGACAGCGTCACGCGGTAGTGGATCCGCTGACCCGGCGACAGCCCGCGCAGCCGGGCGGTGCCGGTGAAGTCCGTGCCGGCATCGAGCAGCGGGCCGTGCCACCTCCGCGGGTTGCGGAACGACTCCGTCGGCGAGGTCTCCACCAGCATGCGGGCGGGCCGGTCCGAGCGCACCCACACCAGCCCGGAGTCGTGGGTGACCTCGCCGCTCTGCACACCCCAGGGCGCGCCCGGGCGTCCGGACCGGGCGAAGGCGGGGGCCTGCCCGAGGGCGGGGGAGAGGGCCAGGGCCGCGGAGGCCGCGACCGAGCCGCGCAGCACGGTGCGGCGGGCGGGGAACTGACGGTGCGACATGGACTGCGCCTCCAGGAGCGGGATCCGGTCAGTGTGCGCCGTCAGATGTACTCGGGCGGCGCGGCACGCACCCGAACTCCGTGTGAACAACCGGTTCGCACGCGGGCGGGCCCCGCCGGCGGCGCAGGCAGCGGCCGGTCGGGCGCCGCACGCAGCGGCCCGGCGCCGCGCCGCGATCTTTCCGTCTGCGCGGGAGGGCGTCCGCGAGCCGCCCGCCCTCGTGCGAGAGCGCCCGCAGTGCGTCCGCCCGCGCGGGAGGGCGTCCGTGGCGCGTCCCTCCGCGCGGGCGGCGCAGTCGCCGGACGGGCGGGCGACGCACTCACCGGCGGCGGTGCCGGGCAGATCCGTCCCCGCGCGGGAGGGCGCCCGCGAGCCGTCCGCCCGTGCGGGAGGGTGCCCGTGGCGCGTCCGCCCGCGCGGAGGGCGCCCACGAGCCGTCCGCCCACGAGCCGTCCGCCCGCGCGGGAGGGTTGCCCGAAGTCCGTCCGTGCGCGAGGGCTCCCGCAGTCCGTCCGCCCGCCCGCGCCGGAGGCGTCAGCGGCTGCCGTCGAGGAGGACGCGCGCGACCAGCGCCGGGTCGTCGTTCATCGGCACGTGGCCGCAGCCCGGCAGCCGCACCAGCCGGGCGCGGGGGATCATCTGCTTCGCCCGCACCCCCTGACGGGGTACGAGGAGCCGGTCCTTGGCGCCCCAGGCCACGGTGACGGGGATGCCGGGCACGTCGTCGGTGAAGCGGACGGTGGTGCCGGCCCGCAGGGTCTCGGCGAACGCGGGCGCCCCGGCGAGCGCGAGCGTCTCGGCGACCACGGCCTCCGGCGCGCGGCGCCCGGGGCGGGCGTAGATGGTGCTGGTGAGGGCCGCGCGGCCGGCCGCAGACCGGGCGAGCCGCTCGACCAGCGGCTGCGGCATCCGCTCCGCGAGGCGCCGCATCGCGATCAGCACGCCGAAGGCGTAGCGCCGCTCGGTCTGCGTCCAGAAACCGGCGGGGGAGAGCGCGGTGACGGACCGTGCGAGCCCCGCCCGGCCCATCTCCAGCGCCAGCAGACCGCCGAGCGAGTTGCCCGCCACGTGGGGCCGGCCGATCTCCAGCTCCGCGCAGAGGGCGCCGAGGGCGGCGTTCATGGTCGGCAGGTCGTGGGGGAGGCCGTCGGGCAGCGCGGGGGAGGCGCCGAACCCCGGCAGGTCCACGGCGATCACCTCGCGCTCCGTCGCGAGGATGTCCACCACGGGGTCCCAGGCCTGCCGGTGATGGCCGATGCCGTGCAGCAGGAGGAGCGGTTCGCCTCGGCCCGCGCGCGTGTGGGACAGGGTCACGGTGTGCGGGCCGTGCGGGGTGGTGACCTTGAAGGAGACGGTCGCGGACATGATGGGTGCTCCTCGTCTGGGACTCGTGGGCCGGGGACCCGTGGGCCGGATCTCGTGGTCCGGGCGCGGTGCCGGACCCCGGACGCCGCCTGACGCCGTGAGACAGCTTGTCAGCAATTACTACCGACGGGTAGCCCCCGGTGCCGCATCCCCTCCGCACGCCGTGCCCGGATCCTGCCTCCCACGGCACGGACGCGCCCTCGCCGCCCCCGGGCGCGGCGGTCCGGCCTGGACACCGTCCCGTCCCGTCGGCTGGGATGGCCCGGTGAGCGACGACACCGTGACCGACGCCTTCGAAGAGCACCGCCCCGTCCTCCTGGGCGTCGCCTACCGCATGCTGGGCCGCGTGGCCGACGCCGAGGACGTCGTCCAGGACGCGTGGCTGCGCTGGGCGCACGGCGACCGCTCCGAGGTGCGCGAACCGCGTGCCTTCCTGGTGCGCGTCACCACCCGCCTCGCCATCGACCGGCTGCGCCAGATCAAGGCGCGCGGCGAGACCTACGTCGGCCCGTGGCTGCCCGAGCCGTACGTCACCGAGTTCGGCGAGGCCGTACCCGACACCGCCGAACGGGCCGTGCTCGCCGACTCCGTCTCGCTCGCCGTGCTGGTCGTCATGGAGTCCCTGTCGCCGCTGGAACGCGCGGTCTTCGTCCTGCGGGAGGTCTTCGGTTATCCGTACGCGGAGATCGCCGCCCTGCTGGACCGCGCCGAACCGGCGGTGCGCCAACTCGCCGGGCGCGCCCGCCGGCACGTCGACGAGCGGCGCCCGCGCTACGAGGTCGATCCCGCCCGGCGTCGCGACCTCACCGAGCGCTTCCTGACCGCCGCGGCCGGCGGCAGCCTGGAGCAGCTCCTGGAACTGCTCGCCCCCGACGTGCGCCTCGTCGGCGACAGCGGAGGCAAGGCCCGGGCACCCCTGCGCGAGCTGCACGGCGCCGACCACGTGGCCCGCTTCCTCACCGGCGTCGCGGGCAAGGGCGTCCCCGACGTCACCGTGCGCTTCCTGGAGGTCAACGGGGGGCCGGCCGTGCTCGTCCTGTCCGGCGGCAGGCCCGACTCCGTCTTCCAGGTGGACGTGGCCGAGGGCCGCATCCAGACCCTCTACATCATCCGCAACCCCGACAAGCTCCGTTCCCTGGCCCACATCGGATAGCGCCGCCCGCCTGCGCTCCGGGCGCCGGGCGGCCCGGCCGGGCCCCGCCGCCGGGTCGATTGGTATTGACCAAGGGTGTGGGCCGCCCTATGGTCGCTGATAAGTGCAACAACCTTTAATAAACAAGGGCGCTAAAACGCCGCCGCACACGGCGAACGCGGAGGACAGGGTGGGGACCACGCAGCTGGAAACGGTGCCGGAACCGAAGTACTGGCATCTCAGGACCGTGCTCAGCGAAGCGCTGGAGACCGAGTTCTCCGTGGGTGAGATCCTGCCCAACGAACGCGATCTCGCGGCCCGCTTCGGTGTCGCCCGCGCCACCCTCCGTCAGGCCCTGGAGCAGCTCGAACTCGAAGGCAGACTGCAGCGCCGCCGCGGCGTCGGCACGACGGTGGCACCCCCGCGCGTGGGTGTGTCCGTGGGTACGCAGCAGCACGCCTGGCCCGGCGGCCCCGACGACGCCTGGCAGACCCTCGACAGCACCCTGGAGGTCCCGTCCGCCGCGATCGCCGAGGCTTTGGCGACCGGCAAGGACGAGCCCGTCCACACCGTGCGCCGCTCGCGTGTGTCGCAGGGCCAGCCCGTCGCCGCCGAACTGCTGTACATCCCCGCGTCCTCCGTGCCCGACCTCTCCGGCATCGACGCCCCGTCCGGTCCGGCCCGCGCGCGTGCGGTCCTGCGGGAGCTGCAGCGCCTCGAACTGGAGCGGCAGGAGAACGCCGTGGAGCTGGGCTCCGCCCGCGCCGACGACGCCCGGGAACTGGACCGCCTGCCCGGCGCGCCCGTCCTCGTCGTCACCACCCGCTTCGTCGCCCGGAGCCGCACGGCCGCGCTGTCCGTGGCCACCTACCGGGCCGACACCTGCCGGCTCACCTTCGGTGACTCCGGCGGCGTCGAGATCCACCACGGCCCACAACGCCACGCCTCCTGACCACCGCCTCCGCCCCCCGGACCGCCGTCACACGACGGTGCCCCGGGGCGGACGCGCGCACGCCGTGCGCGGACGCACCCCCCCGGACCGCTTGCCCGCAGGCCGCCACCGGCGGGCGTGACCAACCGGCGGACCCTCGCCTACCGGCGGGCCGTCACCGCCCCCTCGACGGCGAAGAGTTGCTGCTCCACGTGGTCCAGGGCCAGCCGCAGCGCACCGGTGGCGACCACCGCCTCCCCGAGGAGGGACAGGGCCACCTTGGGCGGGCGCAGACAGTAGCGGGCCAGCTCGCGGCGCAGCGGCGCCAGCACACCGTCCAGGCCGGCCGCCCAGCCGCCGATCACCACCAGCTCCGGGTCGAGGGCCAGCACCAGCGCTGCCACGTCGTGGACCAGCCGCTGGATGAAGCGCTCCATGGCCGCGACCGCCCGCAGATCGCCCTCCCGCGCCTGCGCGAAGACCTGGGCGACCGCCTGCTCGTCCAGCGGGTGCAGCGGCTCGTCCGTGGTGGACAGCAGCGTCTCCGGGGTCACCTCCCGGCCCAGCAGGTGCAGCGCGCCGATCTCCCCGGCCGCCCCGCCATAGCCCCGGTGCAGCCGGCCGCCGATCAGTGCACCGGCGCCCGGACTCAGCCCGGCCAGCACGAAGACGACGTCGTCGGAATCGGTCGCCGCGCCCTTCCAGTGCTCGGCGACCACGGCCGCGTTGGCGTCGTTCTCCACCAGCACCGGGCAGGGGAAGGAACGGCCCAGCCGCTCGCCCAGCCCCAGCCCCGTCCAGCCGGGCAGGGCCGTGCCCAGCCGCACCGTGCCGTCCGCCTCGACGATGCCGGGCGTGCCGACACCCACGGCACGCAGCGAGTCCCGGGCGACCCCGGCGCGGCGCAGCAGCTCGGTCACGGCCGTCCGCAGCCGCTCCAGCCGCTCGTCGGCCGTCGCCGTCTCCCGCACCTCCTTGGCCTGGGCCCCGATGATCCGCCCGTCCAGTCCGGACAGCAGGGCGCTCACCCGGTGCGGGCCGATCTCCAGGCCCAGCAGATGCCCGGCCTCGGTACGGAACCGGAACCGGCGGGCCGGCCGCCCCTGCCGCCGGGCGGTGCCCTCCTCGGCGGCCTTCTCCGCGACCAGTCCGGCCTCGATGAGGCCCTCCACGACGCCCTCGACAGTGGGCCGGGACAGCCCTGTGACCCCACTGATCTCGGTCAGCGTCGCACAGTCCGCGGACCGCAACGCGTGGAGCACCACCGCGGAGTTGATCCTCCGCAACAGCGAGGGGTCCCCGCCGGTCAGCCGACCCACCGTCCGTCCTCCGAGCTCGTGCGGGTGTTGGCCGGATCGTACTCGGCGCGGCGCACCCCGGCGACCTCCGGGCACCCGGGCCCCCACGGCCCACGCCCTCAACGGGGCGTCACGAACCCCGACTCGTACGCGGCGATCACCGCCTGCGTGCGGTCCCGCGCCCCCAACTTCCCGAGCAGGCTGCTGACGTGCGACTTCACCGTCTCCGCCCCCACGACGAGCCGGGCGGCGATCTCCGCGTTCGACAGTCCCCGCGCCATCAGCCGCAGCACATCGGCCTCGCGCTCGGTGAGCCGCGTCGGCCACGACGGGGCGTCCTCCTCCGGCTCACCCGCCCCGTAGGAGGCGGCCAGTCGGCGCACCGAGGCCGGGAACAGCAGGGAGTCGCCCTCGGCGACCAGCCGGACCGCGTGCACGATCTCCGCCGGGCGGGCCCGCTTCAGCAGGAACCCGTCGGCCCCCGCGCGCAGCGCGTCGTAGACGTACTCGTCGTTCTCGAACGTGGTCACCACCAGGATCTTCGGCGGTGTGCCGGAGGTTCGCAGCAGGGCCCGGGTGGCCTCGATGCCGTCCATCAGAGGCATCCGCACGTCCATGGCCACCACGTCCGGCCGCAGCTGCCGCACCAGCGGGATCACCGCCGCGCCGTCGGCGGCCTCGCCGACCACCTCGATGTCGGGCTGGGCCTCCAGCACGGCCCGCAGACCCGCGCGCACCAGCGGTTCGTCGTCGACGAGCAGGACGGTGACCGGCATGCGGACAGCCTAGAGCGTCCCCCGGACCACGCCGCACCCGAGGGTCACCGGGCACCGGCCATCGCGGGCCCCGGGCACCGCCGTACACCGCAAAGCGCGGCGCGGCGGCCGCGCACCGGTCGGGACGGACGAGTCAGGCCACCGGCAGCTCGGCGCGTACCCTCCAGTTCCCCTGCTCGGGCCCCGTCCACGCGCGTCCGCCGAGGAGCGCGGCGCGCTCCCGTATGCCCCGCAGGCCGCTGCCCTCCCGGTGGCCGGGAGCGTCCCGCGGCAGCGAATTGCGCACGTCCAGGCACAGCGTGCCGTCGGCGACGCCGATCCGTACCCGCACCGGGACCGCCCCGGCGTGCCGCAGCACGTTCGTCAGCGCCTCCTGGAGGATGCGGTAGCCCTCCCGGGACACCGGACCCGGCACCGTCTCCACCGGCCCGGTCACCTCGGCGTCCACCGTCGCCCCCGACGCCCGCGCCGACTCCAGCAGACGGTCGGCGTCCACGAGGGCGGGGCGGTACCGTCGGCGAGCAGGTCCGCGCGGTGGTGGGCTGCGCCGTCTACCTGATGCTGATGGCGCTGTTCTCCGCCGGGCTCGCCACGGTGCTGCGCAGCCAGGTGGCGACGCTGTCCGTGCTGATCCCGTTCATCCTCATGGTGTCCTTCGTGATCGGCGACATGTCCGGCACGGTCGCCGACGTCCTGCCGGACCGGGCCGGCCAGGTGATCCTCCACCAGTCCTACGACGGAATCCTCGGCCCCTGGGCGGGACTTGCCGTGAGCGCGCTGTGGACGGCGGCGGCCCTGCTGGCCGGCGCGTGGAGCCTGCGCCGCCGGGACGCCTGACCGGGGCCTGCTGACGCCCCGCCAAGTGTCAGTGGCGGCGGGTTTACTGGAACCCATGGACATCGCCCGGCACATGGCCCTCCTCGACGAGCTGTGCGTCCGCCCCTTCCCGGCGGACCACGGCCCGTCGCACGGTGGTCCCCGGGGACCGGGACTCCACGTCGCGGTGCTGGCGGGCAGTCACCCCCTGCGCGCCGACCCGGCGTCGTGGGCGGTGGCCGTCGAGCAGATCGAGGCGGAGTGCGAGGCCCTGCGGGAGCGGCTGACGGCGCGCTGGGGCCGGCCCGGCCTGTGGAACCTGCAGACGGTCCTGCTGCGGACCGAGCGGGAGGAGATACCCGAGCCCTGGGCGTGGCTGAGCGCCCGGGCGGCCACGGCGTGGCTGTGGGAGGTGGAGGGGACGGGACGGTGGGCGGCGGTGGCCGTCGCCGACCGGGACGGCGCCGACGGGGTGCAGCTGCTGGCGGTGGTCAGCGACATACCACCGGCCTGACCGCCCCAGGGAGGGTGGGCAGGGGGCGCTACGCCCGCGCGGCCTCCCGCAGCCGGGCGAACTCCTCCGCCAGGGTCGTGGGCGTCCAGTGGGCGTTCAGCCCGCTCGGGTTCGGCAGCACCCACACCCGCGTGTCACCGATCGTGCGGTCCTGCGGCCCCACCCGGGCGGCGCGGTCGTCGAACGCCACCCGGTAGGCGGTGACGCCCAGGACGGCGAGCCAACGGGGCCGCAGCCGGGCCACCTTCTCCGCGAGCAGCCGCCCGCCCTCCTGGTACTCCCGCGCGGTCAGCTCGTCCGCCCGTGCGGTCGCCCGGGCCACGACGTTGGTGATGCCGAGCCCGTAGCCCAGCAGCTCCTCCTGCTCCGCGGGCGCCAGCAGCCGCGGCGTGAACCCGGAGCGGTGCAGCGCGGGCCAGAAGCGGTTGCCGGGGCGGGCGAAGTGGTGGCCCGTCGCGGCCGTCATCAGGCCCGGGTTGATGCCGCAGAACAGGACGTCGAGGCCGTCCGCGACCACGTCCGGCACCAGCCGGTCACGGGCGGCCTCCAGCTCCTCGCGGGTGAAACGGGGCACGGAGCGGGTCAGAGGATCGCCCCGGGGGAGTAGCCCGCGGCCTCCGGGTGCTGCTTGACGATCGCGTCGATCCGCCCCACCACGGCGGCGACCTGGCCGGCCGCGGCACCGGTGAAGGACAGCTTGTCCGCCATCAGCTCCTCCAGCTCGGCCCGGCTCAGCGGCAGACGCTCGTCGGCGGCCAGCTTGTCCAGCAGGTCGTTGCGCTCGGCGCCCTGCTCCCGCATCGCCAGCGCCGTGGCGACCGCGTTCTCCTTGATCGCCTCGTGGGCGACCTCCCGGCCGACGCCCGCGCGCACCGCGCCCATCAGCACCTTGGTGGTGGCGAGGAACGGCAGGTAGCGGTCCAGCTCCCGGGCGACGACCGCGGGGAACGCGCCGAACTCGTCGAGGACGGTCAGGAACGTCTCCAGCAGCCCGTCGAGCGCGAAGAACGCGTCCGGCAGCGCGACCCGGCGCACCACCGAGCAGGACACGTCGCCCTCGTTCCACTGGTCGCCCGCCAGCTCGCCGGTCATCGAGGCGTAGCCGCGCAGGATCACCATCAGGCCGTTGACGCGCTCGCAGGAGCGGGTGTTCATCTTGTGCGGCATCGCCGACGAGCCGACCTGGCCCGGCTTGAAGCCCTCGGTGACCAGCTCGTGCCCCGCCATCAGGCGGATCGTCTTCGCCAGCGACGACGGCGCCGCCGCGAGCTGCACCAGCGCGGTCACCACCTCGTAGTCCAGCGACCGCGGGTAGACCTGGCCGACCGAGGTGAACGCCTCGGAGAAGCCCAGGTGCCCGGCGATCCGCCGCTCCAGCTCCGCCAGCCGCTCCGTGTCACCGCCGAGCAGGTCCAGCATGTCCTGCGCGGTGCCGACCGGGCCCTTGATGCCGCGCAGCGGGTAGCGGCCCAGCAGTTCCTCCACGCGGCCGTGGGCCACCAGCAGTTCGTCGGCGGCGGTCGCGAACCGCTTGCCGAGCGTGGTCGCCTGCGCGGCCACGTTGTGCGAGCGCCCGGCCATGACCAGCTCGCCGTACTCCCCGGCCAGCCTGCCCAGCCGTGCCAGCACGGCGACGGTGCGGTCCCGCATCAGCTCCAGCGACAGCCGGACCTGCAGCTGCTCGACGTTCTCGGTGAGGTCCCGGGAGGTCATCCCCTTGTGGACGTGCTCGTGCCCGGCGAGGTCGTTGAACTCCTCGATCCGTGCCTTCACGTCGTGCCGGGTGACCTTCTCGCGCTCCGCGATCGAGGCCAGGTCGACCTGGTCGAGGACGCGCTCGTAGTCGGCGATCGCCGCGTCCGGAACCTCGATCCCCAGGTCCTTCTGGGCCCGCAGCACGGCGAGCCAGAGCTGCCGCTCCAGCCTCACCTTCTGCTCGGGCGACCAGAGCGTGGCGAGCTCGGCGGAGGCGTAACGTCCGGCGAGGACGTTCGGGATACGGGGCTTGGCAGGCGCAGCAGTCACGTGTACGGAGTCTACTGGCGGTTCCTGCAGGCAGCCGCCACGGGGTGATTCGGCGGAACCTCCAAGGCCGGGGTCACCCGTGGTCGTACGGCAGCAGGTCGGGACGCTTGGGCGGCAGGCCGTCGCCGGAGGAGCGGCCGGTCAGACGGCGGCCGATCCAGGGCAGCAGGTGCCGGCGGGCGAAGCGGACGTCGGCGACCCGGCGGGAGGCCCAGCCCGACGGCAGGGTCGCCGCCGGCGGGATCGCCCAGTCCGGGTCCTCGGGCGGGTGGCCCAGCGTCTGCCACACCGCTTCCGCGACCCGGCGGTGCCCCTCGGCCGTCAGGTGCAGCCGGTCCACGTCCCACAGCCGGGGGTCGGAGAGCGCGGGAGCCCCGTACAGGTCCACCACCAGCGCGTCGTGCCGTCCGGCGAGTTCCTCGACGCAGGCGAACAGGGCCTCCATGCGCGGACGGAACCGCTCCAGCACCGGTCCCTGACGGCCGGGGCTGCGCATCAGCACCAGTTGCTTGCAGTTCGGGGCCAGCCGCTCCACGGCCTCGGTCAGCAGGTCGCGGACCCGGACCATGTCGCACTTGGGGCGCAGCGTGTCGTTGAGGCCCCCGACGAGGGTGATCACGTCGGGGCGCATGGCCGCCGCCACGTCCACCTGTTCGTCGACGATCTGCTGGATCAGCTTGCCGCGCACGGCGAGGTTCGCGTAGCGGAAACCGGGGGTGACGGCCGCCATCCGGGCGGCCAGCAGATCCGCCCAGCCCCGGTACGTTCCGTCGGGCAGGAGGTCCGACATGCCTTCGGTGAAGGAGTCGCCGACCGCGACCAGGCTGGTGTGGGTGGGGTTCGTCTGCATGGCGCCACCGATGCTATCCGGTGCACATACCCAGCGGTCGGTCGGCTCCGGCCCAGGGGCTCAGGCCCGCTGCCCGAACAGCTCCTGCAGCACGTCCTCCATGGTGACCAGCCCGGCCAGCTTCCCGTCGGCGCCCAGCACGGCCGCCAGGTGCGTCCGGCTGCCGCGCATGGCCGTGATGACGTCGTCCAGCGGGGTGCTCTCCCGCACCCGCGCGATGGGGCGCATGTCCCGCAGCCGGAACGGCATGTCCCTGGGCGAGGCGTCGAGCGCGTCCTTGACGTGCAGGTAGCCGACGATCCGCCGCCCCTCGTCCACCACCGGGAAGCGGGAGAAGCCGGACTCCACCGACAGCGCCTCCAGCCCCTCCGGGGTGACACCCAGGCGGGCGTACACCACCCGCTCCAGCGGCATCACCACGTCCCGGACCGGCCGGCGGCCCAGCTCCAGGGCGTCGTTCAGCCGCTCGCGCGCACGGTCGTCGATCAGCCCGGCCTCACCGGAGTCCTTGACGATCTGCGCCAGCTCCGCGTCCGAGAAGGACGCCACGACCTCGTCGCGCACGTCGACGCGCAGCAGCTTCAGCAGCGTGTTCGCGAAGGCGTTGATGGTGAAGATCACCGGACGCAGGGCGCGGGAGAGCGCCACCAGCGGCGGGCCCAGCAGCAGGGCGCTGCGGGTGGGCTCCGCCAGCGCGACGTTCTTCGGCACCATCTCGCCGAGCAGCATGTGCAGATACGTGGCGAGCGTCAGCGCGATCACGAACGACACCGCGTGCCCCGCGCCCGCGGGGACGCCCACGGCCTCGAACACCGGCTCCAGCAGATGCGCGATGGCCGGCTCGGCGACCACACCGAGGACCAGGGTGCACAGGGTGATGCCGAGCTGCGCGGCCGCCATCAGCGCGGACACGTGCTCCAGCCCCCACAGCACGCTCCGCGCGCGCCGGTCGCCCCGGTCGGCGTGCGGCTCGATCTGGCTGCGGCGCACCGAGATCAACGCGAATTCGGCGCCCACGAAGAAGGCGTTGACGACGAGCGTCGCCAGACCGATCAGCAGCTGTACGGCGGTCATCGCCGCGCCCCCTTGTCGTCGTGCCGGTGCCCGCCCCGGGTGCCGTCCGTCGCGGGTTTCCCGCCCGGCGCGTCGTCGTGGCCGCCGTCGTCCCCGCCGCCGTCGGAGGAGCGGGTGCCGTCGTCGAGCGGCGCGTGCAGCAGCAGGCGCGCGGCCCGGCGGCCGGTCGCGTCCACCACCTCGACCCGCCAGCCGGAGACCTCGCACACGTCCCCGGCTGCCGGTATCCGCCCCAGCCGGGTGGCGACCAGGCCGGCCAGCGTCTCGTACGGACCCTCCGGGGCACGCAGGCCGACCCGGGTGAGCTGGTCCATGCGCGCCGAGCCGTCGGCCGAGAACAGGGCGTGCCCGTCCTCGTCGGCGCCGGCCCGCGCCAGGTCGGGCGTCTCGTGCGGGTCGTGCTCGTCGCGGACCTCCCCGACGACCTCCTCGACGATGTCCTCCAGGGTGGCGACGCCCGCCGTGCCGCCGTACTCGTCGATGACGACGGCCATGGTGCGACGGCCGGAGAGCCGGTCCAGGAGCCGGTCGACGGTCAGTGATTCGGGCACCAGCAGCGGATCGCGCATCATCTCGGACACCGGCACCCGCGCCCGGCGCTCGGCCGGTACCGCCAGGACGTCCTTGACGTGGGCGGTGCCCACCACGGCGTCGAGGGTGCCGCGGTAGACGGGGAACCGGGACAGGCCGGTGGCACGCGTCGCGTTCGCCACGTCCTCGCAGGTCGCCTGGACCTCCAGGGCGACGACCTGGACGCGGGGCGTCATCACGTTCTCCGCGGTGAGGTCGGCCAGGTTCAGGGTGCGGACGAACAGCTCCGCGGTGTCCGGCTCCAGGGCGCCCTCCTTGGCGCTGTGCCGGGCGAGCGCCGCGAGTTCCTGCGGTCCGCGCGCCGACTCCAGCTCCTCGGCGGGTTCCAGCCCCATGCGGCGCACAATGTGGTTGGCCGTGTTGTTCAGGTGGGTGATGAAGGGCCGGAAGGCGGCGCTGAACCAGCGCTGCGCGTTGCCCACCCGCTTGGCGACGGCGAGCGGCGAGGAGATCGCCCAGTTCTTCGGCACCAGCTCGCCGACCACCATCAGGAACACCGTGGACAGGGCCGTGCCGATCACCAGGGCCAGCGAGCGGGCCGCGGACTCGGACACCCCGATGCCCTTCAGCGGCCCGGAGATCAGCGCCGCGATCGACGGCTCCGAGAGCATGCCGACCACCAGGTTGGTGACGGTGATGCCGAGCTGCGCTCCGGACAGCTGGAACGTCAGGTTCCGTACGGCCTTGAGGGCACCCGCGGCGCCCCGTTCGCCGCGCTCGACCGCGCGCTCCAGCTCGGCCCGCTCGACCGTGGTGAGGGAGAACTCGGCCGCGACGAACGCGCCGCAGGCGAGCGAGAGCAGGATCGCGACCAGCAGGAGGAGCACTTCGGTCATCGGGACACCTCCGTCCCATGGTCGGACAGGACCGGGACGCATGCGCGACGGCGCGTACAGGGAGGCTCGCCCATGGGCGGACGCACACAACCTTTCATGGAGGACCGAGTGGCCATCCAAGAGTAAAGGATGGGCAAAAGGCGGATCGGTGGCCTGTGGATCACGCGCCGAGCGGCTTCACCCAGCGCCGCCACCGCTCCTCGGGCCCGTACCCGGCGGCGCTCCAGGCGAGGTGAGCGGTGGTGTTGTCCCGCAGCACCATCGCGTCGGCCCGACGCCCGCCCAGGGCCGTGAAACGCTCCTCCGCCGCCGCGAGCAGCGCGGAGGCGACGCCCTGCCGGCGGCGCCCCGGGTGTACGGCCAGCCGGTACAGGTGGCAGCGCCAGCCGTCGAAGCCGGCGATCAGCGTCCCGGCGAGTTCACCGTCCTGCTCGGCGAGGATCAGCGCCTCGGGATCCCGGGCGGCCAGCCGTTCCACGCCGGCCCGGTCGTCGCTGATGCTGGTGCCCTCCGCGGCCACCTTCCAGAAGGCCAGGACGGCGTCGAGGTCGGCGGCCGTGGCGGCCCGTATGCGCAGCTCGTTCATGCCCCGATCACAGCACGGGGCACGCGCCCCCACCGGGGAATTCCACGATCCGGACCACCCGCCCGCGCCCCGCCCGCGCCGCACTCCGGCCCGCCCTCAGTCGTGCGCGATGGCCTCCAGGACGTTCATCCGCGACGCGCGCAGTGCCGGCAGCAGGGCCGCCGCGATGCCGATCACGGCCGAGCCGACGACCACCGCGACGATCGTCCCCCAGGGGACGGCGAACGCGGTCATGCCCTGCAGGGCCAGGACCTGCTGCGTGCACACGCCCCACACCAGGCCCAGCGCCAGTCCGAGCACCGCGCCGAAGACCGCGATGACCACCGACTCCAGCCGGATCATCCGCCGCAGCTGCCGCCGGGCCAGTCCGATCGCCCGCAGCAGTCCGATCTCCCGGGTGCGCTCCACCACCGACAGGGCGAGGGTGTTGACCACCCCGAGCACCGCGATGATGATCGCCAGCCCGAGCAGGGCGTAGACGAGGTACAGCAGGACCGCGATCTGGTCGTGCACCAGGTCCTTGTACTCGGCCTGGTCGCGCGCCTGGACCTGCGGGTAGGGCTCGAGCGCCGTCTCCAGGCGGTCGCCCAGGACGTCCGCCTCCGTGCCCGGCGCCGCGTTCACGTACAGCGAGGACTCCTGTCCGCCGGGCAGGTACTTCTCGACCGTGGCGATGCCCATGAACAGCCCGCCCTGCATGCCGAAGCCCTCGCCGCCCGCCATGTCCGTGAGGGCGGTCACGGTCAGCTCGGTGCGCTGCCCGCCGGGGAACTCGACAGGGACGGCGGTGCCGACGCGGACGCCGTGATCCTCGGCGAAGTCCGCGTCCATTGCGATGCTGCCGTCGGCCAGGGCCGCCGCGGTGTCGCCGCTCGCGTAGGTGACGTTCGCGACGTCGTCGACCTCGTCGTCGTAGCCGGCGGCGGTCGTCTCGATCCGCTCCCCGTCCGGCAGGTGCACGGCCAGCGGGGCGAACCGCTGCCGCACCACCAGCCCGACGCCCTCCGTGTCCCGCACCCGGTCGGTGACCTCCTGGGAGAAGGGCAGGAAGTTGGCGTTCTGGACGACGAAGTCCGCGCCCAGCGTCTTGTCGATCTGCTCGTCGAAGGAACGGGACATCGAGGCGCTGGCCACCGACATGCCGCCGACCAGGGCGAGCCCCACCATCAGTGCGGCCGCGGTGGCACCCGTACGGCGCGGATTGCGCAGGGCGTTGCGCTGGCTCATCCGCCCCACCGGACCGAACAGCACCGGGAAGGCGGCCCCCAGCACCCGGATCACCGGCCGTACCAGCAGCGGCCCGGCGACGACCGTGGCGACCAGGGTGAGGACGACGCCGAGGCCCAGCAGGGACGCCGCGGTCGAGGTCTCCCCGGACAGCGCGCAGCCCACGAGGGCCGCGGCGCCCAGCGCCCCCAGCGCGGAACCGGCCACCGCGCGCGTGCGCAACGGCCGCCCCACGCCGGCGATCTCGGCGTCCGCGAGCGCCGCCATCGGCGACACGCCCGCCGCGCGGCGGGCCGGGAGATAGGCGGCGACGAAGGTCACGCCCACGCCGACGGCATAGGCGGACACGGGCGTGATCCAGCCGATGACGATCTCGGCGGCCTTCAGGTTCATCCCGACGGTGCTCATCAGCGCGATCAGGCCGAAGGCGAGCCCGATACCCGCCGCCAGACCCAGCGTCGAGCCGACCACGCCCAGCAGCACGGCCTCGGTCAGCACCGAACGGCGCACCTGCCGCCGGTCGGCTCCGATCGCGCGGAGCAGCCCGAGCTCGCGCGTGCGCTGGGCGATCAGCATCGAGAACGTGTTGACGATCAGGAACACGCCCACCAGTACGGCGATCCCGGCGAATCCGAGCATGACGTACTTGATCACGTCGAGGAACCCGCCGAGCTGCTCGGCGGCCGTCTGCGCGGTCTCGTCGGCGGTACGCACCTCGTAGGCGCCGGACCCCAGTTCGGCGGTCACCCGCTGCTTCAGCACGTCGTCGGACACGCCCGGGGCGGCCGTCAGGGAGATGCTGGTCGCCAGGTCGGCGGAGCCCAGCAGCTCGGTCGCGGCGACCCCGGGGTCGAGGAAGACCAGCGCCGCTCCCGGATTGGTGGTGGTGAACGTCGCGATCCCGACGATCTCCACCTTGAACGAACCGGGCTGCGCCTGCACCGTCAGGGTGTCCCCGATCCCGACGCCCTTGGAGTCGGCGGTGTCCGCGTCCAGGACCGCCTGGCCGGGGCCGCGCGGTGCGCTGCCGGAGGTCAGCTCGACGACACTCTGCTCGCTGACGTGCCAGTCCACGGCGAGGGTGGGCGCCCCGGTGGTCGAGCCGAGCGACCGGTCGTCCTCGTCGACCACCGTGATGTTGTCGGCCTCCACGTCCGGGTGGCCCGACGCGACGCCGTCGAGCGCCGACAGCCGCTCGGCGAGCGACGCCGGCAGGGTGCGGACCGCACCCGTCGGCACCGAGGACTGCAGGTCCTCCCGGGGGGTCACGGTGACGTCGGCGGACGAGGACGCGAAGAGACGGTCGAAGGTACGGGAGACCGTGTCGGAGAAGATCAGGCTGCCCGCGACGAACGCCACGGACAGCACGACGGCCAGCGCCGACAGCAGCAGCCGGCCCTTGTGGGAGAGGAAGCTCCTCAGCGTCGCCTTCAGCACGGTCTCAGTCCTCGCCGTGTCCGGCCCGCTCCGCCGGGGCGGCGGCGGTACCCTCGTCGGCGGCCGCTGCGGGTGCCGCTTCAGGTGTCGCTCCGGGTGCCGCTCCGGGCGGGGGCGCCTCGCCGTCGGCCTTGGCGCGGATCACGTCGAAGCGCTTCATCCGTTCCAGCACGGCCTCCGCCGTGGGCCGCGGCATCTCGTCGACGATGCGGCCGTCCGCCAGGAACAGCACGAGGTCCGCGTGGGCGGCGGCGCCCGGGTCGTGGGTGACCATGACGACGGTCTGGCCCAGCCGGTCCACGGCCTCGCGGAGCATGCCGAGCACCTCCAGCCCGGCCCGCGAGTCCAGGTTGCCGGTCGGCTCGTCCGCGAAGATCAGCTCGGGCCGCGACGCCAACGCCCGGGCGCAGGCCACCCGCTGCTGCTGGCCGCCGGACAGCTGCGCGGGCCGGTGCTCGAGCCGGTCCCGCAGCCCCAGGGTCTCGATCACCTGCTCCAGCCACCCCTCGTCCGGTTTCCGGCCCGCGATGTCCATGGGCAGCGTGATGTTCTCCAGCGCGTTCAGCGTCGGGATGAGGTTGAACGACTGGAACATGAACCCGATCCGGTCGCGGCGCAGACGGGTCAGTTCCCGGTCCCGGAGGCCGGTGATCTCGGTGTCCCCGAGCCACACCTGGCCCGCCGACACCGTGTCCAGCCCGGCCAGGCAGTGCATGAGCGTGGACTTCCCCGACCCCGACGGCCCCATCACGGCGGTGAACCGGCCGCGCACGATGTCCACGTCCACCGAGTCCAGGGCGAGCACGGCGGTCTCGCCCGATCCGTACGCCTTGGTCAGGCCGCGGGCGCGGGCCGCGATCCCGTCGGCCGACGCGAGGCCGGGGGCGTGCTCCGCAGCTGGTGTGGACAAGACCGCCTCCTGGGGGTGGACGGGGTGGACGCGGATACGGCGTCCGGGCGCCCCGTCGTGTTCGTCGCGCCCGAGGGTAATGTGACGTGGTCCACACCCGGTATCCCCCGTGGGTGCGGGAGCGTCTCCGCCCCAGGTGCCGGATCCCCGATGCCGGTGTAAGGGGCACCCGGTTCGGCCGCCCCGCACCACGTGCCCCGCGCCCGCCCCCCGTACCGCGTGCCCCGCGCCCCGAAGGGCGACCCGCTCAACGTCCGCCGACCGGCCCCGACGGCTCCGCCGGAGGCTCCGAGGCGTCCGTCACCGGGCGCCACGCCGTGCCGAGCGAGCAGTACGACGTGGGCAGCACCGGCCCCTCCTCGGGCATCAGCATCCGCCGGTAGGGCCCGAGGACGAACCCGGCCTCCCGCAGCGCCGCGACCGGGTCGCGGGCCAGGTGGCAGCCGCCGGCCAACGGCGGGTACACCGTCCGGTCCAGCGCCCGCTGGGTGAGCCGCATGGCGCGGCCGCCCCCGCTGCCGTGCTCGAAGAACCTCACCTCGCCGCCCGGCCGCAGCACCCGCCGGAACTCCGCGAGCGCCCGGGGCACGTCCCGCACGCTGCACAGCACCAGGGACACCACCACCGCGTCGAACGCCTCGCTCTTGACGGGCAGGGCCTCCGCCGCTCCCGGTGCCACGTCCACCGGCACCCGGGCGCGCAGCGCCGACTCCACGGCGAGGGAACGCAGCCGGCGCTCCGGTTCGATGGCCACCACCTCGGCGACGGTGTCCGGATAGTGCGCGAAGTTCAGGCCGTTGCCGGCGCCCACCTCGAGCACCCGTCCGGACAGTCCGTCGAGCAGGCGGCGCCGCACCCGGGCCATCCCCATACGGGACTCGGCGGCCACGCTCGCCCGGGCGTACCAGCGGGCGAACAACGGATGGTGCACGCAGTCCCGGCTCTGACCGGCGGGGCGGGCGGACCGTAGGCGCATGAGGACCTCCCTGGACGGGCGTACCGCAATTCTCCCCCGCGGCGCCCCTCCCGCACCCCCTTCGGCGGTCCGGAGGCGCGGTCAGGGAGCCTCGCGGGCCCGGAACGCCTCCGCGTCCCACGTCCCGTCCAGGCGCGGGGCCAGCCAGCCGGGTGCGGCCGTCCGGAAGGCGTCCGGGGGCCGGGCCGCCGCCCCGGCCGGGACCGCGCCCAGCAGCGGAAGCCCGCTCACCTCCGGCAGGTCCGCCAGGTTGCAGCGCGCGGCCAGGCCGGGCGCCCCGGGCCAGCTGCCGATGACGACGCCCGCCGCCTCCAGGCCCCGGCGGTCCAGTTCACGCGCCGTCAGTTCGGTGGCGTTCAGCGTGCCCAGTCCCGCCGACGCCACCACCAGCACCGGTGCCGACAGCAGGGCGGCCGCGTCCGCGAGCGTGCCGCCGGCCGCGTCGAACCGGACGAGCAGGCCGCCCGCGCCCTCCACCAGCACCAGGTCGTGCCCGGCGGCCAGCGCGGCGGCACGCTCGGCGACGTCGTGCGGACGCACCGCGGCCAGGCCCGCCCGCCGGGCCGCCGTGGCCGGGGCCAGCGGCTCGGGGTAGCGCCGTGTCTCGGCCGCCGTCACCGGGCCGGCCAGCCGCAGCACCTCCTCGACGTCGCCGGGCTCGCCCGGCCGCACGCCCGTCTGCGCCGCCTTCAGCACGGCGACCGACCGGCCTGCGGCCAGCGCGGCGGCGGCGACCGCGGCCGTCACCACCGTCTTGCCCACCTCGGTCCCGGTGCCCGTGACCACCAGTACCGCCACGTCAGCCCTCCTCGGCGGCGGCGCACACCGCCCGGGCGATCCGCGCCACGTCGACGTCGTGCGTGACGAACGGCGGCATGGTGTAGATCAGGTCGCGGAACGGCCGCAGCCAGACCCCCTCGCGGACGGCCGCGGCGGTCGCCGCGGTCATGTTGACCGGGCGGTCGAGCTGGACGACGCCGATGGCGCCGAGGACCCGCACGTCACGCACGCCCGGCAGATCCGCGGCCGGAGCCAGCCCCTCGCGCAGCCCCGCCTCGATCCGCTTGACCTCGGCGAGCCAGTCCTGTCCGAGCAGCAGTTCGACCGACGTGCAGGCCACGGCGGACGCCAGCGGGTTGCCCATGAAGGTGGGCCCGTGGGCGAGCACCGGCACCTCGCCGCGCGAGATGCCGTCGGCCACCCGCGCGGTGCACAGCGTGGCCGCCATCGACATGTAGCCGCCGGTCAGCGCCTTCCCCAGACACATCACGTCCGGGGTCACGGCGGCGTGGTCCGCCGCGAACAGCGCGCCGGTGCGTCCGAAGCCGGTCGCGATCTCGTCGAGGACGAGCAGCACTCCGTGCTCGTCGCACGCCTCCCGCAGCACCCGCAGGTAGGCGGGGGAGTGGAACCGCATCCCGCCCGCGCCCTGCACCACCGGTTCGACGATCACCGCGGCCAGCTCCGCCGCGTGCCGCCCGATCAGCTCCCGCAGCCCCTGCGCGTACGCCTCGTCGTACTCCGCGGGCGGCGCGTCGGCGAACACCTGCCGGGGCAGGACACCCGCCCACAGCCCGTGCATCCCGCCCTCCGGGTCGCACACCGACATCGGCTGCCAGGTGTCCCCGTGGTAGCCGCCGCGCCAGGTCAGCAGCCGCCGCTTCCCGGGGCGGCCCAGCGAACGCCAGTACTGCAGGCACATCTTGACCGCGACCTCGACGGACACGGACCCGGAGTCCGCGAGGAAGACGTGCTCCAGCCCCTCGGGCGACATGTCGACAAGGAGCTTCGCCAGCCGTACCGCGGGCTCATGGGTGAGCCCGCCGAACATCACGTGGCTCATCCGCCCGAGCTGGTCACGGGCGGCCTCGTTGAGGACCGGGTGGTTGTAGCCGTGGATCGCCGACCACCAGGAGGCCATGCCGTCGACCAGCTCGCCCGAGCCGTCCGCGAGCCGCAGCCGCACCCCGCTCGCCGACTCCACGACGAGCGGTTCCTGACGGCCCGGCATGGGCCCGTACGGATGCCAGACGTGCTGCCGGTCCAGCGCCAGCAGCTCGGCGACCGACCGCTCAGGCATTGGGAGCGAGGTCCGTTCCGGCACCGCGGCGGCGGACCGCGACCAGGTCGGGGCGCGGCTCCTCGGCCGCCGGGACGGTCTCCGGCGCCGCGTCACCGCACGCGTGCCCGGCGGCCGGACCGCAGCCGCCCGCACCGCAGGACGCCGGCTCGCCGGACGCCGCGGACCCGCACACGTCCCCGGCGCCGTGGCCCCCGCAGCCGCCGCCCGTGCGGTGCTCGGGCAGGGTCACCTGGTCGGCGCCCTCCACCTCGAACCCGGCGTCCGCGATCATCTCCAGGTCGGCCCGGCCCGCCTGGCCCTCACTGGTGAGGTAGTCGCCCAGGAAGATCGAGTTGGCCAGGTGCAGCGCGAGCGGCTGCATGCTGCGCAGCTGCACCTCGCGGCCGCCGGCGATGCGCACCTCGACGTCCGGGCACACGAACCGGGTCATCGCCAGGATCCGCAGGCAGCGCTGCGGGGTGAGGTTCCACTGCTCGGCGAGCGGGGTGCCCTCGAACGGGATCAGGAAGTTGACCGGCACCGAGTCCGGGTCCAGCTCGCGCAGGGCGAACACCACGTCGACGAGGTCCTCGTCGCTCTCGCCCATGCCCGCGATCAGCCCGGAGCAGGCCGACAGACCGGCCGCGTGCGCCTTGCGCACCGTGTCCACCCGGTCGGCGTACGTGTGGGTGGTGGTGATGTCCCCGTAGGTCGCCTCTGACGTGTTCAGGTTGTGGTTGTAGGCGTCCGCCCCGGCCTCCCGCAGGCGTTCCGCCTGGCCGTCGGAGAGCAGGCCGAGACAGGCGCACACCTCGACGTCCTCGTTCTGGTCCTTGATGGCCCTGATGGTGTCCGAGACCCGGTCGACGTCCCGGTCGGTCGGGCCGCGGCCGCTGGCCACCAGGCAGACCCGCTTGGCCCCGCCCGCGAGACCGGCCGCGGCGGCCTTGGACGCCTCGTCGGGCTTCAGCCACGTGTACTTGAGGATGCCGGCCGTGGAGCCGAGCCGCTGGGAGCAGTAGGAGCAGTCCTCCGGACAGAGCCCGGACTTGAGGTTGACCAGATAGTTCAGTTTCACGCGGCGCCCGAACCAGTGCCGCCGCACCTTCCCGGCCGCGGCCACCACGTCGAGCAGCTCGTCGTCCGACGTCCCGAGGACGGCCAGAGCTTCCTCGCGGGTCGGCGTCTCGCGCCGAAGCCCCTTGTCCACCAGCGTGTTCAGCAGGTCCATGAAAGCCGATCCTGTCCTACTCGACCGCCCCGGGCCAAGGAGACTTCGGACAACAGACCCGCTCGGGCGTGTGGGTATCACCACACGGTGCTCCCGGGCCGCTCCCGCTAGTGTCTGTGCACTGCCTACAAAGGACCGGAGGGGCCATGGCGTTCGGCTGGATCGAGGAACAGGCGCGGACACGCCGCCGCGCCGGTCTCGTCAGGACGCTGCGTCCGCGCCCGGCCGATGCTCCGCTCGTCGACCTGGCGAGCAACGACTACCTGGGCCTGGCCCGCCACCCGGAGGTGACCGAGGGGGCGGCGCGGGCCGCCCGCACCTGGGGCGGCGGCGCGACCGGCTCCCGGCTCGTCACCGGCACCACCGAACTGCACGCCGAGCTCGAGCGCGAACTGGCCGCGTTCTGCGGCCACGAGTCGGCGCTGGTCTTCTCGTCCGGTTACGCCGCCAACCTCGCCGCGGTCACCGCGCTGGCCCCGCACGGCTCTCTGATCGTCTCCGACGCGGGCAACCACGCCTCCCTCATCGACGGCTGCCGGCTGGCCCGCGGGACCACGCAGGTGGCGGCGCACGCCGATCCGGAGGCGGTGCGCAAGGCGCTCGCGGGCCACGACGGGCCCGCCGTCGCCGTGTCCGACACGGTGTTCTCGGTGGACGGGGACGCCGCCCCGCTCACCGCGCTCGCCGCGGCCTGCCGGGAGCACGGCGCGGGTCTGGTGCTCGACGACGCACACGGCCTGGGGGTCCTCGGCTCGGGCGGCCGCGGCGCGCCGCACGCGGCCGGGCTGGCGGGTGCCGACGACGTGGTCGTGACGGTCACCCTGTCCAAGTCGCTCGGCAGCCAGGGCGGTGCGGTGCTCGGACCCGCCCGGGTGACGGAGCATCTGGTCAACGCGGCGCGGACGTTCATCTTCGACACGGGCCTGGCGCCCGCCGCGGCGGGCGCCGCGCTGGCGGCCCTGCGCCTGCTGCGCCGCGAGCCGGAACGGGCGGCCCGGGCGCACGCCGTGGCGCGCGAGCTGCACGCCCGGCTGACGGCCGCGGGCCTGGACGCGGTGCGTCCCGACGCCGCGGTCGTCTCCGTGCGGGCTCCGTCCCCGGAGCAGGCCGTGCGATGGGCGGCCGACTGCCGGGCGGCCGGTCTGTCCGTGGGCTGCTTCCGTCCTCCTTCCGTGCCCGACGGCGTGTCACGGCTCAGACTGACCGCCCGCGCGGACCTGTCCGGGGCGGAGATCGGACGCGCTGTACAGGTGATCGGCGAGACGCGGCCATGAGTCGGCGTGGCACGGCCGTGCGTCGCCCGGCGGGTGGAGGGGCCGGTGGCCGAGGGGCCGTTCAGCCCGTCCCGGCGACGAAGCGCGCCCAGCTCCCGGGGGAGAAGGCCAGCGCGGGTCCGGCCGGGTTCTTGGAGTCACGCACGGCGAGCAGTCCGGCCCAGGGGCCGTCCGCGGGCCGGGCCGTCTCGACACAGTTGTTGGCGCCCGTGCTGTAGCTGCTGCGCAGCCACCGCACACCGGGCAGATCGGTACTGGAAGGAATGGTCCGAGGCGGTGCAGGCATCGTGCCTCCTTACGCGCCGGCGGCTGTCCCGGCGATGAAATCCAACGAGTCCTCGGGTGAAAGGGCGTGGATCGACAGGGCGTCGAAGGCCTCCAGATACGCCCGGAGGTCTTCTTTCCGCTCCAGATAGAGGCTACTCGTCAAGTGGTCGAGAACCACCACATCCAAGTCGGATGTGCGCGAGAACGAAAAGATGACGAAAGGGCCGGTAACGCCGATGTGCGCCCCGGCGGTGAACGGCAGTACCTGTAACCGGACATGAGGCAGGCGCGCGGCCTCCGTCAGCCGGTTCAGCTGGCGGGCCATCACCCCGGGACCGCCGACCTGACGACGCAGCACCGCCTCGTCCAGCACCGCGGTCAGCTCCAGCGGCTGCTCCCCGAACAGCACGTCCTGCCGGGCCAGCCGCACCTCCACCAGGGTGTCGAGCCGTTCCTCCGACACGCCCTCCAGCGCGGCCCGGGTCACCTCGCGCGCGTACTCCGGGGTCTGCAGCAGGCCCGGCACCACCGTCGTCTCCAGGGTGCGCATCGCGCCGGCCTGCGACTCCAGGCTGATGAAGTCCCGGTAGGTGGGCGGCAGTACCCCGCGGTAGGCGTGCCACCAGTGGTGCCGGCCGTCGGCGTCGCCCGTGCCGGCCAGCACCATCAGCAGGTCCCGCAGCTGGGCGTCGCCCACTCCGTAGGCGTCGAGAAGTAACCGTACGTCGGCCGGTTTCACCCCGCTGGTGCCCGTCTCGATGCGGCTCACCTTGGACTGGTGCCAGCCCACCAGCCCGGCCGCCTCACCGCTGGTGAGTCCGGCCGAGGTGCGCAGCGCACGCAGCTCGGCACCCAGTTTCCGGCGACGCACGACGGGACCGTGCTGCATGGTCTCCCCCTACTCCTTGCGTGCCGCCCAAATACGCTCTCCCGTGGCAGAGTTCACCGCATTGAGCGACAGATATATGCATATCCCGGTGGATCGGCGCCCTTCACCCCGCCGGGGTGGCAGTCTGGCGACGAAGCACCAGTGCGGGACCGTACTCCAACCATCCGCTCCGTGTCGGACCGCGGTCCCGTGGAAAGGGACGACTCGCCATGGCAGACCACCTGGAATCATCCGTCACTCTGCCGAGCGATCCCGCCTCGGTCTCCGCGGCCCGGGCCCATGTGGCGGGCGCCCTGGCGGAGTGGGGCATGCCGGCCGACGCGGAGGTGTCCGACAGCGTCCGGCTGATCGTCTCCGAACTGGCCACCAACGCCGTGCAGCACACCTTCGGGCAGTCCCCGACCTTCCGGGTGGACGTCGGCCTCGTCCGCGACGAGCGGCTGTACGTCGCCGTCACCGACAGCCACCCCAGGTTCCCCCGCAGACTGCCCGCCGCGGTGCAGCAGGACAACGGGCGGGGGCTGGTCATCATCCGGTGGCTGACCGCGGAGTGCGGTGGCCGGCTGAGGATCCGGCCCACGGGTGAGGGCGGCAAGACGGTGTCCGTGGAGATCCCGTGGACCGTACCGGCCGAGCCGGTCCCGGCCGCGGGACAGCAGGAACCCTAGAGGGGGATCCGGGGCACCCCGGGTGACCCGGCGCGCCCGGCCGGGGAGGACGGCCGTGTGGGGGCTCAGCGGTTCCGGGCCGGCCCCGCGCGGCGCGGGGCCGGCGGACGCAGGCCGGACGGCCGCCCGATGGTCTCGCGCAGCGGCGCCGGCCGGGGCGACGGCCCGGGCACGCCCCGGCGGTCGTCCTCGGTACCCGCGCGGCCCACCAGACGGGGGAGCAGACCCCACAGCCCGAGGCAGACCAGAAACGTCCCGCCACCCGAGGCGATGCCCCCGGACCGGCCGGCCGTCACGTCCACCACCAGCATCACCGCCCCGCTGAAGGCGAACGTCAGGACCACGAGACCGCAGGTCGCCAGCCGCGACGAGACCTGCACGATCCGCGGCTTGGCGCCCTGCTGGAACAGCGAGCGGTGCAGCGCCGCCGGCGCCGTGAACAGTGCGGCGGCCAGGACCGCCAGCAGCAGGGTGGTGACGTAGGTGGCGCGCTGCACCGTGTCGAGCGAGGTGAAGCGCGAGGTGAAGGCGAGTGACAGCAGGAAGGCGAAGAGGATCTGCACACCCGTCTGGGTGACCCGCAGTTCCTGGAGGAGCTCGACGAAGTTGCGGTCGGCGCGCTGCAGCGGGGTCTCGCCGCGCGCCGTGCAGGGTGGATGCTCGGCCATCCCGTACCAGTACCCGCACCGGCCGTCCCATGCCTGGCCGGGACGGTCGGGTCCGGTGGGGCGGCAGCCCTCCAAGTGCCGCCGCCCCCGCGGCTCACTTCACCCGGCCGTACCAGACACTGCCGGTCCAGATCTTCTGCAGGCGTACCACGTCCCCGGTCTTCGGGGCGTGCCAGAGCTTGCCCTTCCCGGCGTAGATGCCCACGTGGTAGACGTAGCTGCCCGAGTGGAAGAACACCAGGTCGCCCGCCTTGCGGTTCTTGGCGGAGATGTGGCGGGTCTTGTTGTACTGCTGGGCGGCCGTGCGGGGAAGCTTCTTGCCCGCCTTCTTGAACGCGTACTGCGTGAGCCCCGAGCAGTCGAAGCGGTTCGGGCCGGTGGCCCCCCAGCGGTAGGGCGCGCCCTTCTTGGCGGCGGCGACCTTCAGTGCCTTGGTGGCGGGGCTGGCGGCGGCGGCCTCGGAGGCGACTCCGGGGACCACGATCGAGCCGCCGACGGCGGCGAGGGTGAGGGCCGAGGCCGTGCCGGCCCGGGCCATGAGAGACGGGACACGATTGAGCGCAGACATGCGCAACCCTTCGTCAGCCGCCTGTGAAGGATGACCTGTCGGATTCGGGCTGGCGAAGTTGCCCGGCCGCACGGATGCGGCTTCACCCCAAGGACTGCTCGGACCTGACGGTCCGGCAACCCGTCGTGCTGGGTCCTCCACTCCTGCCGATCCACTCCGTGTCGACCGGTCATCCGGGCGGCGGCAGGACTCGGCGTCCGCCCGGATCGCCCCGCCGCGGCGGCGGGGTCTTGTCGTCAGTCACGGATCTTGACCCATGGCGTGCCCGATATCCCAACGGAACCGGGGGTTTGTGTTGTTACTCACCACTCATCCGTTCGGGTGGACATCCGTACGTCCGGGTCGGCGTCCCGGCCTCCGAGGAGCCCCGGACCAGCGGCGGAATGTCTCATTCCGCCCTGGGGCCGGGCGCGTTGCGCAAGCCGGACGGGCCGGAAAATGGATGTGTGTCTACGCCGCTTGGGGGTAGCCCGTTCAGTCCGTTTCAACTCCCGTCCGGACGCGCCGCCCGAGCGGCCCGCGCGTCCGGACGACGTCCGCTCCCCGCTCCCGTCAACTGCCGGAACGGGGCGGCAGCGTGACCCGTGCGGTGCGACGCTCACCGTCCAGCACGCGCAGGGCCCGCGCGAGGGTGGGGGAGTGCAGTTCGCTCTCGCCCCGACGGTGCATCAGGGCCAGCGCGTCGCGCAGCTCGGCGGCCCTGCCCACCAGCGCCTGGGCGGCCCGCAGTCCGCGGTAGGTGTCGCCGTCCCGGGCCGGGTTGATGCGCCCGATCAGGTCGACGACCTCGAGGTAACGGTCGATCAGCTCCGCCTCCGCGCGGGTCAGTGCGGGCAGCGGCGGCAGTTCGGGGGGCAGCACCGGCCACTCACCTCGTCCCGCGAGCTGTGGGGTGCGTGTCCCTGCGGCCGGGCACGACGGCGTCCGCGAGGCCGTACTCCACCGCCGCCCGCGCGTCGAGGACCAGGTCCCGCTCGATGTCCGACCGCACCTGCTCCGCGCCGCGGCCCGTGTGCCGGACGAGGATGTCCTCCATCCGCGCGCGCACCCGCTCCAGTTCACCGGCCTGGACGACCAGGTCGCTGGTCGGGCCCTCGACCGGTTCCAGCGACGGCTGACGCAGCACCAGGCGCGCCCCGGGCAGCACGAACCGCTTGCCCGGCGTGCCCGCGGCCAGGAGCAGCGCGGCGGCACCCTCCGCCCGGCCGAGGCACACCGTCTCCACGTCGCAGGTGACGAAGCGCAGCGTGTCGTAGAGCACCGACAGGGCGTGGAAGGAGCCGCCCGGGGAGTTCACGTAGAGCGAGATGTCCCGCTCGGGAGCCAGCTGCTCCAGGTACATGAACTGGGCCGTCACGTCGTTCGCGGAGGTTGCGTCGAGCGGGGCTCCGAGGAAGACGATCCGCTGCTCCAGCAGTTTCGCGTACGGATCGGTGGTCCGGTGTCCCGAGGCCGTGCGTTCGGTGAACTCCGGCAGGGCGTGGCGAGCGGACGGCCGGGTCATGGGACCCCCTCCTGGCAGGCTGTGTCTGTAAAAAATGTACAGGACGTACATCGCGTTAGGATGGAGGTATGGCCTACGAGATTCCGGTGACGCAAGCCAGGGCTGAGCTCGCCGACCTGACCAACCGCGTGGTGTACGGCGGTGAGCGCGTCGTCCTGACCCGGCACGGCAAGCCGCTGGCCGCCCTCGTCTCAGCCGATGACCTGCGACGACTCGAGGAACTGGAACAGCGGGCCCAGGCCGCGGAGGCGGCGGGGGAGCAGGTGGTGGTCAGCACGGTGTCCGGCATCCGCGGGACCGCGTCCGCTCCCGGCGAACAGCACCGCTTCGGCATCACCGCGGAGCACCGGGGAACGGCGCCTTCCTGATTCCGGCCCCCGCGCGGGAAGCGGCCCGCGCACCCCGGCCGCCCGGACACGCCGAAGGGGGAGGTGCGACCGGGACCCCGGCCGCACCTCCCCCCGGATGAACGCCTAGCGCTGCGGCAGCCGCCGCGTGCGCCGTTCGCCAGTGGCCTTCCGGACGGCCTTCCGCTCGGCGTCCGCGGCCTTGGCGGCGGCCGCGTACTGGTCGACGTACTCCTGCTCGGAGAGCGTCAGGATCGCGTACATGATCTCGTCGGTGATCGCCCGCAGGATCGCCTTCTCGTTCTCCATGCCCGCGTAGCGTGAGAAGTCCAGGGGCTCGCCGAACCGGATCACCACCGGGTGGATGCGCGGCACCACCCGGCCGGGGGGCTGGGCCTCGAACGTCCCGATCATCGCACACGGGATCACCGGGACACCCGCCTTCAGGGCCATCACCGCGACCCCCACCTTGCCCTTGTAGAGGCGGCCGTCGTGCGAGCGGGTGCCCTCGGGGTAGATGCCGAGCAGCTCCCCCTTGGACAGCACCCCCAGCCCTTCCCGGATCGCCGCCTGGCCGGCCTCCTTGCCCGAGCGGTCCACCGGGATCTGCCCCGCGCTGCGGAAGAAGGACGCCGTGAGCCGGCCCTTGATGCCGGGCCCGGTGAAGTACTCGGCCTTGGCGAGGAAGGTGATGCGCCGCTTGAGCACGGCGGGCATCAGGAAGTGGTCGGAGAACGACAGGTGGTTGCCCGCCACGATCGCGGCACCGGACGACGGCACGTGCTCCAGCCCCTCGATGCGCGGCCGGAACACCAGTCTCAGCAGCGGCCCCAGCAGCACGTACTTGAGCAAGTAGTAGAACAAGGCACGCTCCTCGGCTCCGGCGGGCCGGTGGACCGCCGTTCTCCAGCAGGCCGACCGGCACGTGGCGGGGTGTCAGTCTAGGTCCGGGCAGCACCGCCCGGCACCAGGTCGGACGGAGCGGCGCGCGGCGCCGCCCGCGGGCGGCACGACGCCCGACCACGCCCGTGCCGGTGGGGACTTGTGCGGCTGGGGTGGTCCGCGGGACACACCCTCCTGCCGGACGGGGGCCGACGGCAACCCGCGCGGGCGTGTGTGACCGGATCTTGAGGGTCGCCGCGGGCGCCCGCGCCCCGGGAGCCGGCCCCGGGAGCCGGCCCCGAGCGCCGCCGAGCAGGGCGTCCGTATGCGGGGCGGAGGTACACGGCGGGACAGGCGCTACGCTCGATGGCATGCGGATCTCCGTCTCCTCCGACATGGACGAACCCGTGGCCCGGGCCCTGGTCGCCGCTCTGCGCGAGCGCGGTCACGAGGTGCGCGCGCACGGTGCACTGAGCCCGGGCGACGACCCGCAGTGGGCGGTCTGCTCCGAGGCGGCCGCCCGCGAGGTCGCTGCCGGCACGGCCGACCAGGCCGTGGTCTGCTGCTGGACCGGCACGGGCGCCGCGATCGCCGCGAACAAGGTCCCCGGGGTACGGGCCGCGCTGTGCACGGACGCCTACACGGCGGACGGCGCGCGCCGCTGGAACGACGCCAACGTGCTGGCGCTCAGCCTGCGGCTGACCTCCGAGCCGCTGCTGGGGGAGATCCTCGACGCCTGGTTCGCGGGTGCGCCCAGCGAGGACGCCGAGGACCGGGGGAACGTGCGGCACATCGAGGATCTCGACGGCGCGCGCGCCCACTGACCGGACCCGGACCCGGACCGGACCGGACCCGGACCGTCCCGGGGAGGCCCGGCGGACGGGCCTCAGTCCGCCGGTCCGGTGACCGGCAGCTCGGCCCAGATGATCTTCCCGTGGGGAGCGAAGCGGGTGCCCCACCGCTGGGCCAGCTGGGAGACCAGCAGGAGCCCGCGCCCGCCCTCGTCCATGGCCCGCGGATGGCGCAGGTGCGGCGCCGTCGCCCCGCTGTCGAACACCTCGCAGACCAGCGAGCGCCCCCGGATCAGCCGCAGCCGCACGGGCCCGTCGGTGTACCGGATGGCGTTCGTGACGAGCTCGCTCACCACCAGCTCCGTGGTGAACACCAGGTCCTCCAGCCCCCAGTCGGCCACCTTCGCCGTCGCCGTCCGGCGCGCCTCGGCCACCACGGTCGGCGTCGACGGGAGATCCCACACCGCGACCCGGTCCTCACCGAGCCGCCGGGTGCGCGCCAGCAGCAGCGCCACGTCGTCGAACGGACGGTCGGGAACCAGCGCGTCCACCACGGCCCGGCAGCACACCTCGAGCGAGGACGGGTGCTCCCGCAGCGCCCTGCGCAGCCGGCTCCGGTCGGCCCCGGCCGCCTCCGGGCCGTCGCGGGCCAGCAGACCGTCGGTGTGCAGGGCGAGCACGCTGCCCTCCGCCAGCGACAGCTCCCGCGCCTCGAACGGCGGGCCGCCCACCCCCAGCGGCGGGCCCTGCGGAAGCTCGACGAAGGTGACCGTGCCGTCGGGCGCCAGCACGGCGGGCGCGGGCTGCCCCGCCGCGGCCATCGCACACGTGCCGTCGACCGGGTCGTAGACCACGTACAGACACCCGGAGCCCACCGACTGGTCCGGTGCCCCCTCGGGGTCGGAGCCCTCGTCCCGGGCCACGCTTCCCACCAGGTCGTCCAGGTGCGCCAGCACCTCCTCGGGCGGCAGGTCCAGCGCGGCCAGCGTGCGGACCGCGGTCCGCAGCCGGCCCATGGCCGCGGCGGCGTCGATGCCGTGCCCGGGGACCTCGCCCACGACCAGGGCGACGCGGGCCCCGGACAGCGGGACGAGGTCGTACCAGTCGCCGCCCAGGCCGGTCAGCTCGTCGGCCGGGCGGTAGCAGGCGGACACCTCGACGGCGTCCTGCTCGGGCAGCCGGCGGGGCAGCAGACTGCGCTGCAGCCCGAGGGCCGCGTTCCGCTCACGGGTGTAGCGGCGGGCGTTGTCGACGCAGACCGCGGCGCGGGAGACGAGGTCCTCGGCCAGGTTCAGGTCGTCCGCGTCGAAGGGGTCCTGGCGGCGGCGCCGGTAGAAGGCCGTCAGGCCCAGGGTGGCGCCCCGGGCCCGGATCGGCACGATCATCACGCTCTGCAGGCCCAGCTCCAGGAAGGTGGACTGCGACGCCCCGGAGTTCACCACCCACTCCGTCTCCAGCGGATCGAGCTGCTCCTGGCGCCAGGACCGGCCCGTGGTCAGGGCCCGGGCCGGGGGCGAGTCGGCGCGGTACGCGGCCACCCCGCCGGTCTCCACACCGGGCCGCGGCAGGTCCTCGTACACCGACCGGTGACCCGCCCGGCGCAGTTCGAGCGTGCCGTTCCCGGCTGCCGGCAGGGGCGGCAGCTCGGCGCCCCGCAGCACGGTCTCCAGCAGGTCCACGGTGACGAAGTCCGCGAGGTCGGGGACGGCGACGTCGGCGAGCTCCTGCGCGGTGCGGCCGATGTCGAGGCTGCGCCCGATGTGTTCGCCGGCCCGGTCCAGGAGGGCCAGGCGCTGCCGGGCCCGGTGCCGCTCGGTGATGTCGACGACTGTGTAGTACACCCCCATGGGGCGACCGCGGTCGTCGTCGAGCCGGTTGAACGACAGCATGTGCGCGGTCTCGCGCAGCGGCGCTGACCGCACCCGGCCGACGTGCTCGTAGCCGACGACCGGCTCCCCGGTGCGCAGCACGTGGCGCATCTGCTCCTCGACCGCCTCGGCGTCCATGCCCGGCTGGACGTCGGCGAAGCGCAGACCCAGCCGCCGGTTCGCGGGCCCGCCCCCGAACTGCTCCAGCGCCGGGTTGGACCACACGAAACGCAGGTCGGTGTCCACGATCGCGAGGCCGATGGGCGACCCGGTGACCAGTTGCTCCAGCACCGCCCGGCTCATGTACCAGCCGGTCGAGCCGGTCAGCTCCGACAGCAGGACCAGCAGCGACGCCTCACCGCGCGGTGCCACGATCGTCGTGATCCGCGCCATGAGCCGCACGGACCGGCCGTCGCGGTGCAGGGCCGTCAGCAGGCCGTCCCAGCCGCCCTCCGTCCGGCACCGCTCCACCAGGTCCGGCGCCCGCCGCGCGTCCTCCTCGGACAGCAGCTCGGCCAGCTTGCGGCCGACGGCGCCCTCGGCCGGATACCCCAGCAGCCGCTCGGCCCCGGGCGTCCAGCCCGACACGACGCCGTGCGGATCGGACAGCAGGGGAACGGCGTCGGCCACGTCGAACCCCTGCCGGGTCGCGTCCTGCTCCTCGTCTCCGCCCACGGCCGGCCTCGCTGTCGCTGGGGGTGGTCTGCGACCTCTTGCCCCCCATCTTCACCCCGGGACCGAGTGCGCGGCTCCCCGGAGCGCCCCGCGGGAAGGGCCGGACGGGAGGGACCGGTGGGACGTCCGGGGAGGGACCGGTGGGACGTCCGGGAGGGACCGGCGGGGCACCCGGCGCGGCACCCGTCCGCGCCGGCCGTCCCGCCGGTCCGCCGCACCCGGGCCTCAGGCCCCCGCGCCCAGCACCTTCTCCAGGGTCCCCAGGGCCCCCGCCAGCTCGTCCGACGTGATCGTCAGCGGCGGCGCGAGCCGGATCGTGGAGCCGTGGGTGTCCTTGACCAGGATGCCCTCACGCATGAGGCGCTCACTGACCTCGCGCCCGGTGCCGAGCGCGGGGTCGACGTCCACCCCGGCCCACAGCCCACGGGCCCGGAAGCCGACGACACCCTTGCCGACCAGCGACTCCAGACCGCCCCGCAGCACCACGCCCAGCTCGGCCGCCCGGCGCTGGAACTCGCCCGTCTCCAGCAGTTCCACCACCGCCGTGCCGACCGCCGCCGCCAGCGGGTTGCCGCCGAAGGTCGACCCGTGCTCGCCCGGGTGCAGCACCTGGAGCACCTCGCGGCGGGCGACCACCGCCGACACCGGCACGATGCCGCCGCCGAGGGCCTTGCCCAGCAGCACCATGTCCGGGACGACCGACTCGTGCTCCACGGCCAGGGTCCGGCCCGTGCGGCCCAGGCCCGACTGGATCTCGTCGGCGACGAACAGGCACCCCTTGCGGGTGGTCAGCTCGCGCACCCCGGCCAGGTAGCCGTCGTCCGGGATGATCACGCCGGCCTCGCCCTGGACCGGCTCGATCAGCACGGCCGCCGTGGTCTCGTCGACGGCCTCCTCCAGCGCCGCCAGGTCGTTGTAGGGGACGACGCGAAAGCCCGGCGTGAAGGGGCCGAAGCCGCCGCGGGCCACCTCGTCCGTGGAGAAGCTGACGATGGTCGTCGTCCGGCCGTGGAAGTTGTCCGCCGCCACCACGATCGTGGCCCGGTCGGCCGGTACGCCCTTCACGTCGTAGGCCCACTTGCGGGCCACCTTGACCGCGCTCTCCACCGCCTCCGCGCCGGTGTTCATCGGCAGCACCATGTCGAGCCCGGTCAGCGCCGTCAGCCGCTCCGCGAACTCGGCGAGCCGGTCGTTGTGGAACGCGCGCGAGGTCAGGGTGAGCCGGTCCAGCTGGCGGTGCGCGGCCTCGATCAGCCCCGGGTGCCGGTGGCCGAAGTTGAGGGCCGAGTAACCGGCCAGCATGTCCAGGTAGCGGCGGCCCTCCACGTCCTCCACCCAGGTGCCCTCCGCCCGGGCGACGACCACGGGCAGCGGGTGGTAGTTGTGCGCGAGGACGGGTTCCTCGGCACCGATCAGACCGGCGGACGAACGAGTACGGGCGGCAGTGGTCATGAGCGGATCTCCTGAGTGCAGCACTTGATGCCGCCGCCGGCCTTGTGGAACTCGGACAGGTCGACGGGGACGGGAACGTAACCGCGGTCGGCGAGCCGGCCCGCGAGGGCCGTCGCCCCGGGCGAGATGAACACGTGGCGGCCGTCCGAGACGGAGTTCAGGCCGAAGGCCATCGCGTCCTCGCGGGTGGCGAGCACCGCGTCCGGGTACAGCCGGGCCAGCACCTCGCGGCTGCCGGGCGAGAACGCCTCCGGGTAGTACGCCACGTTCTCGTCGTCCAGCACGAACAGCGCCGTGTCCAGGTGGTAGAAGTACGGGTCCACCAGCGTCAGGCCGATCACCGGCACCCCGAAGTGCTCCTGCACCTCGCGGTGCGCCTCGCGCGTGGTGCGGAATCCGGTGCCGGCCAGGATCCACCGCCCGGCCGGCACGAGGTCGCCCTCGCCCTCGCACACCGACTCCGGGTGGTGCACCTCGTAGCCCTCGGCCTTGAACCACGTCTCGTACGCCGCGGACTCCGGGCGCCGCTCGGGCGCGTGGAACAGGGAACCGAACACACGGCCCTCCACGACGACCGCCGCGTTCGCGGCGAACACCATGTCGGGCAGACCGGGTACGGGCTTCACGTTCTCCACGGTATGGCCGTGGTCCCGGTACGCGGCGACCAGCGACCGCCACTGGCGCTGGGCGAGAGAGACGTCGACGGGACGGTCGGGGTGCATCCACGGGTTGATCGCGTAGCGCACGGCGAAGTGTCTGGGTTCGCAGACGAGGTAGCGCCGCGGGCTCGGCACACGGGAGTCGGACACAGAGGGTTCCCTCCGCTTCCACACGGTGACGATGGGGTGATTCCACGGTATGGAGACCCCTGGGCGGCAGACAAGCGACATCAGCTGCGCGTTCGCGCACGAACGCTGCGTCTTCACCCCTCCTGGCGCACGTCTGCTGCGCCTTCCGGTGCTGGCTGGCTGGCACCCGCCTCCGGACTGTCCGGGATCAGGTGGGACAGCACCATGACGCTGATCGTCTTCCGCACGAACGGCTCGGCACGGATGCGCTCCAGGACCTCCTCGAAGTGCTCCACGTCCCGCGCCCGCACATGCAGCAGCGCGTCCGCGCCACCGGTCACCGTCATCGCCGCGGCGATCTCCGGATGGTTGCGCACCACCTCCGCCAGCCGCCGCGGCGGCGCCGCGCCCTCGCAGTACACCTCCACGTACGCCTCGGTGCGCCAGCCCAGCGCCGACGGCTCCACCGTCGCCGTGAAGCCGGTGATCACCCCGGTCTCCCGCAGCCGGTCCACCCGGCGCTTGACCGCCGTCGACGACAGCCCGACGGCCGCCCCGATCTCGGAGAAGGACGTCCTGGCGTTCGCCATCAGGGCATTGACGATCTTGCGGTCGAGCTCGTCGAACGGCGTGGGCCTGCTGTTCATGGCGGCACTGTATCCAGCGCCACCCGCCGCCCCCGGCAACCGTCCACCACCCTGTCCTGCGGGAACGTCGACCCGGGGGCGTGTCCAGACGTGGCGTTCGGCCCTAGACTCCCGGCCATGCTGCGCGCCCTCGCCGTCGACGACGAACGCCCCTCACTGGAGGAACTGCTCTACCTGCTCAACGCCGACCCCCGGGTCGGCAGCGCCGAGGGCGCCTCGGACGCCACCGAGGCGCTGCGCCGCATCAACCGCGCCCTGGAGTCCGGCCCCGACGGACCCGACGCCATCGACGTCGTCTTCCTGGACATCCAGATGCCGGGCCTGGACGGTCTCGACCTGGCCCGCCTGCTGTCCGGTTTCGCCCGGCCGCCGCTCGTCGTGTTCGTCACCGCCCACGAGGACTTCGCCGTCCGGGCCTTCGAACTCAAGGCCGTGGACTACGTCCTCAAACCCGTCCGCAAGGAACGCCTGGCCGAGGCGGTCCGCCGGATCGCCGAACGGCGCGTCCCCGCCCCGCGCGAGAGCGCCCCGCGCATCCCGGTGCACGAACCCGACCCCGACCACATCGCCGTCGAACTCGGCGGGGTCACCCGCTTCGTGGCCGTGGACGACATCACCCACGTCGAGGCCCAGGGCGACTACGCCCGGCTGCACACCGACCGCGGCAGCCACCTGGTGCGGATCCCGCTGTCCGCCCTCGAGGAGCGCTGGCGCTCGCGCGGCTTCGTCCGCATCCACCGCCGCCACCTGGTCGCCCTCGGCCACATCGGCGAACTCCGGCTGGACGCGGGTACGGTGAGCGTGCTGATCGGCACCGAGGAACTCCAGGTCAGCAGGCGGCACGCCCGCGAACTGCGCGACCTGCTGATGCGCCGGACCGCGGGATAGAGAAGGACGACGCCATGCCCCAGGACCCCACCGAGCGCCGCGTGGTCGTCACCGGACCGCCCCGCCGCGCGCGCCGTGCCTTCGGCTACTACCGCCCGCGCACCGAGATCGACGAGCAGACCACCCTCGGCCACACCTACGTGCGCTCCCTGATGCGCATCCAACTGCGCGCCGGACTCACCGTGTTCGCGGTGCTGATCCTGCTCATCGGGCCGCTGCCGCTGGTCTTCGCCGCCGCCCCCGACGCCGGCCTGGAGTGGGCGGTGCTCGGCTTCGGCCTGTACGCCCCGCTCGTCCTGCTCGCCCGCTGGTACGTGCGCCGCGCCGAACGCAACGAACGCGACTTCGTGCGGCTCGTCGAGGACCGCTGAGACCGGGACCGCCAGTGCCGTGAACTCCAGCTACGCCGTCCCCGCCGTCGCCCTCGTGCTCATCTCGACCGTCCTCGTGGGCGCCTTCGGCCTGCGCATATCCCGCACCACCTCCGACTTCTACGTCGCCTCCCGCACCGTCGGACCCCGCCTCAACGCCGCCGCCATCAGCGGCGAGTACCTGTCCGCCGCGTCCTTCCTCGGCATCGCCGGACTCGTCCTGGTACAGGGCCCGGACATGCTCTGGTACCCGGTCGGCTACACCGCCGGCTACCTCGTGCTGCTGCTGTTCGTCGCCGCCCCGCTGCGCCGCTCCGGCGCCTACACCCTCCCCGACTTCGCCGAGGCCCGGCTGGCCTCCCAGGCGGTGCGCCGGCTGGCCGGGGCGTTCGTCGTCGGCGTCGGCTGGCTCTACCTGCTGCCGCAGCTCCAGGGCGCCGGGCTCACCCTCACCGTGCTGACCGGCGCGCCCGACTGGCTGGGCGGGGTGAGCGTCGCCGTCGTCGTCACCGCCATCGTCGCCGCCGGCGGCATGCGCAGCATCACCTTCGTCCAGGCCTTCCAGTACTGGCTCAAACTCACCGCCCTGCTCGTCCCCGCCCTGTTCCTGGTCCTCGCCTGGCAGGGCGACGGAGCCCCCCGCCACACCTTCGACGAACCGGCGGCCTTCCGCGAGCAGCGCGCCGTCCGGATCGAGGACAGCCTCACCCTCCGGCTCGACGAGCCGCTCAGCGTCACCGTCGACGGCACCGTCGACGGCCGCCGCCACACCGGCGGCGAGGTCACCCTCCCCGCGGGCGCCCACCACATCGCCGCCGGCACCCGCCTCACCTTCGCCGAGGGCGCCGAGGTGCCCTCCGCCGGGCAGGGCGCCGACGACGCCCTCTCGCCGTCCCGGGCCGAGTCCCGTGAGGAACGCCCGCTCTACGCCACGTACGGCCTGATCCTCGCCACGTTCTTCGGGACCATGGGCCTGCCGCACGTCGTGGTGCGCTTCTACACCAGCCCGCACGGCGTCGCCGCCCGCCGCACCACCGTCGCCGTCCTCGGCCTGATCGGCGCCTTCTACCTGCTGCCGCCGCTCTACGGCGCGCTCGGCCGCCTGTACGCGCCCGAGCTCACCCTCACCGGCAACGCGGACGCCGCCGTCCTGCTGCTGCCCGGGCTGATGATCGGGGGAGCGGGCGGCGATCTGCTCGGCGCCCTGGTGGCGGGAGGGGCTTTCGCCGCCTTCCTGTCCACCGCGTCCGGACTGACCATGGCCGTCGCCGGGGTGCTCACCCAGGACGTGCTGCCCTCCCGGGGGGTGCGCCACTTCCGGCTGGGCACGGTACTGGCGATGGCCGTCCCGCTCGCCGGGAGCCTCCTCGTCGGCGGCCTGCCGGTGGCCGACGCCGTGGGTCTGGCCTTCGCCGTGTCGGCCTCGTCGTTCTGTCCCCTGCTGGTCCTCGGCATCTGGTGGCGCCGGCTGACCCCGCCCGGTGCGGCGGCCGGGATGCTGGTGGGCGGCGGCGCCGCCTTCCTGGCGGTCGCCGCGACCATGGCCGGCTACCCGGGCGAGGGCGCCTGGCACGCGCTGCTCGCCTGGCCCGCGCTGTGGTCGGTGCCGCTGGGCTTCCTCACCATGATCCTCGTGTCGCTGGCCACCCCCGGCCGGGTGCCGCCCGGCACGGCGGCCGTCCTGGCCCGCTTCCACCTGCCGGAGGAACTGCGCACGGAGGTGTCCGCATGAGCGGTTTCCTGGCCGGACTGCTGGTCGCCGTGCTGCCGCTGCTGGCCGCCGGCTTCTGGCTCGGCCGGCGCACCGCCCGCCCGGCGGGCCTGGCCGGACTGGGCACCGACGTCGAGCACGCCACCTTCGAGACCCTGCACACCGCCTCCCTGGCCACACCCCCGCTGCGGGCCGGCCTGACCGAGGAGACCGCCCGCAAGTCGGCCCGCAAACTGCGCTCCCTGCTCGGCACGGACGCCCTGTGCCTCACGGACCGCGAACAGGTGCTGGTCTGGGACGGCGTCGGCGCCCACCACCGTGCGGAGATCATGGAACGCCTCGCCGGTCCGCTCGACACCGGCCGCGGAGAGGCGTTCCCGCTGACCTGCGACACGGCCGACTGCACGGCGCGCTGGGCGGTCGTGGCGCCGCTCACCGTCGACGACCGGGTGCACGGCGCCCTGGTCGCCTGCGCGCCACGGGAGTCCGCGGTGCTCGTGCGGGCCGCCGGGGAAGTCGCCCGCTGGGTGTCCGTCCAGCTGGAGCTGGCCGACCTCGACCAGTCCCGCACCCGGCTCATCGAGGCCGAGATCCGGGCCCTGCGGGCGCAGATCTCCCCCCACTTCATCTTCAACTCACTGGCCGTGATCGCCTCGTTCGTGCGCACCGACCCCGAGCGGGCCCGGGAACTGCTCCTGGAGTTCGCCGACTTCACCCGCTACTCGTTCCGCCGGCACGGGGACTTCACCACCCTCGCCGACGAACTGCACGCGATCGACCACTACCTGGCCCTGGTGCGGGCACGCTTCGGCGACCGGCTCTCGGTGACGTTGCAGATCGCCCCCGAGGTGCTGCCGGTCGCGCTGCCCTTCCTGTGCCTCCAGCCCCTGGTGGAGAACGCCGTCAAACACGGCCTGGAGGGCAAGGCCGACAAGTGCCACATCCAGATCACCGCCCAGGACGCCGGCGCCGAGGCCCTCGTGGTGATCGAGGACGACGGCGCCGGAATGGACCCCGGCACACTGCGCCGCATCCTCGCCCACGAGACCGGCTCCACCGGCGGGATCGGCCTGTCCAACGTCGACGACCGGCTCCGGCAGGTCTACGGCGACGACCACGGGCTCGTCATCGAGACCGCCGTGGGGGCCGGCATGAAGATCACCGTACGGCTGCCGAAATACCAGCCCGGGGTCCATTCCGCGGGGCGGCTCGCCCCGAAGTGAACCAAGGAGGTGTGCTGCCACGCGCGGGCCTCAGCTGCGCGTGGCCGCGACTCCGAGGGTGATCACGCCCAGCACGACCCAGCCGAACCACAGCCAGCCGTTGCTGCCGAGCGCCACCGTGTAGGCCGTCACGGCGACCAGGGCGCCGATGGTGAGCGCCCCCATCGTCTTCACCGGAGTGGAACCGTTCGCAGAACCGGGCATCGCGACACCCTCCTCATGGTTCGGTTCCCTCCATGGTGCCCCCGTTGCGCCGCTTCACGGTGCACACGGCGACCTGTGGGCCGGTTTGCCATGATTTGTCGCTGGTCCAGGCCCCGGACACGTAGAGGGACGGGTCGAAGCCGTAGTCACGCGGCGGCACCTCCCGCGCGCAGGCCTCGACGGCCGCCCCCCGCCCGGCCCCCGCGCGAGGGACGTCCTCTTCGCCCAGTCGGGTGAATCCGAGCACCTGTTCCTCGTACCGCCCGCCGCACGGCACCAGCCGGGCCGTCCCGCGGGGTGTCGCGTCCAGGCAGTCCCGGCGCTGCATGGTCGCGGTGTCGGCGAACTCGGTGCCGAACCGGCGGCGGTCGCCCAGCGGGCCGGACACCGGCCCGTGCGCCCCCAGCACCAGACAGGCCGTGCGCCTCCCGGCCGCCTCGAAACCCTCCGCAGGGGGCACGACGGCGACCCAGCGGACGTCGGCCAGCCGCTCGCGGGCCTGCCTGGTCCGTTCCTCGCAGCGCGCCGCACCGTGGTCCCGCGCCTCCTCGGCGGAGGCGGCCTCCACCACGGCCATGACCTGGCCGTCGGGGGCCCGGTCCGCGCAGCTCGGGTCGACGGTGAGCCGGGGCGCGCCGGCGAAGCGGCGGGCCGTGGGCCAGTCGGCCAGCACGCAGTCCCCCTCCCGCAGCGGCTCGGCCAGCCCCACGGCCTCCCCGTAGGGCAGCGCCGCCGGGCCGCCGCCCCCGCCGGTCCGGTCGGCCAGGGCGTACCAGGCCCCGCCCAGCGACAGGGCGAGTCCGAGGCCGCCCGCGAGGAGGGCCCGCAGGGTGTACGGCCGGGGGCGGCGCCGGGCACCGCCCGGCCGGGGCGCGGGGGCGGTGCGGGAACCGGTGACCGGAGTCGTGCGGGAGAGGTCGCCCCAGGGCGGCTCGGACACCGGGTCGGTCCGCGGCCGCAGCTGCGACTCCGAGTGGGGCAGGACGATCCGCTCCAGTTCCGCACCGGCGGCCGTCGCGGTCGTGCGCCGCCGAGGGTCACACACCAGCAGCCCCCGCAGGACGGGCTCCAGCGCGCCGGCCCGCACCGGCGCCCGTGGCTCCGGCCGGGGCGCCGTCCCGGGAGGCGCGTCGAAGGGGTCGCGGCCCTCCACCGCGAAGTACAGCGTGCGCCCCAGGGCGAAGAGATCACCGGCGGGCCCTGGCGGTCCGCCCCCGGCCCGTGCCGACGCGCTCTGCGGTGCGGGCCCCCGGCTGCTCCCGGCGTCCGGCCCGGCGATGCCGTACCCCGCCAGCAGCACCCGCCCGTGGGGCGCGCCGGTGGCGTCCGGGGCGAGCAGGACGTTCGCCGCGCTCACGTCCCCGTGGGTCAGCCCCCGCGCGTGCCCGGCGGTGAGCGCGTCGAGGACGGCCAGACCGATCCGTGCGACCGCCGCCGGGGCCGGCGGTCCGCGCCGGGCGACCAGCTCCCGCAGGTGGACGGCACCGGCCACGTACTCCGTGACGGTCCACCGGCGCCCCCCGTCGTCCAGGACGTCGTGCACCCCGGCCACGTGCGGGTGGCCCCGCAGGACGTCCGCGCAGCGGGGGCCCGCGCCGCCGGGGGCGGCCGGGGCGGCCTCCCTGAGGACGACCTCGACCACGCGCTCGTGGTCGAGCGCCAGCCAGACCCGGCCCCCGGCGCCGCCCAGCCGGTGCAGCAGTTCGTAGCGGCCGGCCACGAACCGGCCCGGTCCGGACGTCCACGCGCGCAGTGACATGACCGCTCCCCCCGGCGGTTGCACCCTGGAGCGTCATGCTACTGACGGAGGGCACCCTTCCGGGCGAATCGGGGCGAAAGTGAAGAGATGTGCGAGACGGGACTCAGCTGCCCCGAGCGTGCAGCGAGGCGAGGTAGGCGTTGTACGCCTCGAGTTCCTTGTCGCCGTCCCGGTCGGCGGCCCGGTCCTTGCGCTTGGCCTGCCGCTGCTCGGAGGCGTACCACTGGAACAGCAGCGCTATCAGCACCAGCACGGACGGTACTTCGCTGAACGCCCAGGCGATGCCGCCGGCCGCGTTCTGGTCCGCGAGCGCGTCGATGCCCAGCGAGGCGGGCGGGTTCTCGTACGTCGAGACCATCGGCGTGGTCGCCATCATCAGGGCGATGCCGAAGAAGGCGTGGAACGGCATGCCCGCGAACAGCTCCAGCATCCGCATGAGGTGGTTCGGCCGGTGCGGGCCGGGGTCCACGCCCATGATCGGCCAGAAGAAGACCAGGCCCACGGCGAGGAAGTGCACCATCATCACGACATGCCCCACCCGGGAGCCCATCAGGAAGTCGAATCCGGGGGTGAAGTACAGCGCGTACAGGCTCGCGATGAACATCGGGATGGTGAACAGCGGGTGGGTGATCACCCGGATGTACCGGCTGTGCAGCAGCATCAGCAGCAGTTCGCGGATGCCCTTGCGGCCCCGTCCGGCCGTCGGCAGGGCGCGCAGCGCCAGCGTGATGGGGGCGCCGAGCAGGATCAGGATCGGCGAGACCATGCTGATCACCATGTGCTGCACCATGTGCACGGTGAACATGACCATGCCGTAGTCGTTGAGCGCGGTGCACATCATCAGCGCGACGCTCAGCACGCCGAGGACGAAGGACACGGTCCGCCCCACCGGCCACTTGTCGCCGCGCCGGGTGAGCCGTACCACGCCCCAGACGTAGAGGGCCAGTCCCAGGGCGCAGGCGACGAGGAAGAACGGGTCCGCCGACCAGGCGAGTCCGCGCCCCAGCGTGAACGGCGGCAGATCCATCGTCATGCCGTGCCCGCTGTGATCCATCCGCCGGCTCCTGTTTCGTGGGGGTTGTGCGCTGTCTGTCCGGACCCAGACTAGAACCGCCCCCGGCCGCGGCTGCGACCGGGGGCGGCTTTCAGCGGCCGCGAGGACCTACAGCACGCACTGCGACTCGGCGTAGCGCTCCTCGGGCACCGTCTTGAGCGTCGCCACCGCCTCGGCCAGCGGCACCGTCACGATGTCCGTCCCGCGCAACGCGGTCATCCGTCCGAACTCGCCCCGGTGCACGGCCTCCACCGCGTGCCAGCCGAACCGGGTGGCCAGCACCCTGTCGTACGCCGTCGGCGTCCCGCCCCGCTGCACGTGACCGAGGATGACCGGGCGGGCCTCCTTGCCGAGGCGCGTCTCGAGTTCGAGGGAGAGCTGTCGCGCGATCCCCGCGAAGCGCTCGTGGCCGTAGACGTCCTTGCCGCCCTCGTCGAAGTCCATCGTCCCGGGGCGGGGCTTGGCGCCCTCGGCGGCCACCACGATGGCGAACCGCTTGCCGGCCGAGAACCGCGCCCCGATCTTCGCGGTCAGCTCGTCGATGTCGAAGGGACGCTCCGGCACCACGATCGCGTGGGCGCCGGCCGCCATGCCGGAGTGCAGCGCGATCCAGCCGGTGTGACGGCCCATGACCTCCACGATCAGCACCCGCTGGTGCGACTCGGCGGTGGTCTTCAACCGGTCCAGGGCCTCGGTCGCCACGCCGACCGCCGTGTCGAAGCCGAAGGTGACGTCCGTGACGGCGATGTCGTTGTCGATGGTCTTCGGCACGCCCACTATCGGCAGGCCGTTGTCCGACAGCAGCCGGGCCGCCTTCAGGGTGCCCTCCCCGCCGATCGGGATGATCGCGTCGAGGCCCAGTTCCTCGACGTGGCCCCGGGCCCGCTCCACGCCGTCCCGCAGGTGCTCCGGACGGACCCGGGAGGAGCCGAGGATGGTGCCGCCGCGGGCCAGGATGCCGCCGACCGCGTCGAGGTCCAGCTTGAGGTAGTCGCATTCCAGGAGGCCCTTCCAGCCGTCCCGGAAACCGATGACCTCGTCGCCGTGGTCGACGACGGCACGGTGCACGACCGACCGGATGACGGCGTTCAGGCCGGGGCAGTCGCCGCCGGACGTGAGGACACCAATGCGCATAGCCCGAAACAACCTTCTCGAGTGGGCCGGGACCGGACCGCGCTGTCCGGCTCGATCCCCGCCACCCTAGCCCCACCGGGGGGCCGCGCCGTAGCACGCGTCCGCCTGCTGGACGACCCCGCTCACCTGTGCGGACCAGCCGTCAGACGGGCCGGTCCGCGACGGTCCGGACCGGGGTGCGAGCAGGCGGACGGCGCCCTACGCGGGCTGCTGCGCGGCGGCGATGCGCTCGTTGCGCAGGGCCTCGTACCAGCGGTCGTCGGTCGGGGGCAGCGCGTTGACGTCGAGCGCCAGCTTCAGCAGCAGGTCCGCGATCTGCGGATTGCGGGCGAGCACCGGGCCGTGCATGTACGTGCCGAACACGGTGTCGTTGAACGCGCCCTCCGTGCCGTCCCCGGTGCCGTTGCCGTTGCCGAAGCGCACCTGGGCGAACGGGCGGGCGGTGGGGCCCAGATGGGTGACGCCCTGGTGGTTCTCGAAGCCGGTCAGCGGGGGCAGCCCCAGCTGCGGGTTGATGTCCGCGAGCACGTCGCCCACGCAGCGTTCGCCCTCACCGCGCACCGACACCACGTCCAGCAGCCCGAGGCCGGGCTCCCGCTGGCCGAGGTCGTTGATGAACTCGTGGCCGAGGATCTGGTAGCCGGCGCAGACGGAGAAGACGATGGCGCCGTTCTCCACCGCCCGGTGCAGTCCGCCGTCCCGGCGCAGCCGCTCCGCCGCGAGCCGCTGCGGCCGGTCCTCGCCGCCGCCGATCAGGTAGATGTCGCCGGAGGTCGGGATCGGCTGGTCGCTGCGCACGTCGAGCCGGGCCACGTCGAGCCCGCGCTGCCGCGCCCGGCGCTCCACCACGAGCACGTTGCCCTGGTCGCCGTAGGTGCTGAGCAGGTCGGGGTAGATCCAGACGACCCGCAGACTGTTGTCGCTCATGAAGTCACTGTCCTTGTGAGTACGTCGTGCGTCGGGGTGCCGGGACGTCAGTTGCCGACGCGACGGCGCAGGTCCTGGAAGGCGGTGTAGTTGGCGATGACCTCGATCCGGCCGGGCGGGCACTGCTGCACCGCCTGGTCGAGGTCCTCGCACACCTGGAACTGCTGGTCGGCGACCTCCAGGCGGACCGCGAGGTCCAGCTTGCGGTCACCGACGACGCAGATCGGGTGGCCCGTCAGCCGGGTGTAGTCGACGTCCCACAGCCAGGAGGTGTCGGTGCCGTCCGCGGAGCGCGCGTTGACGGAGAGGATCACCGGGGTGGGCGGCGGGTCGATGAGCGAGAACGTCTCCAGCCAGCCCGCGGGGTTCTTGGCGAGCAGCAGGCGCAGGTCGCGCCCCTGGAACTGGACGACGTCGTAGCGTCCGGCCACGGCCTGCACCTGGTACATGCGCTCCAGGGCGACCTGCGGCGGCACGCCGAACACGGCCGCGACGGCCGCGGAGCTCGCCGCGTTGGCCTTGTTGGCGCGGCCGGGCAGCTGCAGGTGGATCGGCCACGCGGAGCCGTGCGGGTCCAGGACCTGGTCGCCGGACAGGGCCCAGCTCGGGGTGGGGCGGCGGAAGCCGCACTCGCCGCAGAACCAGTCGTCGCCGGGGCGCTGCATCACACCGCCGCAGGACGGGCAGGACCAGGCGTCGTCCTTCCACATCTGTCCGGCGGCGACCCAGATCACGTTGGGGGAGGAGGACGCCGCCCACACCACGAGCGGGTCGTCGGCGTTGGCGACGATGACGGCCTTGGAGCCGGCCAGCCCCTCGCGCCAGTTCTCCGCGAGCATCCGGGTCTCGGCGGCGCGGTCGAGCTGGTCGCGGGAGAGGTTGAGCAGCGCGATGCACTTCGGGTCGGTGGCCTGGGCGACGCCGACGAGGTACTTCTCGTCGACCTCGATGACACCGAAGCGGGACTCCGCGCCGGCCGCGAGGGCCGAGGTGATGCCGGCCGGCATGTTGGCGCCGAGGGCGTTGGAGACGACCGGGCCGGCCGCCTTGAGCGCCTCGGCGATGAGCCGCGTGGTGGTGGTCTTGCCGTTGGTCGCCGAGACGAGGGTGACGTCCAGGTGCTGGGCGAGCCGGGCGAGCAGGTCGGGGTCGAGTTTCAGTGCCACCCGGCCACCGATCACCGAACCGCTGCCGCGCCCGGCGGCGCGTGATGCGGCCGCGACCGCCTTGCCGGCGGTCACGGCCAGCTTGGCCCGCGGCGTGAGCGGGTCCGAGTTGCCTGCCATCAGTTCTCGATCCTCCTTGCGTACGCGCCGCGCCGGTGGGGGACGGTCACGTGGTGTGGGCCTCAGCCTATCGAGAGCGCTTCGCACTCCAGAACCGCGGCACCGTGGTGGGACGGACGTTGCCGCAAGGACCGTACCCTTGCCGCCATGCGACACGGTTCCATCCCCGGCGTCCGCGGACGTGTGCGGCCCCTGACCCTGTTCGGCGACCCGGTGCTGCACGCCCCGTGCCGCGAGGTCACCGACTTCGGTCCCGAACTGGCCCGCCTGGTGGAGGACTTGTTCGCGACGATGTACGCGGCCCAGGGCGTGGGCCTGGCCGCGAACCAGATCGGCGAACCGCTGCGGGTCTTCGTCTACGACTGTCCTGACGACGAGGACGTCCGGCACCTGGGGCACGTGGTGAACCCGCGCCTGGTCGAGACGGACGGTGTGGTGCTGCGCGGCCCGGAGGGGTGTCTGTCCCTGCCGGGCCTGGAGGCGGGCACCGAGCGTCACGACCACGCGGTCGTCGAGGGGTTCACGGTGACCGGCGAGCCGGTCACCGTCCACGGCAGCGGGTTCTTCGCCCGCTGCCTGCAGCACGAGTGCGACCACCTGGACGGCCGCGTCTACGCCGACCGTCTGACGGGGTGGCGCCGGCGCCGGCTGCTGCGGCAGGCCGCCCGGGCCGCCTGGGGCCGGCGCTGAGGCGTCAGAAGCCGGGGCCGCCGACCCGGTCGCCGGCCTCCGCCAGCCTGCCCCACAGCAGATCGGCCAGTCCGGCCACCAACTCGGCCCGCGTGCAGGGCCGTTCGCCGAGCCACCAGTCACCGGCCGCGTGCATCATGCCGACGATGCCGTGGCCCCAGACGCGGGCCAGCTGGTGACTGGCCGGACCGAGGTCGAGCCGCTCCTCGATGACCTGGGCGAGTTCCTCGCCCATCCGGCGCAGCAGGGGCGCCGAGTGCTTGCCGACGTCGAAGCCCTGGTCGCCCGGGGATCCCTCCGCCGGGTGCATGAGGAACCGGTACACCTGCGGGCGCAGCTCGATCGCCGCGAGGTAGGTGTCCAGGGTGGCCTCGACCCGCTCGCGGCGGTCGGCCGGGGCGTCCAGCGCGGCCCGCAGCGAGTCGAGCAGCGCGTCGGTGTGCCGCTTGGCCAGGGCCGCGTACAGTCCTCCCTTGTCACCGAAGTGCCGGTAGAGGATCGGCTTGGTGATGCCGGCCTCGGCGGCGATGGCGTTCATCGAGGCGCCCGGGCCGTCGCGCAGCACCACCCGGTCGGCGGCCTCCAGCAGCTCGCGCCGGCGGCGGTCGGCGGACCGCTGCTGGTCGGTCCGCTGTGTGGTGTCCATGATGTGCTCTCCCCACCCGTGCTGATTCGGTGACGCCTGCGCAAACTAGCACTGACGGCGTCCGGTCCTCCGAACGGGATATGAGGGGTCCGGAGGAGTTGACTTTCCCTACCGACCGGTAACAGACTGCGGTTACCGCAAGTAACATGCACGTGTGCCGCCGCTGGAGGAGTCATGGCCGAGTTCACCATGGAGCTCAACGACGAACAGAAGGAGGTGCGGGACTGGCTGCACGGCTTCGCCGCCGATGTCATCCGCCCCGCCGCCGCCGAATGGGACGAGCGTGAGGAGACTCCCTGGCCGGTCATCCAGGAGGCCGCCAAGGTCGGCATCTACTCCCTCGACTTCTACGCCCAGCAGTACTTCGACGCAACCGGCCTCGGCATCCCCATGGCGATGGAGGAGCTGTTCTGGGGCGACGCGGGCATCGCCCTGTCGATCGTCGGCACCGGCCTCGCCGCCGTCGGCGTCCTCGCCAACGGCACCGAGGAGCAGATCGGCACCTGGATCCCCCAGATGTACGGCGACGTCAACGATGTCAAGGTGGCCGCCTTCTGCTCCTCCGAGCCCGACGCCGGCTCCGACGTCGCCTCGATGCGCACGCGCGCGGTCTACGACGAGGTCAAGGACGAGTGGGTGCTCAACGGCACCAAGACCTGGGCCACCAACGGCGGCATCGCCAACGTCCACGTCGTCGTCGCGGTCGTCGACCCGGACCTCGGCTCCAAGGGCCACGCCTCCTTCATCGTCCCGCCGGGCACCCCGGGCCTGGCCCAGGGCCAGAAGTTCAAGAAGCACGGCATCCGCGCCTCGCACACCGCCGAGGTGATCCTCGACAACGTGCGGATCCCCGGCTCCTGCCTGCTCGGCGGCAAGGAGAAGCTGGACGAGCGGCTCGCCCGCGCCCGCGAGAAGGCCCGCAAGGGCGGCGACCGGGTCAAGAACGCCGCCATGGCCACCTTCGAGGCGTCCCGCCCCGCGGTCGGCGCCATGGCCGTCGGCACCGCGCGCGCCGCCTACGAGGTCGCCCTGGACTACGCCACCACGCGTGAGCAGTTCGGCCGCCCGATCATCGACAACCAGGGCGTCGCCTTCCAGCTCGCCGACATGCGCACCCAGATCGACGCCGCCCGCCTGCTGGTGTGGCGGGCCTCCTGGATGGCCGTCAACGGCAAGCCGTTCACGGCCGCGGAGGGGTCCATGTCCAAGCTGTACGCCAGCGAGACCGCCAAGAAGGTCACCGCCCAGGCGATCCAGATCCTCGGCGGCAACGGCTACACGCGCGAGTACCCGGTCGAGCGGATGCACAGGGATGCCGCCATTTACACCATCTTCGAGGGCACCAGCGAGATCCAGCGCCTGGTGATCGCCCGCACCCTGTCGGGCATGCCCATCCGCTGACCCGGCCCGGACACGGACGACCCGGCGGTGCGGACAGCACCACCGGGTCGTTCCCCGTGCGTGTGCCGGGCCCGTGCGGCCCGGCGGCGGCGAAGGACGGTCAGCTCCCGCTGCTGTGCGCGATGCAGGCCACGTCGATGCGGTCGGCCAGCTTCGCCAGCTCGATGGTGAGCGCCGCGACGGTGTCCTCGTCCAGCTTCTGCTCCCCGGACTCCACCAGGCGCAGCCACCGCCCGCCCACCGTGCGGAGCAGCTTGCTGACGTCGGCCGCGGCCACCTGCAGGGTTCCGCTGTCGTCGACGATCAGAGGCAGAGTCACTTCGCGGTTCACAGAGCGGATCGTAGTCGCGGAAGCATCACGCACCGTGCCAAACCGTGGTGATGTTGCAGAACTCGCGGATTCCGTGCCCGGACAGCTCACGCCCGTAGCCCGACCGCTTGACCCCGCCGAAGGGGAGCCCCGGGTGGGACGCCGTCATGCCGTTCACGAACACCCCGCCGGCCTCCAGGTCCCGGACGAACCGGTCCACCTCGTCCTCGTCCCGCGTCCAGACGTTCGAACTGAGGCCGAAGGGGGAGTCGTTGGCGATCAGCACCGCCTCGTCCAGGTCCGCCGCCCGGTACAGGGTCGCGACCGGGCCGAAGGCTTCCTCGCGGTGGATGCGCATCTCGCGCGTGATGTCCGCCAGCACCGTCGGCGGGTAGAACCAGCCGGGGCCGTCGGGCCGCTCGCCGCCGCACAGGACGGTGGCCCCGGACCGCACCGCGTCGTCGACCAGCTCCTCCAGGTCGGTCCGCCCCTGTTCGCTGGCGAGTGGCCCGACGTCCGTGCCGTCCTCCATCGGGTCGCCCACCGTCAGGGCCCTCATCCCCGCGGTGAAGCGCTCGGCGAACGCGTCGTAGACGTCGGTGTGCACGATGAACCGCTTGGCGGCGATGCAGGACTGCCCGTTGTTCTGCACCCGCGCGGTGACCGCGACCTGCGCGGCCCGCTCCACGTCGGCGGACGGCATCACGACGAACGGGTCGCTGCCGCCGAGCTCCAGCACCGTCTTCTTGATCATCTCTCCGGCGGTGGACGCCACCGCCCGCCCGGCCGGCTCGCTGCCGGTGAGGGTGGCGGCCCGTACCCGCTCGTCCCGCAGCACGTCGTCGACCGCCGCCGAGCCGATGAGCAGCGTCTGGAAGGCGCCCTCGGGGAAGCCCGCCCGGTGGAACAGGTCCTCCAGGTACAGCGCCGTCTGCGGCACGTTCGAGGCGTGCTTGAGCAGCCCCACGTTCCCCGCCATCAGCGCGGGCGCGGCGAACCGGACCACCTGCCACAGCGGGAAGTTCCACGGCATCACCGCCAGCACCGGACCAAGCGGCCGGTACCGCACCAGCGCCCGGGACGCCCCGGAGTCCTTCACGTCCGAGGCGTCGGGCTCCTCGTCGGCGAGGAGGTCCGCCGCGTTGTCGGCGTACCAGCGCATCGCCTTGGCGCACTTGGCGGCCTCGGCGCGCGCCTGCCGGAGCGGCTTGCCCATCTCCGTGGTCAGCATCCGGGCGACCTCGTCCTGGTCCTCGTCGAGGACGTCGGCGGCCCGGTGCAGCATCCGGGCCCGCTCGTCGAAGGTGGTCGTCCGGTAGGTGCGGAACGTGGCCTCGGCGAGCTGCAGGCGGCGCTCCACCTCCTCCTCGCCCATGGCCTGGTACGTCTTGAGCGTCTCGCCGTTCGCCGGATTCACCGTTGCGATGGGCATGGCTGACCTCCCTGGGGACGGGCTTCGCGTATCGACCTTCCCGCGCGCCGTGGGGCGGCGCAACGCGGGAGGGCTCTCAGGACGAGTGCTCCGTGAGGCGGTCGAGAAACGCCGTCTGCGCGGAGACGATCACCGCACGGGCCCGGTCCAGCGGCAGCCACGCCACCCGGTCCAGCTCGGGGAACTCGCGCGTGCGTCCCGACTTCGGCGGCCACTCCATCGTGAACGTCCCGGGCACCACCGTGGCCGGATCCAGATCGGCCTCCACGGCCCACACCGTGACCGTCTTGCCCCCGGCCTGCCGGACCTCGCCGAGCGGCAGCGCCGGCCCGTCCGGGGGCGCCACGCCCAGCTCCTCCCGGAACTCCCGGCGGGCCGCGTCGAAGGCGGGCTCGTCCGGCTCGTACTCGCCCTTGGGCACCGTCCACGCACCCGCGTCCCGGCGGGCGAAGTACGGGCCGCCCATGTGCCCGAGCAGCACCTCGACCTCCGGGCCGGTGCGCCGGAACAGCAGCAGACCGGCGCTGCGCGCGCCGCTCACGGCAGCACCCCGGGGTGCGCGGCGAGCAGCGCCTCGACGGTGTCCGCCTCCTCGGGGCGCTTGTCCTCCCGGTAACGCACCACCCGGGCGAAGCGGAGGGTGACCCCGGCCGGGTAGCGGGTGGAACGCTGCAGGCCGTCGTAGGCGATCTCCACGACCAGCTCGGGGCGCACGGTCACGACCTGGCTGCTCTCCTCCACGGCCAGCTCGCGCAGCCGCTCGGTCTGCCAGGCCAGCATGGCGTCGGTCATGCCCTTGAAGGTCTTGCCGAGCATGGCGAAACCACCGTCGGCGGTACGGGCCCCCAGGTGCAGGTTGGACAGCCGGCCGGTGCGGCGGCCGTGCCCCCACTCGGCGGCCAGCACCACGAGATCCAGCGTGTGCACCGGCTTCACCTTCAGCCAGGACGCGCCGCGCCGCCCCGCGCTGTACGGCGCGTCGAGCGCCTTGACGACGACGCCCTCGTGGCCGCGCGCGAGGGTCTCGGCGAGGAACACCTCGGCCCGCGCCGTGTCCCCGGGGCCGGACACCAGGGTGCGCCGCACCCGCATCGGCTCCGGGACGAGCCGGGCGAGCTCCTCGTGCCGGCCGGTGAACGGCAGGTCGAGCAGGTCACGCCCGTCGACGGACAGGGCGTCGAAGAAGACGGGGGCGACGGGCACCTCACGGGCGGCGGCCGTCACGTCGGTCCGCGAGCCGACCCGCCCCGCGGTCTCCTGGAAGGAGCGGGGGCGGCCGTCCCCGTCGAAGGAGATGACCTCCCCGTCCAGGATGAACCGCTCGCCCGGCAACTCCCGCGCCGCCGCGGTCACCTCGGGCAGCCGGTCGGTGATGTCGTCGAGGGTGCGGGTGTACACGCGGACCGTGTCGCCGTCGCGGTGCACCTGGACGCGGATGCCGTCCAGCTTCTCCTCGACCGCGCAGGTCCCCAGCTTCTCGACCGCCTCCGCGACCGAGGAGGCGCTGTGCGCCAGCATGGGCTGCACGGGACGCCCGACGGTGAGCCGGAACGCGGCCAGGGCCTCGGGACCGTCCGCCAGCAGGGCCTCGGCGACCGTCTGCAGGGAGCCCGCGAGCATCACCGCCCGCCGTACGTCCGGGGCGGGCGCCCCGGTGGCCCGCGCCAGGCCCTCCACGGCGACCGCGTCCAGTGCGCCCTGGCGGACCTCGCCGGTGAGCAGACCGACGAGGAACCGCTGTTCCTCCGCGGTGGCGGTGCCCATCAGTGCGCCGACCAGCCGGGCGCGCTCGGCCTGCGAGCCGGCGCCGGAGACCGCGCCGAGCCGGGTGAGGGCGGCGTCGACCTCCCGCACGGTCAGCGTGGGCTCGGCGGCCGGCTCGACCGGCGCACCGAGGGCCTTCCAGCCCACGCCGATCCGCCCCTGCGGCAGCCGGCCCGCCAGGTAGGGGATGACGATCGGCACGTCGTCCGCCTCCGCCTCCCGGAACAGCTCGGCGAGCAGGTCGATCTTCCGGGACCGCGCCGACGTGGCGGCGACCTCCCGGGACACGTGGGCCAGCCGGGTCAGCAGCATGCAGCCATGGTGCTACGCGAGCCCCCCGCGCACACCCGGACCGCGCCGGGCGCCAGGGCGTCCCCGGGGGGCCGCCTTCCGCGCCTACGGGGTGACGGCCGCGTCCAGGTCCTCCATGAGGAGGTCGCCGACGATGGCAGCCGCCGCCCGGTACCCGCCGCTGGCCGCGTGGATCACCTGCTCGGAGAAGCCGATCGCGTTGCCCGCCGCCCAGACGCCCGGCACCGTCGTCAGGCCCGTCGCGTCGACCACGGGGTAGGCGCCGAACGGGGTCTCTTCCAGCTCGGCGCCCAGCCGCTCCAGCAGGCCCGTCCGCGGCAGGGGCCGCGGGGCGACGTAGAGCACGCCGCGCGGGTGCACGGAGCCGTCGGCGAGGCGCACGCCGGTGAACCGGTCGTCCTCGACCACGAGCCCGGCGACCTCACCGGGCACCACGTCGACCCCGGCGGCGGCCAGGCGGCGCAGGTCCTGGTCGGTCAGCTCCGACTCGGCGACGGTGTGCAGGAACAGGGTCACGTCCTTCGACCAGCGGGAGACCATCAGCGCCTGGTGGACGCTCGCCGGGGTGGCGGCGAGCACCCCGAAGGGCTCGTCCCGGACCTCCCAGCCGTGGCAGAACGGGCAGTGCAGCACGTCCCGCCCGAAGCGTTCGGCGACGCCGGGGACGTCCGGCAGCTCGTCCTTCAGCCCGGTCGCGACGACGAGCCGCCGGGCCCGGACCGGAGCCGAGCCGTCCACCGCGACGGTGAAACCGTCGCCCCGGGTCACGTCGGTGACCCGGCCCCGGACCAGCTCGACGCCGTAGCGGGCGATCTCCTCCCGGCCGACGGCCAGGAACTCGGCCGGTGACATGCCGTCGCGGGAGAGGTACCCCTGCATGTGGGGCGACGGGGCGTTGCGTGGGGCGCCGGCGTCGACGACCAGGGTGCGCAGCCGGGCCCGGCCCAGGACCAGCGCGGCCGACAGCCCGGCCGCGCCGCCCCCGACGACGACCACGTCGTAGTGCGTGTGTGCGTGTGTCTCGGTCATGGTGACCACCTCCGTCACCGACCTTCCGCCGCTCCTGCGGGATTGACAAACAACTTTGCCGATTCTGCAATGGATGTCATGAGTATGGATGTCATGAGTACGGAGGAAGTTCTCGCGGACGTCGGCCCCAGGCTGCGGCGGATGAGGAAGGACCGGGAGGTGACGCTGGCGGCGCTGTCGGAGGCGACCGGCATCTCCGTCAGCACGCTCTCCCGCCTGGAGTCCGGGCTGCGCAAGCCCAGTCTGGAGCTGCTCCTGCCGATCGCGCAGGCCCACCAGGTGCCGCTGGACGAGCTGGTCGGAGCACCGCCGGTGGGCGACCCGCGCGTGCGGTCCCGGCCGATCGTGTGGGGCGGCCGCACTCACTGGCCGCTCACCCGCCAGCCCGGCGGCCTCCAGGCGTACAAGGTGCTGGAACCGCAGCGGAAGCAGGAGCCGGAGCCGCGCACGCACGAGGGCTACGAGTGGCTGTACGTGCTCTCCGGGCGGCTGCGGCTGGTGCTCGGCGAGCACGACGTGGTGCTGACGGCGGGGGAGGCTGCCGAGTTCGACACCCGGGTGCCGCACTGGTTCGGATCGACCGGGGAGGGGCCCGTGGAGTTCCTCAGTCTGTTCGGCCCGCAGGGCGAGCGGATGCACGTGCGGGCACGCCCCCGGGGAGCGTGACCGGCACGATGGTTCCCCGATCGGCAAGCGACCGCTTAGTATGCGGGGAACCCGGTCAGGGGAACACATGAGCGCACCCCGTGGAGGCTCCGTATGCAGGCATGGCAAGTACACGAGCTGGGAGAACCGGGCGAGGTGATGCGCCTCGCGGACACGCCGGTACCGACACCCGGTGACGGTCAGGTCCTGCTGAAGGTGCGCGCCGCCGGCATCAACTTCCCCGACGCGCTGATGTGCCGGGGCCAGTACCAGGTCCGGCCGCCCCTGCCCTTCACCCCGGGCGTGGAGATCTGCGGCGAGACCGAGGACGGGCGCCGGGTGCTCGCCAACCCGGCCCTGCCGCACGGCGGCTTCGCCGAGTACGCCGTCGCGGACGCCGACGCGCTGCGGCCCGCCCCCGACGCGCTCGACGACGCCGAGGCGGCCGCCCTGCACATCGGCTACCAGACCGCCTGGTTCGCCCTGCACCGCCGGGCTGCGCTGCAGACCGGTGAGACCCTGCTGGTGCACGCCGCCGCCGGAGGCGTCGGCAGCGCCGCCGTGCAGCTCGGCAAGGCCGCCGGCGCCACCGTCATCGGCGTGGTCGGGGGCCCGCAGAAGGCGGCCGTCGCCCGTGAACTCGGCTGCGACGTCGTCGTCGACCGGCGCGAGCAGGACGTCATCGCGGCCGTCAAGGAGGCCACCGGCGGCCGGGGCGCCGACGTGATCTACGACCCGGTCGGCGGCCAGGCCTACACCCAGTCCACCAAGGTCGTCGCCTTCGAGGGCCGGATCGTCGTGATCGGCTTCGCGAGCGGGTCCATCCCCAGCCCCGGCCTGAACCACGCCCTGGTGAAGAACTACTCGATCCTCGGCCTCCACTGGGGCCTGTACAACACCCGGAACCCCAAGCTGGTCCAGCACTGCCACGAGCAGCTCACCGACCTGGCCGCCCGGGGAGCGATCAAGCCCCTGGTGAGCGAGCGCGTCCCCCTCGCCGGGGCCGCGGCCGCCGTGCAGCGGGTCGCCGACGGCGTCACCACCGGCCGGGTCGCCGTGCTGCCCTCCACGGAAGGAGCCGCCGCATGATGGACGCCGCCGAACTGCGCCGCCGCACCCAGGAGTTCCTGGCCGCCCACCCGCCCGCCGACATCCCGCCGGCACCCCCGGCGGACGCCGCCGGGGACCCGCTCCCCCCGTCCGCCGACGCCGCCCGCCTCGACTTCCTCCGCGCCCGCTTCGACGCCGGACTCGCCTGGGTGCACTATCCCGAGGGCCTCGGCGGACTCGGCGCCCCCCGCGCCCTCCAGGCCGTCGTCGACGCCGAACTGGCCGCCGCCGGAGCGCCCGACAACGACCCGCGGCGTATCGGCATCGGCCTCGGCATGGCCGCGCCGACCATCCTCCAGTACGGCACCGACGAGCAGAAGCGGCGCTTCCTGCGGCCCCTGTGGACGGGCGAGGAGGTCTGGTGCCAGCTGTTCAGCGAGCCGGGCGCCGGATCCGACCTGGCCGCCCTCGGCACGCGCGCCGTCCGCCACGGCGACGAGTGGGTCGTCAACGGACAGAAGGTGTGGACGTCCAGCGCCCACGTGGCCCGCTGGGCCATCCTCATCGCCCGCACCGACCCGGACGTGCCCAAGCACCGGGGCATCACCTACTTCGTCTGCGACATGACCGACCCCGGCGTCGAGGTGCGGCCGCTGCGCCAGATCACCGGCGAGGCCGAGTTCAACGAGGTCTTCCTCACCGACGTCCGCATACCCGACGCCCACCGCCTGGGCGAGACCGGTGACGGATGGCGGGTCGCGCAGACCACCCTCAACAACGAGCGCGTCGCCATCGGCGGCATGCGGCTGCCCCGCGAGGGCGGCATGATCGGCCCGGTCGTGAAGACCTGGCGCGAGCGGCCCGGCCTGCGCACCCACGACCTGCACCAGCGGCTGCTCGCCCTGTGGGTCGACGCCGAGGTGGCCCGCCTCACCGGCGAACGGCTGCGCCAGCAGCTCGCCGTCGGCCAACCCGGCCCCGAGGGCGCCGGGATGAAGCTGGGCTTCGCCCGCCTCAACCAGGCGATCAGCGGCCTGGAAGTGGAACTCCTCGGCGAGGAGGGCCTGTTGTACGACGACTGGACGATGCGCAGGCCCCAGCTCGTCAACTTCACCGGGCGGGAAGCCGGTTACCGCTACCTGCGTGCCAAGGGCAACAGCATCGAGGGCGGGACCAGCGAGGTCCTGCTGAACATCGTCGCCGAGCGTGTCCTGGGCCTGCCGCCCGAGCCGCGCACCGACAAGGACGTCGCGTGGAAGGACCTGGCCCGATGAGCGACCTGCTGTACTCGCCGGAGGAAGAGGCGCTGCGCGCCGCCGTCCGGGACCTGCTCACCGACCACTGTGACCCGGCGGGCGTGATCGCCCGGACCGAGTCGGCCGCCCCGCACGACCTCGCGCTGTGGAAGGCGCTCGCCCAGGACATGGGCCTCGCCGGACTGCTCGTCCCCGAGGAACTCGACGGCCAGGGTGCCACGCACCGGGAGGCCGCCGTCGTCCTGGAGGAGCTGGGCCGCGCGGTCGCGCCGGTGCCGTACCTGACCAGCGCCGTCGTCGCCACCGAGGCCCTGCTGGAGTGCGGGGCCGACGACCTGCTGACGAAGCTGGCCTCCGGCACGGTGATCGGCGCGCTCGCGGTCGCCCTGAACGTCCCGCCCGGCGGCGCCCACCGGACCGTGCGCGCCGAGGACGGCCTGCTCCACGGCGAGCTGACCTCGGTGGCGGACGCGGCCGCGGCCGACGTCCTGCTCGTCCCCGCCGACGACGGCGGCCTGTACGCGGTCGACGCGACCGCCGCCACCGTCACCCCCCGGGTGTCGCTCGACCTGACCCGGCCGGTGGCGACGGTCTCCCTCGACGGCGTGCCGGGCCGCCGGCTCGGCGACGCGGCACCCGCCGTGCGCCGTGCCCTGCGGGCCGGGGCCGGACTGCTCGCCTCCGAGCAACTGGGCCTCGCCGACTGGTCGCTGACCGAGACCGTGCGCTACCTCAAGGAGCGCAAGCAGTTCAACCGGCCGGTCGGCGGCTTCCAGGCGCTCAAGCACCGGCTGGCCCAGCTGTGGCTGGAGGTGGCCGGCGTCCGCGCCGCCGCCCGCAACGCCGCCGACGCCCTGGCGACGGGCGAGGACACCGACGTGGCGGTCGCCGTCGCCCAGGCGTACGCCGCCCCGGTGGCCGTCCACGCGGCCGAGGAGGCGCTGCAGCTGCACGGCGGGATCGGCATGACCTGGGAGCACCCGGTGCACCTGCGTCTGAAGCGCGCCAAGGCCGACGCGCTCGCCCACGGCACCGCAGGCGCCCACCGCGAGGCACTGGCCGGACTGGTCGACCTGCCCGCGCCCTGACCGGCCCACCCGCCCGCGGCACACCCCGGGCCCGCTCCCCGACGGGAGCGGGCCCGGTCGCGTTCCCGTCCCGGGGGGCCGGTCGCGTTCCCGTCCCGGTGCGGGCCCGGTCGCGTTCTCGTCCCGGAGGTGCGGGCCCGGTCGCGTCCCACCCCCGACGGGGGCGGGGACCCCGTCGCGTCCCCGCCCCCCGGAGCGCCCGGGAACCGGTGAACGCACCGCGACCGTTCGGCCAACTCCCCGCACACCTCTGCTTCCTGATGCCCCGTGGGCCCCATACTCGCTGGGGTCGTCGTCCTGCACGGAACCCCGGGAGGCAGAGCATGGCCCTCACCACCCGCCGCAGAGCCCTCACCACCCTCGGCGCCGCCGTCGCCGGCACCGCCGCCCTGCCGGCCACCCACGCCCTGGCCGGTGAACACCCCCGCCACCCGCGCCCGTTGTGGCGCGCCCATGCCCACAACGACTACGAGCACCCCCGCCCGCTGTTCGACGCCCTCGACCACCGCTTCGGCAGCGTCGAAGCCGACGTCTTCCTCGTCGACGGCCGCCTCCTCGTCGCACACGACCCCGAGGACCTCGACCCGTCCCGCACCCTCGAATCCCTCTACCTCGAACCGCTCGCCGCCCGCGTCCGCGCCACCGGCGGCTCTGTGTACCGGGGCCACCGCAGGCCGTTCCAGCTCCTCGTCGACCTCAAGACCGAGGGCGTGTCCACCTACCTCGAACTGCACCGCCGCCTGCGCCGGTACCGGCACCTGTTCACCACCTGCGCGCACGGCCGGGTCCTGCCCGGAGCGGTCACCGCCGTCGTGTCCGGCGACCGGGCGGCCCGGACCCCGATGGCGGCCCAGCGGATACGGCACGCCTTCTACGACGGCCGGACGAGCGACCTCGGCGGCCCCGCGCGTGCCTCCTTCATGCCGCTGATCAGCGACAACTGGAACCTGCACTTCACCTGGCAGGGGACAGGCCCGTTCCCCGCCGCCGAACACCGGAAGCTGCGCGGCATCGTGCACACCGCGCACGCGCGCGGGCAGCGGGTGCGGTTCTGGGCCACCCCCGACCTGCCGGGCGCCGCCCGTGACGCGCTGTGGGGCGCCCTGGCCGACGCGGGCGTGGACCACCTCAACACCGACGACCTCGCGGGCCTGCAGACCTTCCTCGACCGCTACCGGCCCGGGTAGACACCACACGTTCGGCGGACACTCCAGCCGCCCGGACGAACCCTCCGCTACGCCACACTGACGGCCGAACGCCGCGAAGCGGACGTGGCGGAGGAGGTTGACGATGGCCGTTTCCATTTCTGTGGTGCTGCTTCTGGCGGTCCTGGCGGTGATCTTCCTGCGCAACGGCGGACTGAAGGTCTCCCACGCCCTGGTCTGTCTGCTGCTCGGGTTCTATCTGGCCGGCACGAACATCGCCCCGACCATCCACAGCGGCCTGACCGCCACCGCCGACATCGTCGGCAGCCTGCGGCCCTGACGCCTTGACGCCCCTCCCGGGCGTCAAGGCGTCAGCCGGAGGAGAAGACGCCGATGCCGTTCGGCACCGGCCGTTCGGCGCCGCCGGCGGGACGGTTGCGCACCGAGACGCCGGGTGCCCCGGGCATGCGGGCGACCAGCGTCGACGAACCGCCGCCGTCGAGACTGAAGCCGTCGACGGAGCCCAGGTCGCGCAGGGTGGCCGCGAGCTCCGCGACGGTCAGCCCGCCGCGGTACTCGGGCGCGCCGTCGAGCGCGAGCAGCAGCAGACGCCGGCCACCCTCCGCGGTGCCCATGGCCGTCCGTACCGCCGAGGCCGTGTCGTCCAGTCCCGGCAGGGGCCGCCCGCCGGCCAGCACGGGGCAGCCGCCGACAGCGAGCCGGTACGGGATCCGGCTCGCTGACGCCACCAGCCGGTGCCGTACCCGTACCGGCTCCCCGAGGGCCAGCGTCCGCAGGTACCGGGCGCCCTCCTCGCGGCCGACCAGCACCGTACTGCCGGGCGCCACGGGCCCGCTGCCGGGGGTGGCCGAGGTGGCCACCACCCGGCCGCCGCGCACCGTCACCTCGTGGGTGTCGGTACTGCACGGGGCGGCCCGGTCGGTGTCCGTGCCGCAGGTGGCGCGCACCCGGGAGACGCTGCCCCACGCCTCGGTGAACGCCCCGACGGAACCGACGGGCAGTGCGTACTGGTTGAGCCCGCCCAGGGGCAGCCGGGCCGTCCGGGTGCGGACCGAGCCGTCCAGGGCGAGGCGGTCGTGGCGGGCCCGCCGGTCCACCCCCACTCCGAACACGTCCTCGGTCGTCGTGCCCGGCGGCAGCGCGGGGCCGAACCGCTGCCCGTCCGGCACCGCCGCCTTCAGCACCTGCCCGTCCGCGATCGCCGGGCCGACGCTCGCGCCGGTCGCCGCGACGCCGGGGTGCTGGGTCTCCGTGATGTTGAAGAAGTCGCCGTTGACGCCCGCGACGGCGCCCCTCGCGTCCGCCATCACCGAGATGCGGGCCCGCGCGGCCACCGCCCCCGGGTACAGCAGGCCGACCCGGACACGCGGGTCGCGCAGATCGACGGTCAGCAGATGCGCGTGCGCCGTGCCGTGCGACGCCGGGATGTCGAACTCGCGGTAGGTGACCCCCGGGGCCACGTCGGCCGCCGCCCGCAGCGCCTCGGCCGGCGGCGCCCCGGCCAGGCCGGCACCGGCCAGCAGCCCGAGGGCCGTGAGCGCCGTGAGTATCTGCCTGCCCGCCCCGAACCGCCCGCAACGACGTGTCACCGGCACCGGCCGCCCCCTGATGTCTCGTCAACTCTCCCAGGACATCGGGAAGTCCACCAGACGGGGACCGTCCCGGGGGCGCCCTGGGCGCGACCCGTTCGGGAACGGCCGCAAAAGGCACTCCGGTGGAGGTGTGCGGGACCGGGTCGGGGGGTCGGGCAGCGTTGATGCGTTGCTGTGGACCGTCAGGGGCAGGCCGTGGTCCTCGGGGACGCTTGCGCTGCGGCGCGATGCGTCCGGTTCGAGGGTCTGCCGACGTCGGGAGCGGGCGCCTGCTCGCTCCGCGTGCCCCGGGCAGCCGGGGCCCGTCGACGGTGGTTCAGGCCGGCCGGACGGACGCCCCGGCGGGGTCGTCCAGGACGGCCCGCACCACCGAGTGCGCCGCGCCGAGGAGCGGCCCCTCCGGCCCCAGCGGGGAGACGGTGACCGGGCAGGCGGGGCCCGCCGTACGCCGGGCCAGCTCGGCGCGCAGCGACGGGAGGAGCCAGGGCGCGAGGCCGGCGAGCGCACCGCCCAGCACCACCGACTCGGGGTCCAGCAGGTTCACCGCGCCGGTGAGCGCGATACCGAGGGCCGTGCCGGCGTCGTCGAGGGCCCGGCGCACGTCGGCGTCGCCCTGCCCGGCGAGGTCCGCCAGCAGGCCGACCCGGTCCTCGCCCGGGGCGAGACCGGCCGCGCGCAGCACCGCCTCCTCGCCCGCGTACTGCTCCAGGCAGCCGCGCCCGCCACAGGGGCACTCCGGCCCGTCGGGGTGCACGGGCACATGACCCAGCTCGCCGGCGAAGCCGCGGTTTCCGTGCAGCAGCCGGCCGTCCACGACCAGCGCGGCGCCGATACCGATCTCGGCGGACACGTGGAGGAAGTCGCGCGGGGTCCCCTCGCCCAGCCAGAGCTCGGCGAGCGCACCGAAGTTGGCCTCGTTGGCCACCGTCAGCGGGAAGCCGTCGGGGAGCAGGGCGGCGAGGTCCGTGTCCTGCCAGCCCAGGTTCGGGGCGCGCACGACGGTCCGGGCGTCGCGCGCGACCAGGCCCGGTACGGCCACGGCGAGCCCGGCGGGCCACAGGCCCTCCTCCTCGGCCTCGGCGACGACCCGGTCGACCAGCCCGGTCAGCTCCCCGAGCACCGCCTCGGGGGAGCGGCCCCGGCCGGGGGCCTGGCGCACCGCGCGCGCCCGGACCTCTCCGCGCAGGTCGACGGCGCACACCGCCAGGTGATCGACGCCGATCTCGGCACCGATCCCGGCGGGGCCCCGGTCGCTGACGGCGAGCGCGGACCCGGGGCGGCCCACCCGGCCGGGCCGTTCGGGACCCAGCTCGACCAGGAGCCCGGAGCGGATCAGTTCGTCGACCAGGGTGGAGACCGCGGCCCGGGTGAGACCGATCCGCGAGGCGACGGCGGCCCGGGACAGCGGGCCCTCGGCCCGCACGGTGTGCATCACGCGCGCGAGGTTGCGGCGGCGCATGCCCTGCTGGGTGTCGGGCAGCGCGCGCCCCGGACCGGCCGGGCGGGCCTCGTGCAGTGGTGCGGTCATGCCTCAGTCAGTCCTCGGGTGGGGCGCCGTCGCGCGCGGTGTCGGACGTGCCGGCCTCGCGCGGGGCGCGTGGCCGACCGGGGCGGGTGCCCCGACGGGGGAGTGGTGCGCCGGGGCGGGAGCCCCGGGCTCGGAGCGGGGGCGGCCAGGGCGGGAGCCCCGGGCTCGGAGCGGGGACGCCCGTACCGGTACTGGTACCGGCGTCCCGGCGCGCCGTCGCCTGCCTGCCCGTCATCCGTCCCGCACGCCGTGGTCCCGGTCCAGCAGCGGGGCCGCGTCGGAGAGTACCCCGGAGAGCCTCGCCAGGGTCTCCTCGTCCCGCTCCACCGCCTCCAGTACCGGGCCCGCGGCCGTGTTCCAGCGGCGGGCGACCGCGGCCGGGTCCTCCCCGGTCAGCAGACCTGCCGCCTGGGCCGCCGCCCCGAGGGCCACCAGTTCCTTGGCCTCGGGGACCTGTACCGGCCGCCCGGAGAGGCGTCGCACCGTCTCCTGCCAGGCCGTTCCCCGCGCGCCGCCGCCGATCAGCAGCAGCGGGGCCGAACGGTCCGCGTCCTCCTCCAGAACCAGGTCGAGCGCACCGAGCAGGGCATGCACGGCACCGTCGTAGGCGGCCTGGAGCAGCTGCCCGCCGGTCGTGTCATGACGCAGGCCGTGCAGCAGCCCGGAGGCGCCCGGCAGGTTCGGGGTGCGTTCGCCGTCCAGGTACGGCAGGAGCGTGACGCCGCGGCCGGGCTCCACGGCCTCGCGGTCGAGGTGGAGCAGCGCGGCGACCCGGTCCACGGCGAGCGTGCAGTTCAGGGTGCAGGCCAGCGGCAGCCAGTCGCCGCGCGCGTCGGCGAACCCGGCCACCGTGCCGGTCGGATCGGCCGTGCGGCGCCGGGACACCGCGTAGACCGTGCCCGAGGTGCCGAGGCTCATCACCGGCACACCCGGGCGCACGCCGAGCCCCAGGGCGGCGGCGGCGTTGTCACCGGTGCCGCACGCGACCAGGGTGCCCTTGGAGAAGGGCAGGCCGTGGCCGTCGCGGACGGTGCCGGCCACCTCGCCGGGCCGCACGACGCGCGGCAGCAGCGCCGGGTCCAGCCCCACGTGGGCGAGGATCTCCTCGTCGTACGCCTCGGTGCCGGAGGACCACCAGCCGGTGCCGGAGGCGTCGCCGCGGTCCGTCGTGCCCTGCCCGGTGAGCCGCTCGGTGAGGTAGTCGTGGGGCAGACGCACGGCCCTGGTGGCCCGGGCCGCCTCGGGTTCGTGCTCGGCGAGCCAGGCCCACTTGGTGACGGTGAACGACGCGGTGGGCACGCTCCCGGTGCGCTCCGCCCAGCCCTTGGCGCCGCCCAGCTCCTCGGTCAGCCGGTGGGCCTGCGGGGCGGACCGCACGTCGTTCCACAGCAGCGCCGGGCGCACCGGCTCGCCCTGCGCGTCGAGGGTGACCAGACCGTGCTGCTGGCCGCCCACGGACACCGCCGCGGCCTCACGCGCGGGCTCCCCGCACTGGAGCAGGGCCTCCAGCAGGGCGTCCCACCACTGGCGCGGGTCGCTCTCCCGGCCGGCTCCCGTGGTCACCGTGTGCGGGGCCTGGCCGCTCGCGACGATCCTGCCGGTGGCCACGTCGACGACCAGCGCCTTGGTGGACTGGGTGGATGTGTCCACGCCGACGACGAGCGGACCCTCGGCTGCTGACATCGGTTTCTCCCTTTTCGGCGGCTCAGTGGGGTGGCTCTCTTCCCAGAGATGCTCCTGCATACTAATTTGTAAATCGCCATGACGAAATAGTCTCGGCGTTGCCTCAGCGAGCAAGGAGCCGCGGTATGAGCTACCAGCCCACCCCCGAGGACAAGTTCACCTTCGGCCTGTGGACCGTCGGCTGGCAGGGACGGGACCCCTTCGGTGACGCCACCCGGCGCGCCCTGGACCCGGCGGAGTCGGTCCGGCGCCTGGCGGAACTGGGCGCCTACGGCGTCACCTTCCACGACGACGACCTGATCCCCTTCGGCGCGACCGACAGTGAGCGGGAGGAGCACGTCAAGCGTTTCCGGAAGGCGCTGGACGACACCGGCATGAAGGTGCCGATGGCCACCACCAACCTGTTCACGCACCCGGTGTTCAAGGACGGCGGCTTCACCGCCAACGACCGGGACGTGCGCCGCTACGCGCTGCGCAAGACCATCCGCAACATCGACCTCGCCGTCGAGCTCGGCGCCCAGATCTACGTGGCCTGGGGCGGCCGTGAGGGCGCCGAGTCGGGCGCCGCGAAGGACGTGCGGGTCGCCCTGGACCGCATGAAGGAGGCCTTCGACCTGCTCGGCGAGTACGTCACCTCGCAGGGCTACGACCTTCGCTTCGCGCTGGAGCCCAAGCCCAACGAGCCGCGCGGCGACATCCTCCTGCCGACCGTCGGCCACGCCCTGGCGTTCATCGAGAAGCTGGAGCGCCCGGAGCTGTTCGGCGTCAACCCCGAGGTCGGCCACGAGCAGATGGCCGGCCTGAACTTCCCGCACGGCATCGCCCAGGCCCTGTGGGCGGACAAGCTGTTCCACATCGACCTCAACGGCCAGTCCGGCATCAAGTACGACCAGGACCTCCGCTTCGGCGCGGGCGACCTGCGGGCCGCGTTCTGGCTGGTCGACCTGCTGGAGTCGGCCGGATACAGCGGCCCGCGGCACTTCGACTTCAAGCCGCCGCGGACCGAGGACCTCGACGGCGTGTGGGCGTCCGCGGCCGGCTGCATGCGCAACTACCTCATCCTCAAGGACCGTGCGGGCGCCTTCCGCGCCGACCCGGAGGTGCAGGAGGCGCTGCGTGCGTCCCGCCTGGACGAACTGGCCCAGCCCACCGCCGCCGACGGGCTGCGGGGGTTGCTCGACGACCGGGCCGCCTTCGAGGACTTCGACCCCGAGGCGGCTGCCGCCCGGGGCATGGCCTTCGAGCGTCTCGACCAGCTGGCGATGGACCACCTGCTGGGGGCCCGCGGCTGACGCGGCCGAGCCGCCCGGGCGCGTGACCGTGCCCGGGCGGGGCCGACCGCGCCCGTCCGGCAGGGACGTGTCCAGGCGGGTGGGGGATGCGGGGCGTGGTTGCGGGCTGGTCACGATGCCGTGCGGCCGTTTCCCCGTGCTCACACACGTGTGGCGGGGGAGCTTCCGCTTCCTTGGGCGGAGGGCGCGCGGGCGTGGCCTTCGAGCGTCGCGACCGCGACCAGCTCGTGACGGACTACCCGCTGGGCGCCCGCGGCTGACGCGGCCGACCCCGCCCGGGCACGGGTGACCGCCCGGGGCGGGGCCGACCGCGCCCGTCCGGCAGGGACGTGTCCAGGCGGGTGGGGTCGCGGGGGCGGGCGCGAGCCCCGGGGCGTGGTCGCGGTCGCCGGTCACGACCCCGGGCGGCCGCTTCCTCGTGCTCACACACGTGTGGCCGGGGGGAGCTCCTGCCTCCTTGGGCGGAGGGCGCGCGGGCGTGGCCTTCGAGCGTCTCGACCAGTTGGTGACGGACCACCTGCTGGGGGCCCGCGGCTGAGCCAGCCGACCGGCCCGGGAGGGCGACCGGCCCCGGGCGTGCTCGTTCGCGTGGGCTCGGTCGCCGGTTCCGGGCCCGAGCCCGGCTGCTCCCGCGTGCTCGCACGCGTGTGGAGGCGAGAATCATCTTGTCCCCGGGGCGTCCGGCGTGCGAGTCGTCGACCGTGGGCCCTACGCGCTCGGGCGCACCTGCGGCGGCGCCCCGCCCTCACCTCCGGGCTCCGGGAGTCGCGCCCGGGGGCGGGCGGCAGCGCCCCTCACGCGCGAGCGCGGGACCGGCCGGGAGAAGCCGGGAGAGGCGGGTCCTGAGCGGGAGGATCGGGGGCAAGGGTCCGGGCGGGGTGTCGGTGACCGACCGACGGCGGGTGCGGCCGTCTTCCGCTGCCACGGAGGCCGCTCCCGCGCGGGCGCGGGACGGGCGGCGAGGGCCGCCCGTCCCGGCGCGCGGCGCCGCACCGGTCGGCGGCTCCCGCGCGCAGGGACGCGAATATGTCCCGTCGGAAGCACGGCGCACGCGCCCCGAGTGCCTGTCAACTCCGGGCGCCTCCGCGTGAAACCCTCGCTCCGAGGGGCCGCGGGAGGCGACCATGGCCGTATGGCCATGCCTCCCGTACCGCCCCAGCCGCCCTCCGGTCCGCCGGGTGACTCGCCCCCGCCGGGCGACGGCTTCGGACCGCCGCCCTACGGCGGGCCGCCCTCCGACGACGGCCCCCCTTCCTACGGCGGGCCGCCCTCACACGGTGGGGCGCCGCCGCCCGGGCCGCCGGAACAGCCTCCCGGGGACGACCACGGCGGACCGGGACGCGGGCCCGGCGGGGGCCGACGGCTCGTGCTGATCCTGCTCGCCGTCGTCCTGGCCGTCACCGCCGTCTCCCTGGTGGTGTTCCTGGCCGCGGACGGTGACAACGGACCGGAGCGGGAACCAGGCGAGAGCAGCACCAGTACCCGCGGATCCCCCGACCCGTCGCTGGGCATCCCGTCCGAGCTGCCCAGCGGCCTGCCGAGCCGGCTGCCGTCCGAACTGCCCACCGACCTGCCCACCGAGCTGCCGTCCGAGTTGCCGTCGGAGCTGCCGTCCGGCTTTCCGACCGATCTTCCCGGCGGAGTGCCCAGCCACCTTCCGAGCGGGCTGGAGTCGTTGCTGCCGTCCCCCGAGTGACCGGCCTCTTGCCCTGCCCCCCGTGACTCCCGTCCCGCGAGCTCGGGGTCTGCCTGGCGGGCCCGGCCACCGGAGCCGTCTGACCGGAACCGTCTGACCGGAACCGTCTGACCGGTTCCGGGGCCCCAGGAGCGAGACTTTCGCCCCGCTACGAGCCGCCCCGCGCGTGCGTGTCCTCGGCGTCGGTCCCTGCCGCGCGCTCCGCCGTGGCCAGGGCCGTCGCCGGGTCCCGGGAAGGGGCTCCCGCCGGGACCCAGCGCCCGCGCTCCTCGCGGTACGGCCACCAGCGCCCCGCGCGGTCCAGGCGCAACTGGAGGGGAGCCCCGGCGACGGTCCACCGGTTCGCGCGGGCCCGCAGCGACGGTCGCTCGTCCTCCTCCCAAGCCGCGTCGAGCACCGCCCGCGCGCGTGCGGCCGCCTCGCCCTCGACGGCCCACTCCTCGTCCAGTACGGCCAGCGCCGCCGCCCCGCCCGCGCGCCAGGCGCGTACGGCGACCGCCAGCCCCTCCCGGCCGCGCCCCGACCCCTCGGCGAGCCGGGCCGCCACGGAGGCCGGAGGACTCCCGGCAGCCAGGCGCACCGCGTCCTGCGCCACCGTCGCTTCCGGCTCCACGGGCCGGTCTGCGTGCCCCTCGCGGAGTGCCTCCGCCAGCAGCCGGTGCGCCTGCGCGGCCGTCCGGGCCGCAAGGAACTCCAGGGCCGCCGGATCGACAGCGGCCATCGGTGCCGCGTCCGTGTCCAGCGACGGGGGCGTACCTGGCACCTCGGGGAGCAGGGGTGGGCCGGGGAGGGGCGGCAGGATGTCCCCGGTCGCGTAAGCATCGGCCGCGTCGACGCCCTCCGGCGCGGCGCCGGACTGCCCGGCCGGTACGGCGTTCCCTGCGCCGAGGTCGTCCAGCAGCGCCCGTTCGTCCCGCCCCCGGAGCAGCAGGAGCACGAACGGGTCCTCATCCAGGAGCCGCGCCACCTGGTAGCAGAGCGCCGCCGTGTGACCGCAGTGGTCCCAGACCCCGCAGCCGCACTCCGGTTCGAGGTCGCCGGGCCCGGGCAGCAGGTCCACACCCACCAGTTCCGCGTCCTCGACCAGATGCGTCGGCATCTCCCGGTCGAGCAGGGCGGCGACATGCCCGGCCCGTCCGGCGGCCATCGCCAGGAAGCGGTCCCACTGGTCACCGGACAGCTCCTGCACCAGCACGTCCGCGCGGTGCGCGGTCCCGTCACGGTCCCGCACGACCGCCGTGAGGCGGCCCGGCCGCACCGACACCGCGCCGACCGCTCCCGCGCGGGAGAGCCTGCGGCCCGCCTTCAGCTGCCCGGAGTCCAGGGCCGTGGCCTCCAGGGCGGTCAACCAGGCCCGCCCCCACCACGATTGCGCGAAGGCCCGCCCCCGGGCGGGCGGCAGCGCCGCGAACGTGCGCTCCGGTCCGGCCACCCCGCCGTGGGCGTCCCCGGCGTAGGCGTTGCCGTCGTCGTAGCGGCTCATCCCAGCTCCCCCCGCAGTTCCACCAGGTCCGTCAGCTCCGCGTCCGACAGCTCCGTGAGCGCGGCGCCGCCGGAGCCCAGCACCGCGTCGGCCAGGTCTTGCTTGCGCCGCAGCAGGGCGGCGATGCGGTCCTCGATCGTGCCCTCCGCGATGATCCGGTGCACCTGCACGGGCCGGGTCTGGCCGATGCGGTACGCGCGGTCGGTCGCCTGCGCCTCGACGGCGGGATTCCACCAGCGGTCGTAGTGCACGACGTGTTCGGCCCGGGTGAGGTTCAGTCCGGTGCCCGCCGCCTTGAGCGACAGCAGGAACACGGGCACCTCGCCGTCCTGGAAGCGCCGCACCATCGCGTCCCGCGCGGCGACCGGTGTGCCGCCGTGCAGGAACTGCGACGGCACGCCCCGCGCGGCGAGGTGCCGCTCCAGCAGCCGTGCCATCCGCACGTACTGCGTGAAGACCAGCACGCCCGCCCGTTCCGCGAGGACGGTGTCGAGGAGTTCGTCGAACAGCTCCAGCTTCCCGGACCGTCCGGAGATCACCGGGCGGTCCTCCTTGAGGAACTGCGCGGGGTGGTTGCAGATCTGCTTCAGGCCGGTCAGCAACTTCACGATCATCCCGCGCCGCTCCATGCCGTCCGCACCGGCGATCCGCTCCAGGGCTTCACGCACCACGGCCTCGTACAGACCCGCCTGCTCCTCGGTGAGCGACACGGCGTGATCGGTCTCCGTCTTCGGCGGCAGCTCGGGCGCGATCCCGGGGTCCGACTTGCGGCGGCGCAGCAGGAACGGCCGCACCAGCCGGGCCAGCCGGTCCGCCGCGGCCGGATCCTGGGCGCCCTCGACGGCGTCCGCGTACCGCCTGCGGAACGCGGGGAGCGGGCCCAGCAGCCCGGGCGTCGTCCAGTCGAGGATCGCCCACAGCTCGGAGAGGTTGTTCTCCACCGGCGTGCCGGTGAGAGCCACCCGCGCGCGTGCGCCGATGGACCGCAGGGCACGCGCCGTCGACGCGTAGGGGTTCTTGACGTGCTGTGCCTCGTCGGCCACCACCATGCCCCATGGGACCGCGGCCAGGCGCTCCGCGTCCAGGCGCATGGTGCCGTACGTGGTGAGGACGAACCCGTCCTCCGCGAGGTCGTCCAGGCTGCGCCGGACGCCGTGGAAGCGGCGCACCGGAGTGCCCGGCGCGAACCGCTCGATCTCCCGCTGCCAGTTGCCCATCAGCGAGGCCGGACAGACCACGAGCGTCGGTCCCGCCGCCCCGGGCTCGTTCTGCCGGTACAGGTGCAGGGCGATCAGGGTGATCGTCTTGCCGAGCCCCATGTCGTCGGCGAGACAGCAGCCCAGGCCCAGCGACGTCGTCCGCGCCAGCCAGGTCAGGCCGCGCCGCTGGTAGTCCCGCAGGGTGGCGGCCAGGTCGGCCGGCTGCGCGACGGGCTCCTGTGCCTCGGGGGCCGCGAGCCGGTCCCGCAGCGTCGCGAGCCATCCGGTGGGCCGCACCTCGACCCGTTCCCCGTCGACGTCCACCGAGCCGGTGAGGGCCGCCCCCAGTGCGTCGAGCGGCGCGACCTTGTGATCCTGACGCGCGCGGGCGCGCCGCACCACCCGCGGATCGATCAGCACCCACCGGTCGTGCAGCCGCACGACGGGACGGTGCGCCTCGGCGAGCAGGTCCAGCTCGTCGCGCGTGAGCCGCCGTTCGTCCCCCAGGGCGAAATGCCAGTCGAAGGCGAGGAGCGCGTCCGCCGACAGCAACGACGGGCCCGCCGAGGCACCCGGCCCCGGTGTTCCGTCGGCCGGACCGATCTCCGCGCGGGTGGTCAGCCCTCGGGTCAGATCCCTGGGCCAGTGCACCTCGACGCCCGCGCCGGCCAGCGCCCGGGCACCCTCCCCGAGCAGGTCGGTGATGTCCTCGTCGGCGAGGTCGACCGTGTCCGGCACGGCCGCCGCCAGCAGCGGCGACAGCGGTGGCCAGGCGCGGGACGCGCGGCGCAGGGCGAGGAGCGTGTCGTGTGTGACACCGGGGCCGAAGCCGGCGCCGGCCGCCCCCGCCCAGACGTCGGCGGCGTCGGCGACGAGCGCCGGGTCGCTCACGCCGTGCACCTGCAGTACGGCGCGGAACGCGATGGCGTCGTCGGAGTCGGAGTGGGAGTGGGAGTCGGCGTCGGGGACGGCTTCGGGGTCGAGGCCCTCCCGCGCGCGGGTGTCGGCATCGTGCCGACCGGTTGCCTCCGTCGGGCGGCGCACCTCGATCCGCAGGGACAGACGTACGCCCGCGTCGTGGCCCGCGGCGACGTCGGCGGCCCAGTCGCGCAGCCCGGGCAGGTGCTGCGGCTCCGGCACCGCGTAGCCGGGCGTGCCGGTGACGAGGAAGGCGGCGGGGGAGCGGGGCAGGGTGTCGGCGACCGCGTCCAGGAAGGCGCGCAGAAGGTGTTCGGGCTCGGGGAGGCGTACGGAACCCGTGTCGTCCAGGGGTGTGGCGTGCGCCTCCGGAGGCATGGCGGCCGCGAGTCCGCGCACCGCGTCGAGGTCCTCGCCGGGCAACGGGCCCGTCCGCCAGGCGTCGCGGTCGTCGGCGGTCAGACCGGGCAGCAGCAGACCGCGGGCCAGCAGGTGCAGGGCGTGCACGGCGGCGGCACCCCAGAACAACGTGGACCGGTGCCCGTCCCCGGCAGCCCACGCACGCGTGAGCACCGGCAGCGCGGCGCGTACGGGCATCAGCACGGCGGGAACACGAACCGCCCCGACGCCCGAGCCGTCCGGCAGCACGACGGTGATGTCCTCGACGGTCGCCCCCTCGCCCGCAACGGCAGGCGGGTCCGATCCGTCGGGGCTCCAGAAGGCGACCCGCCCGGTGCGGGCGGGCGCGCCGGCCACGAACAGCGTGCAGCAGCGGGACGACGGCAGGGACGGGGCGGAGGACGGAGAAGCGGGAGCGGTCTCTGCGGTGATGGCGAGTCCTCAAACTTGACTAGTGGGGACGGTCGCCGAGGATACACTCCGACCCGCTTGATCCGGTCGGCCGTCGCCGTGACCTGCGTCACCGCCGCAGCGGGCCCGAGGTCTCCGCTCGTCGGGGGCGGGACGGGCGCGGAACCGGGCCACCGCGTTCGCTCGGCCACTGGCCCTGTCCCCGGTAGAGGAGGACCCTAGGGGGCGCACTTCAGGGACGTCTCAGGGTCGCGGTGTGGAACTGCGGGCAGCGCGGGCCCGTTTTCACGACAGAGAGCGGCAGTGGCCGCGAAGGAGGCGACACTCATGTCGAACAACGCCAAGATTGCCGCGGGGGGTGTGGCAGCCGGGCTCATCCTGCTCATCTGGCTGCCCTGGTGGGCCGCGCTGCTGATAGTCCTCGGAGTCCCGGCCGCCGCGTACCTCGCCCTGGACCCCGCGCAGCGGCGCAGGCTCCGCCGCGTGTCCCGCAAGGAGCTGGGCCACTGAGCAGAACGACTGAGCGACTGGGCCACTGAGTCAATGGGCCACTGAGCCAATGGGCCAGTAATGCGGCTCGGGTCGGGCGCGGTGCCGCGCAGGCGGAGACGCTGCGGGCGAACCCCGGCCGGCCTGCGTGCCGCACCAGCTACGCCAATGGCCCACGCCCCGCCGCGCCCTGCTCGCCGCCGGTGTGGCCGTCGCGGTGAGCGAGTACGGCCGGGCACCGGACGCCGGCCTGGCCTGGTCGCGCATGACGGGCAACACTGGACGCCACGGCCAGGCCGGGGCGCAGGTGGATCCGGCGCGCCCGTGCGCCTGCCCGTTCCCCGGCCCCGCCCGTCGGACGCGCAGGCACCGAATGCCCGGTTGCCGTCCACGGGCGGTGCAGCCCCGCACAGCCCTCTGCGGCACCGTGCCCCCCTGTCGACCCCAGCACAGCGCGGTCAGAGAGGGCGCACGGCCATCGCGTCGAGGGCCTGAAGGAGGCCCGGGAGTTCCGGACCCCGGCCCACCGGAAGGACCTCACCCGGCTCTTCGTCCAGCAGCACGAACGCGATGTCGTCCGTCCTCGCCACCATCGACCAGCCCGGGCCGTCGGCACGCAGGGTGCGCGCGTCGCCCGACGCGAACGACGAGCGGACCCGGCCGAGGGGTGGCGGCGACTCGACGTAGGCGCGGGCCTCCGCCAGCACCCTGCGGATGCCGCGGTGCTTGGGCTGTCCATCCCCACTGCGGTCACCGCCGGCGCCGTCCTCTGCCGGTGTGCCCTCGGGGACGTCGGCATCGGCGTCCGCGGCGTGCGAGGCGGATCCTCCTCCGCCGTCCGCACCCGCAGCGTCGCCCCCGCGCCCGCCGCCGGAGTCGCCTCCGGAGCCGGGGCCGGGGCCGGAGCCGGATCGGGAGGCGCCGGAGTCCGGGGTGGCGAACGCCGAGTCGTCGATCTGCTCCCGCCACGTCGCCCACTGGAGCGCGATCTCGTCCGCCCCCAGGCGGCGCTGGGCAGGCCCCCACACACTCGTGTCCGGAGGGGTCAGCGGCGGCCCGGCGATCCCCGGGTCGGGGTCGTGCGGCGCGGGCACGTCCGGCGCCGACACGGCGACCGCCAGAGGCCAGCCCGGCAGGGCGGCCACGACCGTGCGCTCGTCCGGCGACAGGTCGTGCTCCATGCCGCAGTCCCAGGACGCGATCGCCACCGCGACGAGCGAGACGTCGTCGACGACGACGGTCCACCGGGCGCCCTCGCCGTCCTGGCCGAGCACCAGCCCGTACCCGTCGGCGAGCGGCGCGAGACCGAGGGCCGCGCAGGCCTCCGGATAGTCGTCGCCCAGCACGCTCGGGAACTTCGCCGGCGTCAGCAGCACCGCCGTGAGCACATAGAGCGCGTCGTCCGTGGCGGCGACGGCTTCCTCATCCGTCCCGGCCATCCCAGCCTCCCCGTCGGTTCGTCCCTCGGCGCGCACCCTAAACCGACCCAACGGCGCTTGTCACGACCCGGCAGGCGTCCCCCGAGCTGCAGGTTTCCGGCCGGACGGGGGCGAAACGGCCATCTGCCGCGGAGCCGGTCAGGCCGCCGGAAGCCCCAGCAGCGACCGCGCGACCGCCGCCGGCGACTCGTCCCGTTCCCGCGCCAGCGCGACGACGGCCCGGCAGGCCAGTTCGTTGACCCCGAAGGACAGCGCCTCGGGCGACACCCAGCCGGACGCCTCCTCCATCCGGTCCTGGTCGTCCTCCGCGCAAGCCGTCACGTAGGCCGCGGCGGCCTCGAAGAGATTGTGCGGACGCGTCCGCGGCACCGTTGCCGTCCTCTCCCCGGCGCGCGAACGGCCGACGAGTCCGCCGAGGACCTCACGAACCCTGCCCCACATACGGTCCACCTTCCCCAATGCACGTGCCGCTGCCGACCGTTGGTGTCCCGCCACTCCACGTAAGGTCCCCAACGTAAGGTTCCAGGACCCGCGGCAGAAGGGGGCGGACCCGGCGCGGCGCCGACGACGGCCGGAAGCCGCCGCCCCGCCGCCCACGACGGCCGGAAGCCGCCCGCCCCGTCGCCCACGACGGCCGCACCCCGGCTCCCATCCCGGCCCGCGCCCCGCCCCCACCCCGGCCCGCGCCCCGCCCCCACCCCGGCCCGCGCCCCGCCCCCACCCCGGCCCGCGCCCCGCCCCCACCCTGGCCCCCGTCCGGCCCTCACCCTGGCCCCTGTCCGGGCCCCCACCCGGCCCGCGGCCCGGCTCCCGTCAGCGCGTCCGGACCGCCAGTGCCAGGAACCGGGTGTTCTCGTCCGCGTACGAGGTCATCCGCCACCCCGAGGCAGCCAGCAGCGGCCGCAGGTTGAGCTCGGCGCGCAGGTCGTCGTCGGTCAGCCGGCGGCCCTGGCGCGCGGCGAGCGCGGCCCGGCCGATCGGGTGGAAGAGCGCCAGCACTCCGCCGGGCCGCACCACACGGGCCAGCTCCCGCAACGTGTCGGCGGGGCGCGGCAGGTGGGCGACGAGCCCGGCGGCGAAAACGGCGTCCAGCACCTCGGCACGCAGCGGCAACGCGGCCACGTCGGCGAGCAGCAGCACCCCGTCGCCGTCGCGTCCGGCCCGGGCGGCCGCGTGCAGCATGGCCGGAGTGAGATCGGCGCCGATCACCGTGCCGGAGGCCCCCACGGCGGCACGCAGCGGGGGCAGGGCCCGCCCGGTGCCGCAGCCCGCGTCCAGCACCCGGTCGCCCGCACGCAGTCCCAGTGCGGCGACGGCCGCCGCGTAGGCGGGACCGTCGTCGGGGAACCGGCTGTCCCAGTCGGCGGCCCGGGCGGTGAAGAATTCCTGGACATGCGTGTGGTCGTCACTCATGCCCGCATGGTCCCGCACACCGCCCGCCTCAGTCCGCGACTCCCTTCTCCGCGACGACCTTGTCGATCGTGACCCGGACGAGGAGTTCACCGGGCACGCCGTTGCGGCGGCCGAACTCCTCGGCACGGTCCGCGCCCATGTACCGCGCGCCGATCCGGGCCGCCCAGTGCCGCAGCTCGGCGGGGTCCTCCGAGAGCCGGGCCCGCCCCTGCAGCACCACATAGTGGAACGGAGGGCGGTCGTCGTCCACGCAGAGCGCGACCCGGCCGTCGCGGGCCAGATTGCGCCCCTTCACGGTCCCGCTGCCGGTGTTGAACACCACCTCGTCCCCGTCGACCAGGAACCACACCGGCGCCACATGCGGGCTGCCGTCGGCGCGGACGGTGCAGAGCTTGCCGGTGCGGGTCCCGTACGAGACGAATTCCCGCCACTCCTCATCGGTCATCTTCTGTCCCATGACGCCCATTGTTCTTGCCCGCCGCTCGATCGTGGGGAAGGCTGGCGCGAGGGGAGCCCGCGCGGGGGAGGCGGCAGGGGACGTTCCACGGGGAGTACAGGGGGAGATGCACGGCATGGCGCAGAACCAGGGTCTCGAGTGGCTGCTGGACGATCTCACCCAGCGCGTCGAGCACATACGGCATGCGCTGGTCCTGTCCAATGACGGGCTGGTGACGGGGACGAGTACCGGACTGCGCAGGGAGGACGCGGAATACCTCGCCGCCGTCTCCTCCGGACTGCACAGTCTCGCCAAGGGGTCCGGCCGGCACTTCGGCGCGGGCGAGGTGCGCCAGACGCTCGTCGAGTTCGACGACGCGGTGCTGTTCGTCACCGCGGCCGGCGCCGGGAGCTGCCTCTGCGTCCTGAGCGGCGCTGAGGCCGACCTGGGCCGTGTCGGCTACGAGATGACCCTCCTCGTCAGCCGGGTCGGAGAACACCTGGGCGTGGACCCCCGCCGCCCCGGCTCCGATCCCGGCACGGGCCTCTGACCTGCGCGTTCGCCCCGAGACGTCGGGCCCTCCGGGAGTTGTCCACAGGGGCGGCACGGAGCGTGACGGAGCGGATACCGTCGTGTCCGGGCGGACGCACCGGGCGTCCGCCGCAGGCTCCACGGGGGAGACGACCATGACCGCACACACCGTCACACACCGGCGCCCGACCACCGCCGGTCCACACGCAGACGTCCGGCACGGCCCGGACGCGTCCGTCGCGCCGGGCCGCGCGGCGCTCGGACTGCACCTGAAGCCGACGGAGTTCGACCTGGCGGTCCGGCTCGGCCGGATCCGCACCGTGCCCGGTGACCGGGGAGGCGGGCCGAGGATCGAGCGCGCCGAACTGGAGCGGCTGCGTGCCCGCCCGGGCTTCCCGGAGGAACTGCGGGAGAGCGTGCGCGCCGTGGGCACCGCGGAGGGGGCCGCACTCATGGGGGTGTCGAAGGACCGGTTCACCCGCCTCGCCCGGCTGGGCCTGCTGAGCCCCGTGAAGTACTACCTGAACTGCTACCGCGCCGTGGTCTGGCTCTACCTCGCCGACGAGGTACGGCAGTTCACCGCCGACCCGGGCAACGCCCCACTGCTCACCGGCCGTTTCCCCGAGGCCCTGCGCGGCCGTCTCGACGCCGGGCTCGACCTGCGGCCCCGCAACTGGCGCCACCGGCACCTGGGCTTCCTGCTCCGCCAAGCCGGCGACCCCTGGGCACGGGCCGGCGCCGTGGCCGCGCTCCTCGACCCGCTCCACGTCTGCGAGGTCGTCGGTGACCCCTACGAACGCTCCCGGGTCAACGTGTTCCGGCCCGACCCGCCGGCCCACGGCGCCCCCGGGTCCCCGGCCGCCGACCTGGCGCGAGAACTCGCGACGGCCCAGGACGCGGACGAGATCGCCTGGCTGCGCGCCGACCTCGCACGGCTGGTGGCCGAGGCGCGCACCCACCGGCCTGCGCCCCGCCCCGCACCCCGGCACCCCGGGCCGAGCGCCCGGCCGGTGCCGCACGGGCCCGCGCGATCGCCCTCCCGGCTGCGCCGCCTGCTCCGCCGCCGACGCCGGACACCGGCCGGCTGACGCCCGGAACAGCCCCTCGGCAGGGCCTGAACGGCCCCCGCCCGAGGCGCCGAACACCAGACCTACAGCGCCCGGAACAACCCCTCCTGGACGACCGACACCAGCAGCCGTCCCGCACGGTCGTAGATCCGGCCCCGGGCCAGACCCCGCCCGCCCGTGGCCACCGGCGACTCCTGGTCGTACAGGAACCACTCGTCCGCGCGGAACGGACGGTGGAACCACATCGCGTGGTCCAGCGACGCCATGTCGAAGCCGCGCGGCCCCCACAGCGGCTCGACGGGGATCCGCACGGCGTCCAGGAGCGTCATGTCGCTGGCGTACGTCAGGGCGCAGGTGTGCACCAGCGGGTCGTCGCCGAGCGGACCGACCGCCCGCATCCACACCGCGCTGCGCGGCTCGGCGCCCCTGACCTCGTCCGGATCCCAGCGCAACCGGTCCACGTACCGGATGTCGAAGGGCTGACGCCGGGCCATCCGCTCCAACTGCTCCGGCAGCTCGCCCAGATGCTCCCGCAGCTCGTCCGCCAGGGTCGGCAGCGACTCAGGCTCGGGGAGCTCGCAGGCGGGCGGCACCTGATGTTCGAAGGCAGCCGGCTCCGGCCGGTGGAAGGAGGCGGTGAGATTGAAGATCGTCCGGCCCTGCTGGACCGCGGTGACCCGGCGGGTGGTGAACGACCGCCCGTCCCGCACCCGTTCCACCTGGTACACGATCGGCACGCCCGGCCGGCCCGGCCGCAGGAAGTACGCGTGCAGCGAGTGCACGGGACGGTCCCCGTCGGTGGTGCGGCCCGCGGCGACCATCGCCTGCCCCGCCACCTGGCCGCCGAAGACGCGCTGCAGCGACTCCTGCGGACTGCGCCCGCGGAAGATGTTCACCTCGATCTGCTCCAGGTCGAGCAGGGCGACGAGGCTGTCGGCCGGATTCGTCATGGGTGGTCTGCTCCCGCGGTCACAGCTGGCCGACATCGGTGACCCGCACGATCGCGCGGCCCTCCGCGTCGGAGGCGGCCAGGTCGACCTCGGCGCTGATGCCCCAGTCGTGGTCGTCGTTCGGATCGTCGAAGATCTGCCGGATCCGCCACAGCCCGTGCTCCGGCTCCTCCTCGATGAGCAGCAGCTTGGGGCCGCGCGCGTCGGGTCCGGTGCCGAGCTCTTCGTACTCGTCCCAGTACCTGTCCATCGCCTCGCCCCACGCGTCGGCGTCCCAGCCGGACTCGGCGTCCAGCTCGCCCAGCTCGTCCACCCGGTCCAGCGCGGCGAGCTCCACCCGGCGGAACATGGCGTTGCGCACCAGCACCCTGAAGGCCCGCGCGTTGGCCGTGACGGGCTTGACCTGGTCGGCCTTCTCCTGGGCCTCCTCGGCGGTCATCTCCTCCGGGTTGGCCAGCTGTTCCCACTCGTCGAGAAGGCTGGAGTCCACCTGGCGCACCATCTCGCCCAGCCAGGCGATCAGATCCTGCAGATCCTCCGACTTGAGGTCGTCCGGCACGGTGTGGTCCAGCGCCTTGTAGGCACTGGCGAGGTAGCGCAGCACGATGCCCTCGGTGCGGGCCAGTTCGTAGTGCGCGACCAACTCCGTGAAGGACAGCGCCCGTTCGTACATGTCACGGACCACGGACTTCGGCGACAGCGGATGGTCGCCGACCCAGGGGTGACTCTTGCGGTACGTGTTGTAGGCGTGGAAGAGCAGCTCCTCCAGCGGCTTCGGGTACGTGATGTCCTGGAGGCGCTCCATGCGCTCCTCGTACTCGACGCCGTCCGCCTTCATCGCGGCGACGGCCTCCCCGCGGGCCTTGTTCTGCTGGGCGGCGAGGATCTGCCGGGGATCGTCCAGCGTCGACTCCACCACCGACACCATGTCCAGGGCGTAGGACGGCGATTCGGGGTCGAGCAGTTCGAACGCGGCCAGCGCGAACGTGGACAGCGGCTGGTTCAGCGCGAAGTCCTGCTGGAGATCCACGGTGAGACGCACGATGCGGCCCTCGGCGTCCGGCGTGTCCAGCTTCTCGACGATGCCGCCGTCCAGCAGCGAGCGGTAGATGGCGATGGCCCGCCGGATGTGCCTGAGCTGCTGCTTGCGCGGCTCGTGGTTGTCCTCCAGCAGCCGGCGCATCGCCTCGAAGGCGTTGCCGGGCCGGGCGATCACCGACAGCAGCATCGTGTGCGTGACGCGGAAGCGGGAGGTCAGCGGCTCAGGTTCGGAACCGATGAGCTTCTCGAAGGTCTGCTCCGACCACGCCACGAAACCCTCGGGGGCCTTCTTGCGCACCACCTTGCGGCGCTTCTTGGGGTCGTCGCCCGCCTTGGCCAGCGCCTTCTCGTTCTCGATGACGTGCTCGGGAGCCTGGGCGACGACGAACCCCTCGGTGTCGAAGCCGGCGCGCCCGGCACGGCCCGCGATCTGGTGGAACTCCCGCGCCCGCAGGGTGCGCACCCGGCTGCCGTCGTACTTCGTCAGCGCGGTGAACAGCACCGTGCGGATGGGCACGTTGACGCCCACGCCGAGCGTGTCCGTACCGCAGATCACCTTCAGCAGCCCGGCCTGCGCCAGCTTCTCCACCAGCCGCCGGTACTTGGGCAGCATGCCGGCGTGATGGACGCCGATGCCGTGCCGGACGTACCGGGACAGGTTGCGGCCGAAGCGGGTGGTGAAGCGGAAGTTGCCGATCAGGTCGGCGATCTTGTCCTTCTCCTCACGGGTGCACATGTTGATGCTCATCAGCGCCTGCGCCCGTTCCACCGCCTGCGCCTGCGTGAAGTGCACGATGTAGACCGGCGCCTGCCGGGCGGCCAGCAGGTCGGTGAGCGTCTCCGTGAGCGGCGTGTACCGGTACTCGTAGGACAGCGGCACCGGCCGGGTCGCCGACCGGACCACCGCGGTGGGTCGGCCGGTACGGCGGGTGAGGTCCTTCTCGAAGAAGGAGACGTCACCGAGCGTCGCCGACATCAGCACGAACTGTGCCTGCGGCAGCTCCAGCAGCGGGATCTGCCAGGCCCAGCCGCGGTCCGGCTCGGCGTAGAAGTGGAACTCGTCCATGACGACCTGGCCGACGTCCGCGTCCTTGCCGTCGCGCAGCGCGATCGACGCCAGGACCTCGGCGGTGCAGCAGATGACCGGCGCGTCCGCGTTCACGGATGCGTCGCCGGTCAGCATGCCGACGTTCTCTGTGCCGAAGATCTTGCACAGTTCGAAGAACTTCTCCGACACCAGCGCTTTGATCGGCGCCGTGTAGAAGGTCACCTCGTCCCGCGCCAGAGCGGCGAAGTGCGCCGCCGCAGCGATCATGCTCTTGCCGGAACCGGTGGGCGTCGAGACGATCACGTTCGCCCCGGAGACCACCTCGATCAGCGCCTCCTCCTGGTGGGAGTAGAGCGTGAGACCGCGTTCGACGGCCCACGACTCGAAGGCTTCGTACAGGGCGTCGGGGTCGGCGGTCGTCGGCAGCTGATCGATGAGGGTCACGCACCCATCTTGCCTGCCCGGCCACCCGATGCGGGAATCGGATGCGGGGCCGAAGATCGCGAACGCTACGCTGTGTCGCCGACGGAGCGTCAACGCACCGGGTCAACCGGGCGGCAGTGCACAAGAAATGGGGCGGGCCACGGCGATGATGGGACCAGCACACTCACTGTCGGGCGCCGCCGCCTGGCTCGGCGTCGGCGCGGCCACCGCCGCGGCCGGGCAGCCCATGCCCTGGCCGGTCCTCCTGGCCGGCGCGCTGATCTGCGCGGGAGCCGCGCTCGCCCCCGACCTGGACCACAAGGCGGCCACCATCTCGCGCGCCTTCGGACCGCTGTCCCGGTGGCTCTGCGAGATCGTCGACAAACTGTCCTACGCCGTCTACAAGGCGACAAAGAAGCAAGGCGACCCCCGTCGCACCGGTGGACACCGCACCCTCACCCACACCTGGCTGTGGGCCGTCCTGATCGGCACCGGCACCTCCGCGCTGGCGATCACCGGCGGCCGCTGGGCGGTGCTGGCGATCCTCTTCGTACACATGGTGCTCGCCATCGAGGGCCTGCTGTGGCGGGCCACCCGCGGCTCCAGCAGCGACGTCCTGGTGTGGCTGCTCGCGGCGACCAGCGCGTGGATCATCGCCGGCATCCTCGACCAGCCGGGCAACGGGGCCGACTGGCTGTTCACCGCGCCGGGCCAGGAGTACCTGTGGCTCGGTCTGCCGATCGTGCTGGGCGCGCTGGTCCACGACATCGGCGACGCGCTGACCGTCTCGGGCTGCCCGATCCTGTGGCCCATACCGGTGGGCCGCAGACGTTGGTACCCCGTCGGCCCGCCGAAGGCGCTCCGGTTCCGGGCCGGCAGCTGGGTGGAGCTGAAGGTGCTGATGCCCGCCTTCATGCTGCTCGGCGGCGTGGGCTGCGCGGCGGCGCTCAACGTCATCTGACGGCGGCGGGCCCGCCGGCGCGCCGGGCGGGCCCGGGCGCGGCCCGGTCAGCCGGTGCCCTCACCGCCGTAGCGGCGCTCGAAGCGGGCGACGCGCCCCTCCGTGTCCACCGTCCGGGCCTTGCCGGTGTAGAAGGGGTGGCTCTCCGAGGAGATCTCCACGTCCACCACCGGGTAGGTCTCGCCGTCGTCCCAGTCGATGGTCTGTTCGCTGGTCGCGGTGGACCGGGTCAGGAAGGCGTATCCGGCGGCCCGGTCGCGGAAGACGACGGGGTGGTAGTCGGGGTGCTTGTCCTGCTGCATGGATGCTCCTCGGGCGACTCGGACAGGCGCGGGGCCTGGGCAGGTGCAGAGCGGGTGGCAGGGCGGGGGCGCGGATCAGCCGGGCAGGGCGTCCTCGTCCACGACGTGCATGGCGGCCTCCTCGGCGGAGGCGGCCGCGCCGTCGATGCCGACGTCCGTGGCGACCAGGGCCTCCTCCTCGTCCTCGTGGGCCCCCTCGTCGGGGGCCACCAGACGGCCGGAGCGGACCGCGCCGACCTCGTTGTCGAGGAGTTCCCCGTCGCTGCCCTCGCAGTCCCCGAGACCGTCGCCGTCGGGCACGGCCGGCTCCGGCAGCTCCTCGGCGAGCCGCTGGTCCAGGGTCTCGCCCCGACGGCGTTCGGCCGCCGTCACGCCGGGGTGTTCCACGGCCCAGGGCCGCTCGGGCGGGGACCAGCCGCGGTCGAGGGGGTCGTCGACACCGTCGTTGTCCAGGGTGTCCTCGGCATCGAGCAGTCCGGCGTCGTCCTGAATGTCGGACGCGTCCGGCTGGTAGACGTCGTCTCCCCATCCGTCGGCGCTGTTCACGGGTACCTCCAGGGGGTGGGGACGGGCCGCCCGCGTTCCCGCCGCGGCCCGCACCGGACCGCCCTTGTACGGGACACCGGCGCCACCCGTCCCGGTCCGCCGGGGACCCGGGTGTTCCCCGAGCCGGTGCCTGACTCCAGCCTTCCACCCCGCTTCGGGACCGCGCAACGCCACGGCTCCCCTCCGCCGGCGGCCCGCACGGCACCCTCCTGCTCCGGCAGGGGCCACAGCCACCGCGCCGGGACGCGGCCGGGCCCGCGGCCGAGGGGAGCCACGGGGTGCGGCCCCCTCCCGGGGCCACACCGCCACGGGGGTGCGGCCCTTCCCGGCGCGGCACCTTCCGCCTTGCCGTCCGTCCCGGCCCCGGCGGCCCGGCGCGGCCCCGCCCCGCGGGTCAGCCGTGCCAGGACCGCCACAGGGCCGCGTACGCGCCGTCCGTCGCGACCAGCTCGTCGTGGCTGCCGAGCTCACTGATGCGGCCGTCCTTGACCACGGCGATGACGTCCGCGTCGTGGGCGGTGTGCAGGCGGTGCGCGATGGCGACCACCGTGCGCCCGTCCAGGACCCGGGACAGCGACCGCTCGAGATGGCGGGCCGCCCGCGGGTCCAGCAACGACGTCGCCTCGTCCAGCACCAGGGTGTGAGGGTCGGCCAGTACCAGCCGGGCCAGGGCGATCTGCTGGGCCTGGGCCGGGGTGAGCGCCAGTCCGCCCGAGCCGACCTCGGTGTCCAGGCCGTCGTCCAGCGCGCGGGCCCAGCCGTCCGCGTCCACCGCGCCGAGGGCCGCCCACAGTTCGGCGTCCCCGGCGTCCGCGCGGGCGAGCCGCAGGTTGTCGCGCAGCGAGCCGACGAAGACGTGGTGTTCCTGGTTGACGAGGGCCACATGGGTGCGGACACGCTCGGCGGTCATCCGGGCCAGCTCGGCGCTGCCCAGGGTGACCCGGCCGTCCCGGGGCGCGTAGATCCCCGCCAGCAGCCGGCCGAGGGTGGACTTGCCCGCGCCCGAGGGACCGACCAGCGCCAGCCTGGTGCCGGGCGGGACCTCCAGCGAGACCTTACGGAGCACGTCGACGCCCTCCCGGTACCCGAAACGCACCCGGTCCGCGCGGACGTGGCGTCCTTCGGGCGTGAGCTCCGCGTCCCCGGCGTCCGGCTCGATGTCCCGTACGCCCACCAGCCGGGCCAGCGACACCTGCGCCACCTGCAGCTCGTCGTACCACCTGAGGATCAGTCCGACCGGATCCACCAGCATCTGGGCGATCAGGGCGCCCGTCGTCAGCTGGCCGACGCCGATCCAGCCCTGCAGGACGAACACCCCGCCGATCATCAGGACGGACGTGAGCACGGTGACGTGGGTCAGACTGACCACCGGGAAGAGCACCGACCGCAGCCAGAGCGTGTAGCGCTCCCAGGCCGTCCATTCCCGCACCCGCTGGTCCGACAGCGCGACGCGCCGCTCGCCGAGGCGGTGCGCCTCGACGGTCCGTCCCGCGTCCACCGTCTCGGTGAGCGCCGCGGCCACGGCCGCGTACCCGGCGGCCTCGGACCGGTAGGCGGCCGGTGCCCGCCGGAAGTACCAGCGGCAGCCGGCCACCAGCAGCGGCACGGCCACCAGGACGGCCGGCGCGAGTTCGGGTGCCGTGGCGACCAGGCCGCCGAGCAGCAGCACCGCCCACACCACGCCGATCGTCAGCTGCGGAACGGCTTCGCGCATCGCGTTGCCGAGCCGGTCGATGTCGGTGGTGATCCGGGACAGCAGGTCACCGGTCCCGGCCCGCTCCAGCACGCCGGGCGGCAGCCCGACCGACCGCACCAGGAAGTCCTCGCGCAGATCGGCCAGCATCCGCTCGCCGAGCATCGCCCCGCGCAGCCGGACCTGCCGGACGAACACCGCCTGGACCAGCAGCGCGACCACGAACAGCGTGGCGGTGAGTTCCAGCCGCAGGTCCCGGGTCGGGTCCGGGACCCGTTCCACCAGGCCGCCCAGCAGGTAGGGGCCCACCATGGAGGCGAGGACGGCGACCGTGTTCACGGTGACCAGCAGGACGAAGGCCCGCCGGTGCCGGCGCAGCAGCTCGGCCACATAGGCGCGGACGGTCGTCGGGGCCCCCACGGGCAGGGTGCCCGCCGTGGTCGGGGCCGCCGGGTCGTAGGCGGGTGGGGCCACGCCGATCATGCCGTCTCCTCGATCTCTTCCCGTCGTGGCAGGGCCTCGTCCCCGTGGGGCACCGGCTGCCGCGGCCCGCCGATCGCCTCCCCGCGACGTGCTCCGCCGCTGTCCTCCGCGCGGACGGCCCCGGCACCCGGCGCCGTCGCAGAGCCGGCCTGCACGCTCTCGACCCGCGCACCCCCGGCCCGTACACTCCCGGCGCCAACGGCGTCGACGGCGTCGACGCCTTCCTCCGTCTCCCGCGTCACCACGGCCCGGTACCGGGGCTCCGTGGTCAGCAGCTCGCGGTGGCCACCGGTGGCCACGACGGTTCCGTCGTGCAGGAACACCACCCGGTCCGCGCGGTCCAGCAGCAGCGGGGACGAGGTGAACACGACCGTGGTGCGCCCTGACCGCACCCGGCGCACGCCGCGGGCGATGCGGGCCTCGGTGTGCGAGTCGACGGCCGACGTCGGCTCGTCCAGGACGAGCACCTCGGGGTCGGTGACCAGCGACCGGGCCAGCGCGAGCCGCTGGCGCTGGCCGCCCGACAGGGAGCGTCCGCGCTCGGTGATCCGGGCGTCCATCGGGTCCTCGACGGCCGTCGAGCCCTGCACCAGGGCCGCCAGCACGTCCGCGCACTGCGCCGCCTCCAGCGCGGCGGCCGGCTCGGTCCGCCCGGAGCCCGGCACGTCGAGCAGTTCCCGCAGGGTGCCGGACAGCAGCACCGGATCCTTGTCCTGGACCAGGACGGCGGCACGCGCGCAGTCCAGCGGCAGTTCGTCCAGGGGCACCCCGCCGAGCAGCACCGAGGCGCCCTCGGACGCGGCGTGCCCGCCCAGCCGTTCGGCCAGCCGTCCCGCCGCGTCCGGGTCCCCGCACACCACTGCCGTCAGCCGGCCCTCGGGGGCGAGCAGCCCGCTCTGCGGGTCGTACAGGTCGCCGGAGGGGTGGACCGCGGGCCGCGATCCCGCGGTGTCGGTCGGCCGTTCGAGTGACAGCACCCGCGCGGCACGCGTGGCCGAGGGCCGCGAGAAGGAGTACGCCATCGCGATCTCCTCGAAGTGCCGGATCGGGTACGCCAGCAGCATCACCGAGCTGTACACGGTGATCAGTTCACCGACGGTGATCCGCCCCTGGCGGGCCAGGTGGACGCCGTACACGACGACGGCGATCAGCAGCAGGCCGGGCAGCAGAACCTGGACGGCGGCGATCAGCGCCCACATCCGGGCGCTGCGCACGGCGGCGTGCCGGACCTCCTGGGAGGCGCGGCGGTAGCGGTCGAGGAACAGTTCCTCACCGCCGATGCCGCGCAGGACGCGCAGGCCGGCCACGGTGTCGGAGGCCAGCTCGGTGGCCCGGCCGGACTTCTCGCGCTGGATGTCGGCCCGCCGGGTGGCCGGGGGCAGCAGCGGCAGGACCGCCAGCGCCATGACCGGCAGTCCCACGGCGACGACGACACCGAGCGCCGGCTGGTGGACGACCAGCCCGGCACAGACCGCCACGATGGTGACCGCCGCCGCGGTGAACCGGGACAGGGCCTCCACGAACCAGCCGATCTTCTCGACGTCGCTCGTGGAAACCGCCACCACTTCACCGGCCGCGACGCGCCGGGTCAGGGCGGAGCCGAGCAGGGCGGTCCGGCGGGCCAGCAGTTGCTGGACGCGGGCGGCGGCGGTGATCCAGTTGGTGACGGCGGCCCGGTGCAGCAGGGTGTCGCCGACCGCCAGACCGGCCCCGGCCAGCGCCAGCAGACCGCCGGCCAGGGCGAGTCGGGTGCCGGACCGGTCGACGGCGGCCTGCACGGCGATGCCGACTCCGAACGGCAGGGACGCCACGGCGACGAAGTGCGCCAGCCCCCAGGCCAGGGCCTTCAGCTGCCCGGCCAGTTGGCTGCGGAAGAGCCACCACAGGAAGCGGGGGCCCGACCGCGCGTCCGGCACACCCGGATCGGAAAACGGAAGGTCTTGGATCTGCATGACGTCGTCGCGGCTCGTCTCGGGGCGGTCGGTTCGGCGGCGGGCCGCACGCGGCGGCACGCGGCGCACGTGCGGGCAGGGGTCGCGCGCCGTCCCGGGACGGCGGGCAGCAAACCGTGACAGGTTGACCCCGCAGCGTGTGCGGAAGCAAGCGGTTTTCCACGCCGGGCGTCCGGAACCGGCGGGCCCTGCAGCTCCCCCCGGAGGTGCCGGCCGATCCCGCCGGAGGTGCCGGCCGGTCCCCCAGAGGTGCCGGCCGATCACCCCCGCGGTGACGGCGCCGAGGCGGTCAGCCCACGGTGTGGCGGCAGGGCGGGGCGACGGCCCCGTCGACCAGGGTGTCCAGCAACTGTCCGAGGACCGCGCGCTGTTCGTCCTCCAGCGGTGCGAGGATCTCCTCGGCGGCGGCCCGGCGCGCGGCGTGCAGTTCGCGCAGCGCTGTGCGGCCGGCGTCCGTGAGCTCGATGCGGATCACCCGGCGATTGGCCGGATCCGGTACCCGTCGCACCGTGCCGCCCGCCTCCAGCCCGTCGACCAGTGTCGTCACCGCCCGGGGCACCACTTCGAGGCGCTCCGCCAGATCGGCCATGCGCGGCGGCGACGGGTAGTGGGCCAGCGTCCGCAGCAGCCGGGACTGGGCCGGGGTGATGCCGAGCTCACGCCGCTCCAGATGGTGTTTCTGGATCCGGTGGACCCGGCGGGTGAGCCGCAGCAACTGCTCGGCCAGCTGGCCGTCGGGGTCGGGGGAGGTCATGCGGGAACATTATCAGGATGCCGTTCATTGTGAATACAGGTAACAATGAGCGGGGTTCCGACGTCTGCCGCGGGACCGCCATCCTCCGGAGGAGACGTAGAAGGAGACCATGTACCCCGACCGCCAGCCCGCCTGGACCCCGCCCGCCGACGGCGGGCAGCAGCCCCGGCAGGTGCGCCGCATCCTGCGGTTGTTCCGGCCCTACCGGGGCCGCCTCGCCGTCGTCGGCCTGCTGGTCGGGGCGGCGTCGCTGGTCTCGGTAGCCACCCCGTTCCTGCTGAAGGCGATCCTCGACGTGGCCCTCCCGCAGGGCCGCACCGGACTGCTCAGCCTGCTCGCCCTCGGCATGATCCTCGGCGCCGTCCTCACCAGCGTCTTCGGAGTCCTGCAGACGCTGATCTCCACGACGGTCGGTCAGCGGGTCATGCACGACCTGCGGACGGCCGTCTACGGGCGGCTCCAGCGGATGTCGCTCGCCTTCTTCACCCGCACCCGCACCGGCGAGGTCCAGTCCCGCATCGCCAACGACATCGGCGGCATGCAGGCCACCGTGACGTCCACCGCCACCTCGCTGGTGTCCAATGTGACCAGCGTGGTCGCCACCGTCGTCGCGATGCTCGCGCTCGACTGGCGGCTGACCGTGGTCACCCTGGTGCTGCTGCCGGTGTTCGTGTGGATCAGCCGCCGGGTCGGCGACGAACGGCGGAAGATCACCACACGGCGTCAGAAGCAGATGGCCGCGATGGCCGCCACGGTCACCGAGTCGCTCTCCGTCAGCGGCATCCTGCTCGGCCGCACGATGGGCCGTTCCGACTCCCTGACCCGGGCCTTCTCGGACGAGTCCGAGCGGCTCGTGGACCTCGAGGTGCGGTCGAACATGGCGGGCCGCTGGCGCATGGCCGTCATCACCGTCGTCATGGCCGCCATGCCCGCCGTCATCTACTGGACGGCGGGCATCGCCCTGCACACCGGCGGGCCGGAGGTCTCGATCGGCACCATCGTCGCGTTCGTCTCGCTCCAGCAGGGCCTGTTCCGGCCCGCGGTGAGTCTGCTGTCCACCGGCGTGCAGATCCAGACCTCGCTCGCGCTGTTCCAGCGCATCTTCGAGTACCTCGACCTCCCCGTCGACATCACCGAGCGCGAGGATCCGGTCCGCCTCGACCGGATCAAGGGCGAGGTCCGCTTCGAGAACGTCACCTTCGGCTACGACGGCAAGGGCGGCCCGGTCCTCGACCGCATCGACATCACCGTCCCCGCGGGCTCCAGCCTCGCGGTCGTCGGCTCCACCGGGGCCGGCAAGTCCACGCTCGGCCACCTCGTGCCCCGTCTGTACGACGTGACCGGCGGCCGGGTCACACTCGACGGGGTCGACGTCCGCGACCTCGACTTCGACACCCTCGCCCGCGCGGTCGGCGTGGTCTCCCAGGAGACGTACCTCTTCCACGCCTCCGTCGCCGACAACCTCCGCTTCGCGAAGCCGGACGCCACCGACGAGGAGCTGTACGCGGCGGCGGAGGCCGCCCAGATCCACGACCACATCGCCGGTCTGCCCGACGGCTACGACACGATCGTCGGTGAACGCGGCCACCGGTTCTCCGGCGGCGAGAAGCAGCGTCTGGCGATCGCGCGCACCATCCTGCGCGACCCGCCCGTGCTGGTCCTCGACGAGGCGACCAGCGCACTGGACACCCGTACCGAGGCCGCCGTGCAGAAGGCCATCGACGCGCTGTCGGCCAACCGCACCACGCTCACCATCGCCCACCGGCTGTCCACCGTCCGGGGCGCCGACCAGATCGTGGTGCTCGACGCCGGACGCGCCGTCGAGCGCGGCACCCACCGGGAACTGGCGGAGCGGGACGGGCGCTACGCGGCTCTGGTGCGCCGGGACGCCCAACTGGAGCCGACAAGATGACGATATGCCAGGTTTGCGGCGTTTCGCGGGTTACCGTGCCCGCATGCAGACGAACACTCCGCCACGGAGCACGATCCGACTGACGCGCCGAGGCCGTCTCGCCCTCGTCGTGACCGGGGCCGTCGTGGCCGGCACCGCCGTGGCGGTGCCGCTGCTGACGCTGGGCGACGACGGGGAGTCCCGGCCGACGACGCTGGTGATCCCGGAGGGCCGGCGCGCGAGCCAGGTGTACGCGGCCGTCGACAAGGCCCTCGCCCTCCCCGCGGGGACGACCCGCAAGTCCCTGCCCAAGGCCGGCCTCAAACTGCCCCAGGAGGCCGAGGGCAACCCGGAGGGCTACCTCTTCCCGGCCACCTATCCGCTCGAGGACAAGGCCACCCCCGAGAAGCTGCTGTCCGCGATGGTCGACGCCGCCAACAAGAAGTTCAACGGCGCCCCCGTCGCCGCCGGCGCGCAGCGCAACGCGATGAACGTCTACCAGGCGGTCACCATCGCCAGCATCGTCCAGGCCGAGGCGGACGACCCGGCCGACATGGGCAAGGTGGCCCGGGTGATCTTCAACCGGCTGGAGCGCGGCATGCCGCTCCAGATGGACTCCACCATCAACTACGCCCTCAACCGCTCCTCGCTGAGCACCACGGCGACCGACACCAAGATCGACAGTCCGTACAACTCGTACGAACGCATGGGTCTGCCGCCCACCCCGATCGACAACCCCGGTGAGGCCGCGGTACGCGCCGCGATCAACCCGACGCCCGGCGACTGGCTGTACTTCGTCACCGTCAAGCCGGGCGACACCCGCTTCACCGCCGACTTCCAGGAGCACCAGCGCAACGTCGCCGCGTTCAACGCCGAACAGAAGAAGGCCGCGGAGCAGAAGAAGAGCTGAGGGCGTGCGGTCACCGGGCGGGCGTCAGGCCGCGACCGGTTCCTCCTCCAGCAGCCGCCGGATGTCCCGCACGGCCGCGCGCCCGGCCCGGTTGGCACCCACGGTGCTGGCCGACGGGCCGTAGCCGACCAGGTGGACGCGGGGATCGGCGACCGCCCGGGTCCCCTCCACCCGGATGCCGCCGCCCCGCTCCCGCAGCCGGAGCGGGGCGAGGTGCTCCACGGCCGGCCGGAAACCGGTCGCCCACAGGATCACGTCGGCGCTCACCTGCCGCCCGTCCGCCCACGCGACACCGTCCGGGGTGATGCGGTCGAACATGGGCTGCCGGTCCAGCACCCCGTCGGCGAGACCCTGCCGGATCGCGTCGTTGAGCGGCAGCCCCGTCACCGAGACGACACTGCGCGGCGGCAGCCCCTGACGCACCCGCTCCTCCACCAGCGCCACGGCGGCCCGCCCCGCCTCCTCGTCGAACGGGCCCTCCCGCCACACCGGCGGCCTGCGCGTCACCCACGTCGTCTCCGCCGCGAGCGGGGCGATCTCCAGCAGGTGCTGCGTACCGGAGGCGCCGCCGCCGACCACCACCACCCGCAGCCCCGCGAACGCCTCCGGCCCCGGGTACTGCGCGGTGTGCAGCTGCCGTCCCCGGAACGTCTCCTGTCCCGGGTAGCGCGGCCAGAACGGCCGGTCCCAGGTCCCGGTGGCATTGATCAGCGCACGGGTCGACCAGTCGCCGTCGGACGTCTCCACCAACAGCCGTCCACCCGTCCCCTCCCGCACGGCCCGGACGGCCACCGGGCGCCGCACCCGCAGGTCGAAGGCGCGCTCGTAGCGGTCGAAGTACTCGCTGATGACCTCGGAGGAGGGCCGCGCCGGATCAGCGTCCGTGAGCTCCATGCCCGGCAGCGCGTGCATCCCGTGCACCTTGCCGTAGGTCAGCGAGGGCCACCGGAACTGCCAGGCTCCGCCGGGGCCGGGGGAGTGGTCCAGCACCACGAAGCCGCGCCCCGGCTCGAAGCCGGTGCGCCGCAGGTGGTAGGCGCTGGACAGCCCGGCCTGCCCGGCACCGATGACGACTGCCTCGACCTCACGGATATCGTTCACATTTCTACTAACGCGGGGACGGTCGTGGATCTTCCCCACGGCCGGGCGCCGGGCAGCCGACCGCCGCAGCCGCCCCCGCTCAGCCCAGGAAACTCAGCCGCACCGTGCGACGGCTGCACCCGTCAGGCGGACGGCCGCATGATGACCGCTGACCTGCGCATCCTGCATCCGTGCGATACCGAGGAGGGGGGCGAGGGTGAACGTCGGCCTGCTCAGCGGCACCGCCATCGTTCTACGCCGCGGTCAGCGTCGCAAAGACCACGACATTTCCCTGGTAGCCGGTTTCTTCAGCGTATGGGCCCCCACAGGTGATCACGCGCAGTTCGGGCCGGTGGGAGTTGCCGTAGACCTTCTCATCCGGAAACGCCTTCTTGTCGTAGAGTTCCACGGCGTCGATCGTGAAGACGGCTGTCCGCCGGTCTGACCTGATGATCTCGATGGTGTCGCCCTTGGCGAGTGCTCCGAGGCGGTGGAAGACTCCGGGTCCTTGCGGCGTGTCGACATGCCCTGTAGTGACGGCTGTGCCGACTGAGCCAGGAGGTGTACCGGCGCCGTACCACCCGGCAAAGTGGGGCATGTTGAACGATGGCGGGCGCAGTGCTCCGGTGTCGTCGAGGCCCAGTTTCGTCATTGGGGCATTCACGCCGATGGCGGGGATTCGCAGCCGGACCGGAGCCGACGGGGGTAGGGGCGACACGAAGGGATACCGGGTCGAGGCGGTGCTGTTGGGTCCGGGTGACACGGGGGAGAAGGACTGCGCGGTCGAAGGTTGCGGAGGCCCTTCGCCTCGGAGCGCCGTGATCACCAGCAACATGCCCGCCAGTAGAGCGTAGGCGAGATGCTTGGCGGACGGGGTGGACGAGGGGGAAGTACCGCAGGGCTCGTGCCTCGGTTCCATCGCTGTGGAGCCTCCGCTTCGCGATGATCCCCCCAGCCCTCGGACACGGGCCTGGGGGCTGGGTCGGCAGGGCAGAGCGTCAAAGGCGGGTACGTGCCCTGGGGCGGCGCATCTTGATCGCGCCGCCGGCGGCGGCTCCGGCGAGCAGCACCGCCCCGACGGCAAGTTGCGTGCTCTTGTCGTTCGCCGTCCCGAAACCCGCGTCGATCGCCCCGCTGGGGTTGCCGGTGCCGACCCAGTATGTGCCCGTGATCTTGACTCGTGGCGGGCACTTCAGAGTGATGGTGTAACTGCCGGCCGCGGTGCCGCCCGGCACCTTGAATCCGCCGGTCAGTACACCCTCACTGTCGCCTGGGAGGAGATGGAACTTACCTCCTGCCTCAGACTCGCCCTTCCCGTAGACCTCCGAGCCACAGGCTCCGGTGCTGACCGTGACGGTGGAACCTGGGGCGGCATGGCGCGGGCTGATGTGCATACCTGGATCATCGGTGGGGCCGTTCGCGGCTGCGGCGGCCGGGCTCGAGAGGCCGACGACGCCGACAAGGAATCCGATGCCGATGCCGGCGCCTGCCCACTTGATACGCATGAAGTTCCTCCGAGATGCAGTGGCCGGGCGGAGTGCGCGGCGCCTTGTTGTGCTCCGCTCATGAGGAAACCGACAGACCGTCAGGGCTGCAACACGCATACGGACAGATGGGTCATCCGGCCGGGCCCGGCGGCCGCACTCCTTCGATCGTTTACGCAGGTGAGTGCTCCTGAGGGCGACTTAGGAAGAACGCACCGCACGGGCGACACGGGGGCCGGCGTCGCTTCGGGACGATCTTGAAAAGGCACAGGACACCCTGTGGCTGCCACAGCCGTCATACCCCCTCCTGCGCGGCGCGACGACGGGCGCGGTGACGTCGAGAGCCGGCCGGGGGCATGCCGTATCACTTCCGGTCGGCTGGGTGTGCCCGGTTGTCGGCTTGTTCTGTCGCCACCGGCAGTCAGGTCCATCTGCAACCGGCGGCGTCGCCTGCTGTTCCGGTGATGTGCCTGACTGACGAGAGAACATCGGGGAGTCGCCGCTGTCAGGGCTCTATACCGTGGCCCGCGAGGGCAAGCAACGGTGGTCGGCCGCCGGTTGTCACCGACCACGCGTTCCACACCGTCCTGCGCCGTCGGGCGAACGGCGAGACGGCCGATCAGATCCAGCCCGACCTGATCATCCCCACCGGCAGGCGCAAGGGCCACCACTCGAGCCCGGCGAACACCTACCGGGCGCTCGCCGAGCACCACAAGCGGCAGGCGTACCAGCGGCCCGGACCGACGTCACCGCTCTTCAGCAGCGCGACCGCAGTCCCAGGTAGTTTCTCAGCGCACGTGTCCGTTCGCCGAAGCCCCACGAGAACAGGGCCGCGGCGGGTGCTGCGGTCGCGGTCGCCGAGCGCATCCCCTCCTGTTCGAAAGAGGGTCGGCCAGTCCCGGGCTGCCGCCCATTCCCGCAGGTCACAGCCCTGTGCAAGGGGGGCGGGTGGGACTTGAACCCACGGCCGATGGATCATGAGTCCGCTGCTACGTCCAGCCCATCCGAACCACGGCCGATCAGAGACAAGGCCCGTGCTCGGGCAACAAAGCAGCACCCCTGCCTCCGGTTTCCTCAGTCACCGCATGGCTCGAAGCCAGGTGCGGGTGGACTGCTGACTGCGAGATCCAGACCCGTTTGGTTCGGCCGGACTTCAGACCTGCAGTCGGCACCCTCGTCACGCAAGGAACGACAGTCGAACCTGCCGACGAGGGTTGTCCTTGTTGGTGTCGACCAGACACACCGACTGCCAGATGCCCAGCTCCAGCCGCCCGCCCATCACCGGGAGCGTCGCGTGGGGCGGGACGATGGCGGGCAGGACATGGTCACGCCCGTGCCCGGGACTGCCGTGACGGTGCTGCCAGCGGTCGTCCGCGGGGAGCAGCGTGTGCAGGGCGGCGAGCAGGTCGTCGTCGCTTCCGGCCCCCGTCTCGATGACCGCGATCCCGGCGGTGGCGTGCGGCACGAAAACGTTCAGCAGCCCGTCACGCCCCGCCGCGGCCTCTCGCAGGAACGCCTCGCAGTCACCGGTGAGATCGACGACCCGCTCCTCGGAGCCGGTGGAAACGGTCAGGACTCGGGTGGTGAAGGTGCCAGACATGCTCCCCATCCTGACCCATCCACCGCCCCACACCCGGCAGCGCGGCACGAGAACCGGGCTGTGGGAGCGTGCCTGCGGCTCGCTGCCGCGAGCGACCTGGCGTCACCGGGATTCGCCCTGGGCTCCGGACTCCGCCACCTGTCGAACCGCTGGTCCAGCCAGTTGAACACCGTCCTCGACGCCTGCGCCCGCATCGCCGACCACATGCGGGTGACCAAGAAGATCCACAACGGGGACGAGGCCTACCTACAGCGGCAGATGAACAGCATCGACGTCCCCGACGCCGATTTCGACGAACGGGTCGGCGGATCCAGGGCGTTTCATCGTCCCCTTCACGAAGGCCGTCGAGACGTCGGACGCGTGTGACGGGCCCTGAACCGGTGGGCCGGCGGCCCGGGGCGCCTGGTGCCCCGGGCCCGGTGCCACGCCCGAGGCTCAGCTTCGTGGGCAGGGGAAGGACTTCAGGGCCACCGCGAGGCCGGATTCGTCGGTGCCGATCTTGCGGTAGACGGAGGAGAGCAGGTGCCGGACGCCCTGCTCGGTGAGGTGGAGGTCGCCGGCGATGGCCGGGGCGGGGACGCCCCGGGCGGCCAGTTCGGCGGCCTTGCGTTCGGCGGCGGTCAGGGTGTCCGTCTGGCCGTACCGCAGGGGGAGTGGACGCAGGCCCGCGGCGGCCAGTTCGTCCCGGGCCCGGACGGCCAGTGCCTCCGCGCCGCAGTGCACCGCGCCCTCCAGTCCCTGGTAGAGGCGGTCGGCGGCCTCCTGGAGCCGGCCGTTGCGGGAGAGTGCGGCGCCGTGCCCGACGAGGGCGCGGGCCAGATCGTAGGCGGCGGGGGAGCGCTCCAGGTGGTCGACGGCCTCCGCGTACAGGTCGGGCGCGGCCGGCCCGCCGGTCACCTCGGCCAGGGTGTGCACCGCCCGTCCGATCGCCGAGGCGGCGCCGAAGTCCCGGGCCCGTTTCACCGCCTCCCGCGCATGACGGACGGCCAGGTCGGGTGCGCTGCGGGCGAGGGCCGAGGCGAGGCCGGACTGCCAGGGGCACCAGGCGGGGTTGCGCCAGTCCCGCCGGTCCAGCCACTCCCCGACCTCGGACAGCAGGGCGGCGGCGTCGGCGTGGCGGCCCTCGGCGAGGAGCAGTTCGGCGTACACGGTGCGCGGGTCGGGGTAGATGACCGCGTTGGGGACCAGCTTGCCGAAGCGGTAGCGGTCGGCGAGCCGGCGGGCCGCGGCCGTCCGCCCGCGGGCCAGCAGCGTCTGGATGAGGATGCCTACGGCGAACCACTGCGCGGGCACCGCGCCCTCGACCCGGTCGGCGATGCGCAGCCCCTCGCGGACCAGGTTCTCGGCCTCGGCGAGGCAGCCCCGCCGGTAGCGGATGTACCCGGCGAGTGCCTGGCCGAGGGCCAGGTGGGAGCCGCGCCAGCCCTTGTCCTCGCACTCGGCCATGCCCCGGGCGAACAGCTCCTCGGTGCGCCGCGGCTGGTCGCAGTACATGAACACCAGGGCCACCGAGACCGGAACCTCGAAACCCCGGTTCTCGTCGGTCCAGCTGAGCCCGCCGCGCAGCGCCTCCTCCGCGTGGTGGAGCGCCGTCCCGCGGGGCTCGCCGCACAGCACGGCGTCCCAGGCGCGCAGGCCCAGGATGTAGCGTTCCTCCAGCCCGCGGCCGGTCACCCTCGCGGCCAGCCGGGCGAGCCGGCGGGAACGAGCGGCCGAGTCGGGCTCGTCGGTGCGGAAGGCGCTCCAGACGAACGCGTCGGCCTGCATGCGCAGCCGGATGCGGGGGTGGCGGGCCCGCCGGGCCTCGTCGCCGGCGACCGTGGCGGCCTCGGCCATCCGGTCGGTGTGGGCCAGGGCCTGGGTGAGCCGGTACACGATCGAGGCCCGCAAGTCCGGTTCCACCCCCGGCTCCGTCAACGCCTCCCGTAAGTGGGCGACGGTGGCTGTGGGCTTGATGAGGAAGGTGGAGCAGGCGAGTTCGTGCAGCAGGGCGGCGCGCTCCTCGGGCAGCGGCGGTTCCTGAAGGGCCCGGGTCAGCAGGCGCCGCGCGGCCTCGGGGGCTCCCGCGCGGGTGTATGCGCGGGCGGCCTCGCGCAGGCAGGCGACCGCCTCCGGGCGGCCGTCGGCGGGCACTTCGAGCAGGTGCCGGGCGGCGGCGGCCGGGCCGAACCCGGCCGCGCGGATCGCCTCGGCGGCAGTGTTGTGCAGGCCGACGCGCAGCCCGGTGGGGATGGCCCGGTAGATGGTGGTGGCGATCAGCGGGTGGATGAACGCCAGGCCGTCGCCGCTGCCGTCGTCCTCGGCCAGGATCCGGCCGGCGCGCAGCCGCTCGGTCGCCTCGGCGGCGGCCTCGCTGCCGACCACGGCGAGGGCGGCGGCGAGTTCCTGCGAGACGGTCTCGCCCAGGACGGCCGCCGCGTAGGCGAACCGGACGGTGGTGGTGCCCATGGCGTGCAGGCGCTCCATCAGCCCCGGGCCCTCGATCGCCGCGGCGAGGTCCCGCATCGCCCGCAGGTCCTGCCGGGTGCCCTTGAGGTTGCGTTCGCCCAGCTGGATGGCGAGTTCTACGGCCTCGAAAGGGCTGCCCCCGGTGACCGCCCAGCACTCGTCGCAGAACGCGTCCTCCGCCTCGTCCCCGACCTCGTCGCGGACGATCCGGGCGACGCTTCCGGCGCTGAGCGGAGCGAGCTCGTAGGGGCGCCCGCCGAGGCCGCCGGGCAGGGTGCGCAGGGGCTCCGCCTCGGGCGGCAGGTCGTCGGGCCGGTAGGCGAGGACGATCAGCAGGGGCAGGTCGGCCACCCGCGGGGCGAAGGAGATGAGCCAGCCGAGCGATTCGGCGTCCGCCCAGTGCAGGTCGTCCAGCAGCAGCACCAGCGGGGCCCGCTGCACGGCGAGGCGGGTCACGACCCAGTCGAGGCCGTCCCGGACGCCGGTCGGGTCGGGGACGTGGGTGGCGTGCCCCGCCTCCAGGCCGAGCGCGGCGCCCACGATGTCGTACCAGCTTCCCAGGGAGTCGCGCAGTTCGGCCTCGGACATGGTGGCCAGCGCGGGCTGCAGAAGCCGGCGCACGACACGGAACGCCAGCTCCTGCTCGTTGGCACCGCCGCTGCCGGAGAGCACGTTCACACCGTGCGCGGCGGCGAGGTCGCGGGCGCGGGCCAGCAGGGTCGTCTTGCCCATCCCTCCCCGGCCGGTGAAGCTGAGCAGTCCTCCGTGCGGCACGTTGTCCCCGGTGTCCCGCAGGGCCGCCAGCGCCCTTTCGAGGGCATCCAGTTCGCGTTGGCGCTCGAACAACGGCCTCGGCCGGGTGGGAAGGTGCCGCAGCTCGTTCGCCATGTGCCGTACCGCTTCCTGTTGTTCGGCATGGGTGGCAGGAGAGCGTACGCCGCCCACCGGACCCGGGACGGGTGTCCGGGACCGGCGGAACGAGTACGGGTGAATCACGTCGGGTAGGGGGTTGGTTTTCTTCCGTCAGGGGTAAGGAAAGGCGAATGGGCGCCGCCAGGACGGCAGTTGCGGTCGTCAGGACAGGGCCGACACCGAGGCTGTGTCCGCGTACCGCGGGACGGTGCGGGACCAGTGGTAGCACCCGCGGATCCAGCCGGCCATGCCCTCCACGTAGCCGATGGCCGAGGGGCTCAGCCGGGGCCTGATGTCGGCGAACAGCTCCTCGAACTCCCGCACCGCCGCATTGATCTGACGGATCGCCAGCACGGTGGCGACCGGAAGGGTGCACCGGTGGGCGCGCTGGTGGGCGAGGGCCAGGTTGATCAGCTCGCCCGCCTGCTGTTCCTTCACCGCGGAGTACAGGTCGGGTATCCACACGGCCGCGTCGGCCGACAGCCGGGTCAGCCGGCGCATCACCGGGTGGTGCAGTTCCGCCCCGGTCAGTTCCTCGGGCTGGGCCGCCTCGCACAGGGGGTGGAAGGGCTCGACCCCCGCGGTGAGCGCCCGGATCGAGGTGCACAGGGCGGCTCCGGCCGGCGGGGTGTGCGCCTGGGCGACCGCCTCGTGGAGCAGGCCGTGCACGTACTCCCGGCTCTTCCAGGCCCATCGGTCCGCCTGCGCGGGAGTGCACCGCTCGCGGACCTGTCGCAGCAGGTCGGCGAGGGCCGCGCCGAGGGCCGTGCCGGGGGAGGCGTCGTCCCGCAGCACGGCGATGCTCTCGTGCAGCAGGGGCAGCAGCCGGCCCGGCTTCCGCTTCCCGACCTCCTCCGCGAGATCGTCGAACACGAACTGGTAGGCGATCTGCCGGGCCACGATGTGCAGTACATCGCGGTCCATGTACGGGCTGTTGAAGGAGGCGAGTTCGGCCGGCCGGGTGCGGGCGATCATCTCCGTCACGCCGGGCTCCGCCGCCAGGCCGGTCTCCCGCAGCCACTGCCCGACCCCTTCGGTCACCTCCCGCTCGTGCGGGCTGCGGGCGAACGGGAAGGGCATGTACAGGTGGGCGTCGATCAGCTCCGGGAGACTGGATCCGGTCCTCACGTCCGCCGTGGCTGTCATGGTCACCTCACGCATCGTCGACACCGGTGGCACCTGCCTCTCGGGATTCGCGAACCGCGGACGACGGGCCGGGCCGGGCGGCCCGGGCGCCCGTGGGCGCGGCACCTGCCGGGGCGGGCTGTCCTGGGCGTCGCTCGCAGCGCATGACCAGCGACCTCGGCCCGAGCGTCACCGCGGGCCGTACGGGAGGGACCGGGCCCGGGGGACGGCGCAGCCGCCACCGGCGGGCGATGGTCGCGAGTGTCACCGTGGCCTGCGCGAGGGCGAAGGTGTCCCCGAGGCACTTCCGGGTCCCGGCGGCGAACGGGACCATCGCGCTGTACGGTCCGCCGCCGTCCCCGCCACCCTCCCTGCCGGCCTGCCACCGCTCGGGCAGGAACCGCTCCGGGTCGGCGAACGACCCGCGGGAGTGGTGCAGGAGGTAGGGGCTGTACAGCACGGTCGCCCCGGCGGGCAGCAGGCGTCCGCCGAACTCGACCTCCCGGGTGGTCAGCCGGGTGAACAGCCAGCCGGGCGGCGCGAGGCGCAGGGACTCGTCGACGACGGACCGGGTGTACACCAGGCGCGGCAGGTCGTCGAGGGTGGGCCTCGTCCGTCCGGCGAGCACGGTGTCGACCTCCTCGTGGAGCCGGTGCTCGGCCTCGGGGTGCCGGCCGAGGAGGCCGAAGGCGGAGGAGAGGCACAGGGCGGCGCTCTCGGCGCCGGTGAGCAGCAGGGAGACGAGCTGGTCCTGTACCTCGCGGCCGGTCACCTCCGGCGCCGGGCCGTCGGCCGCGGCCAGCAGCGTGCCGAGCACGTCGTCGCGTGCCTCGCCCGTGAGCCGTCGCTGCGTGACGACCTCGTCGACGATCGCCCGCAGCCGGGCGACGGCCCGGGTGTAGCGGCGGTTGCCGGGCGTGGGGAGACGGAAGAAGGCGTCGACCGGCACGACGGTGCGGACGAACAGCCCGCGCACCACCGTGGTCAGACAGTCCCGCACCTCGGCGGCGCGCCCCACGTCCAGCGCGTCCGAGAACAGCACCCGGCCGACCACGCCGGTCGTCACCGTCATCATGGCCGCGCTGACGTCCACCTCCTGGCCGTCCCGCCAGTCGCGGCACAGGGCCTCGGCCTCCTCGGCCATCGGTTCGGTGAGCCGGGCGACCCGGGCCGGGCGGAAGGCGGGCTGCAGCAGGCGGCGCTGTCTGCGGTGGTCCTCGTGCGGGCAGGTGACGACGCCGTCGCCCATCAGGGCCCGCAGCCGGGTGTAGAGCGGGCCGCCCTTGTCGAAGGTCCGGGTGTCCCGCAGCATCTCGTGGACCAGACGGGGGTGGCAGACGACCCACGCCCTCCCCGGGCCGAGGCGTATTTCCACCAGATCGCCGTGCGCGGGAAGGGAATTCAGGAAGCGCAGCGGACGCCGGAACAGAGAAATACCATGGGTGACGGACGGCAATATTCCGGGAGCGGTTCCGGATGTCCAGGCTGTGGGTGGGTGTTCCGCGGTGCAGTGATTCATCGCCTACCACCTGTCTCGCGCGACACAAGGAATGCAGCGATGTCCCACGTGTGTGGGACGTGAATCCTCTTCCTGCCCACTCAAACCGGCCACCCGATGTGGCGAAACCTTTTTCCATGGGGGCGCACGGGAGCGTGGCGGAGCATTCACCACCAGGGCGGACGCTGTTGCCCCGCGGTACAAACGATGCTTCCCCCAGTGGCCCGCGGCCCCGCCCGGTGTCGTCAGTCCTTGCCGCGGACGACCGTCACGGGGCAGTCGGCATGGTGCAGCAGCGCCTGGCTGACCGAGCCGAGCAGCATCCCGGCGAACCCGCCGTGCCCGCGCGCCCCCGCCACTACCAGCTGGGCGTCCCGGGTGGCCTCCAGCAGCGTGTGCCGCACCCGTCCCCGCTCCAGCCGCAGGTCCACGGCGACGCCGGGATGCGCGGCCCGCCACGGTGCCACCGCCTCCTCCAGGCGCCGCCGATGCGCCTCACGGAGGGCGTCGAGATCCACCACCACGTTCAGCGGATCGGCCGGACCGTCGTACGGCGTCGGCTCGCTCCAGGTGTTCCACACATGCAGGGCGACCAGCGGGGCGTCGCGCATCGCGGCCTCCGCGAAGGCGAACCGGGCCGCGGCGGCCCCGGCCGGTGAGCCGTCCACGGCCAGCAGCACCGGTCCCTGCGGGTCGGTCCGGCCGCGGACCACCATGAGCGGGCAGTGCCCGTGGGCGGCCAGCTGCACGACCGTCGACCCCAGCAGCAGATCGCCGAACCCGCTCCGGCCCCGGCTGCCGAGGACCGCCAGCACCGCGTGGCGCGATTCGCTCTGCAGCACCGTCAGGGTCTCGCCGGACGCCACGGTCCTGGCCATCTCCAGGCCCGGAGCACGCTCGTGGGCACGGCGCTCGGCCCGGGCCAGCACTCCGTGGATCATCGGGTCCAGGTCCACCAGACGGCTGAACGCGTGCACGATCCGCAGCTGTGCGTCCCGCAACTGCGCCTCACGGGCCGCGACGTCGACCGCCGCGAGACTGGACGACGAACCGTCCACTCCGACGATGACCGTGTCCCTCACCGCTCACTCCCGTCCCCGTCCCCGCCCGGTCCTGGACCGGCCGACGCGGTGCCCCGATGTCCGGACGCCGGCAATTACGTGCGGAGTACCCGCCCGACGCCCCGCCTACCCGTCGCCCGGCCCGGGCGCGGCCCCGGAGCGCGCACCTCCGGAAGAACCGGGGCCGTCCCCTTTCGGATCGGGCCGGATCAGGCCGGATCAAGCCGAATCCGCACCCGCGTCCTCGCGCTCGCCGCGCACCACTGCCACCGGGCAGTGCGCGTGATGCAGCATCGCCTGGCTCACCGACCCCAGCAGCAGCCCGGTGAACCCGCCCCGGCCCCGCGCCCCGACCACCAGCAGGCGGGCCGTACGGCTGGCCGCGATGAGGGCCTCACGGCTGCCTCCCCGCACCAGCTCGTGCCGCACCTTCACACCGGGGAACCGCTCCCCGTACCCGCTCAGCGCCTCGGCGAGCAGCCGCTCCTCGCTCGCGGCCAGCGCCCCCGGTTCGTTCGCGTACGGCACCGTGGCGTCCTGCGGGGCCGGCAGCGGCGCGTTCCAGGTCGTCCAGGCGTGCAGGGCGACCAGCTCGGCCCCGCGCGCGGCCGCCTCCGCGAAGGCGAAGTCGATCGCCTTCCGGCCCGCCGCGGAACCGTCGACGCCGACCACGACCGGCCCGTCCGGCGTGCCCGTCTCGCGCACCACCATCACCGGACACTTGCCGTGAGCCGCCAGATGCACCGCCGTCGAACCGACCAGCAGCCCCACGAACCCGCCCATCCCCCGCGATCCGACGACCACCAGGTCCGCCTGACGCGACTGCGCCTCCAGCACGGTCAGCGGCTCACCGGTGATCACCGCGTGCGAGACCTCCACGTCCGGCGCCGCCGACCGGGCGTGCTCGACGGCCTCGGCGACCAGCCGGTCCGCCGCGGCCTGCAGCCCCCCGTCGGCCGGCCCCATCGGCGGGGCGCCCAGGGGCACGTGCAGCGCGGGCCACAGGAACGCGTGCACCACACGGAGCCCCACCCCGCGCCGCTTCGCCTCCCCGGCAGCCGTTTCCACGGCAGCCAGGCTCGATTCCGAACCGTCCACCCCGACGACCACCGGACCGCTCATCACGCCTCCTCGTCTCCCTGTGTCCGTGTCCCTGCTGTCCCCCTCCTCTCCAGGATGTGCCACCGCGCCCTCCACGGCGCGGGACCAATGGGCCCGCGCCGTGGGCCGAACGGCACCGGACCGGCTCTGCCGCACGCCCGGCAGAGGCCCCGACCGCGGCGGGGCGCCCCGCGAGCAGCCCCGTCGGTCATGGGCTTGTGCCGAGTTCGGTGTCCATCCGTGACACCACCCATGTCCTCAGCATCGTTGGGGGATGGCACGATGTGCGTCGTGGGTGTGGATCAACCGTGCGAATACGGGTCGGCACCCATGACGGACATCGAAGAGAAGACCTGGAAGGGGACGGGCTGTGCCTGCTCCACGGATGAGCACCACGCCGCTGCCCGGCATCGGCGTGCAATACGACCTCACCACGCGTGAGCACCAGCATCTGTCCGTCATCGCGCACCGGGACGGCGCGCGCACGGTGAACGTCTACCGGTCCGACGACCCCGACGCCTGCGCCCAGTCGCTGCGCCTGACCACCGCCGAGTCGGCCGCCCTGATCGACGCGCTGACGCCCGATCACCACAGCCCCAGCGTGCTCCACACGACCGACCTCGGCCTGGTCGCGGAGCGCATCGAGCTGTCCGCGGTCTCGCACTGGAACGGCCGCGTGCTGGGCGAGACCCGGATGCGCACCGACACGGGTGTCTCGATCGTGGCCGTCCTGCGCCGTGCCGAGGCGATCCCTTCCCCGGCCCCCGACTTCCGCCTCGCCGGTGGTGACACCCTGATCATGATCGGCACCCGCGAGGGCATCGACGCCGCCGCCGAGATCCTCGGCCGGGAGTGATCGCGTGCACTCTTCCGCGATCTTCCTGATCGAGTTCGGCGCGATCATCCTCGGCCTCGGCCTGCTGGGGCGCCTCGCCGGACGGCTCCAGTTCTCCCCCATCCCCCTCTACCTGCTGGCCGGGCTCGCCTTCGGCGAGGGCGGCCTGCTGCCGCTCGGCGCGAGCGAGGAGTTCGTCGCGATCGGGGCCGAGATCGGCGTGATCCTGCTGCTGCTCATGCTCGGCCTCGAGTACACGGCCAGCGATCTCGTCTCCAACCTGAAGACGCAGTACCCGGCCGGCCTCGTGGACATGTGCCTCAACGCCGTGCCGGGTGCGCTGCTGGCCCTGCTGCTCGGCTGGGGACCGGTCGCCGCCGTCGTCCTGGCCGGCGTCACCTGGATCTCCTCCTCCGGAGTCATCGCCAAGTGCCTCGGCGACTTCGGCCGGCTCGGCAACCGGGAGACCCCGGTGATCCTGAGCATCCTCGTCCTCGAGGACCTCGCGATGGCGGTCTACCTGCCCATCGTCACCGCCCTGGTGGCCGGCGCCGGTCTCGCCACGGGCAGCATCACCCTGGCCATCGCGCTCGGCGTCGCCGGGCTCGTCCTCTTCGTCGCCGTCCGCTACGGCCGGATCATCTCCCGCTTCGTCTCCAGCGACGACCCGGAGAAGCTGCTTCTGGTGGTACTGGGCCTCACCCTCCTGGTCGCGGGGCTCGCCCAGCAGCTCCAGGTCTCCGCCGCCGTCGGCGCGTTCCTCGTGGGCATCGCCCTGTCGGGGGAGGTCGCCGAGGGCGCCCACAACCTGCTCGCCCCGCTGCGGGACCTGTTCGCCGCCGTGTTCTTCGTCTTCTTCGGGCTGCACACCAACCCGGAGTCCATCCCGCCGGTGATCCTGCCCGCGTTCGGGCTCGCCGTCGTCACCGCCCTCACGAAGGTCGCCACCGGGTACTGGGCCGCCCGGCGGGCCGGCATCTCGCCCAAGGGCCGCTGGCGCGCCGGCGGCACGCTGGTGGCACGCGGCGAGTTCTCCATCGTCATCGCGGGACTCGCCGTCACGGCGGGGGTCGAACCGCGCCTGGGACCGCTGGCCACGGCCTACGTCCTGGTCCTCGTCGTGATCGGCCCGCTGACCGCCCGTTACACGGAGCCCGTCGCGCTGTGGCTGACCCGGCGCCGCTCGCCGGTCACCGACACCGCCGCCGTGGCCGCCCCGGTGACGGTGCCCGCGGAGCGCCGGGAGACCCCGGACGACCTGTCGAGCGAGCGCGCGTAGCACCGGCATCGCGCCCCGGCGGGTACGGCCACGCCGGGGCCCGGTGCCTCCGCGCCGCGGGGCGGTTGCGCAGACCGGGCAGCCCTTGGCCCCCCGGGTGTCGGTTCGTGTGCGAGCGGGTCGCGTTCTGAACGGACGGCCCCGTCACTGAATACCTGTTTGACCGGGCCGTTGCGCCGTACGGGTGACGGCTTCACCCGACCCGGCGGACGGGGAGCCTCCCGCGTACCGCCGGTACGCGGTGCGCCGTTGCCCCGACATGGACAGGACTGAGACGGCGCGGCGCCTTCTCGGGAACGACGCCGCGCACCGGCCGTACGCGGGACCCTCCGGGGGGTCCGACGGTCACACGCCGATCTACACGGCCCTCGTCGCTGAGTGGCGGGCCAGGGGACAGACGGTTCCGGGCCACCGGGAAGCCCGCTGGGCCTTTTTCGCCGCCGCCACGGTGAGCGGACAGGAGACGCCCGCGCCGACCGTACCGGCCGCGCGGTCCGTCCCCTTCCGCGTCCCGGTGCCCGTGCTGCCTCCGGAGCCCGCGCGGGCATCCGGCAGGGAGCCGGAGGCCGACGCGGACGCGGGCGCTGACCGTGCCGGCCCCGGCCTCGCCGGGGCCGGCGGCGGAGGCGGGACGAACGCCCGCGTGACAGACGCCCGCGTGACGGATGCCCACGCCGACGTTGACGCCAACGCCGGGATGGGCGCGCACGCCGGTACGGACGCCAGCGCCGGGACGGGCACGGACGCCGACACGGGCGCAAACGCCGGGACGGATAGGCACGCCGGCATGGACTCCCACGCCGCGACGGACGCCGACCGCCCCGGCGGCGCCCACCCCCACCGCTCCCGCGGCGACGCCCCCGCCCCGGGCGGCCACCCCGCGCTCCACCTCCGCGCGGCACCGCCCGGGGAGGCCCTCACCAGCCGTCCGGCCCCACCGGCTCCGCACTGACCGGCGCCAGCACGGCGAGCGTGCCGGTGGCCTTGCGCAGAGCCAGCTCCAGCGGGCCGGGGGAGTGCAGGGTCCCGCTGCCGTCCGGTGGGACGAGCCATTCCAGCCGCCCCGCGGCCCGGTACGGCGGGGGAACGGCGACCCAGGAACCCGGGCCGACGTGCCGCACGCCGAAGCCGACCCACTCGCTGACCGGGTCGGGCGGCAGGAAGAAACCCACGCGGCGGGCAGTGACGTCCACCAGCGTGGGTCCCGGCGTCTTCAGCGGGTCGCGCCACAGGACGTCCAGGGCGAGCAGCCCGAGACGGTCGGGCACGCTCAGCACGTCCCAGTAGCGCCCGGCGGCCAGCAGGGCCGTGCCGTTGCCGTGGTCCCAGGCCCGTTTGCAGGCCTGGGGATCGGTGGCCGCCGCGGCCAGCCACTCGACGGCCTGCTTCCACATGTGGCTCTGCATGTCCCACCCCGGGCACGGTCGGCTGCGCCTCACGAGCGCGTGCTGGCCCCATGCTGGTAGATATTTCTATCCGCCGGAAGGGGTGGCGCGGGCTGGCGTTTCCGGCGCCCGGAGTCCGGGCGGCGGACCGGGCCGGATCAGTCCTGCCCGGCGGCGCGTTCCGCGTCCCGCTTCTTCAGCCGCGCGTTCTCCTTGCGGACCTCGGCCTGGGTGGCGCGCTCCCGCTCCAGCCACTGCGGAGACTCCTGCTTCAGCGCCTCGATCTGCTCCGTGGTGAGCGGTTCCGTGACCCCGCCGCGGGCCAGGCCGGCGATGGAGACGCCCAGCTTCGCCGCCACCACCGGGCGGGGGTGCGGGCCGTCGCGCCGCAGGTCCCGCAGCCACTGGGGCGGGTCCGCCTGGAGCGCGTTCAGCTCGGCCCGGGAGACCACGCCCTCGCGGAACTCGGCGGGGGTGGCCTCGAGGTACACACCCAGCTTCTTCGCCGCGGTCGCGGGCTTCATGGTCTGGGTGTTCTGGTGCGACGTCATGGAGCCCAGGGTATCGAGCGTGTGCACGACCGCCGACCACGGCCGGTAACCTGGCCAGGTGACAGGCTCGGAAGTGCCCTCCTCGTTCCGGCTCGTGTACGCACCCGGGGTGATGCCCGGCAAATGGGTGCGCATCTGGAACGAGCGACTGCCCGGCGTACCCCTCACCCTCACCCAGGTCCCCGCCTCCCGGGCCCCGGAGCTGCTGGTGAGCCGGGACGCCGACGCGGGTCTCGTCCGGCTGCCCGTCGACCGGACGGTGCTGAGCGCCATCCCGCTCTACACCGAGCAGACGGTCGTGGTGGTCCCCAAGGACCACCTCGTCACCGCGGTCGACGAGGTCTCCGCGGACGATCTGGCCGACGACATCGTGCTGCACCCCCTCGACGACGTCCTCGACTGGGACCGGCTGCCCGGACGGCCCGCCCTGGAGCGGCCGGCCACCACGGCCGACGCCGTCGAGCTGGTCGCGGCGGGGATCGGCGTCCTGGTGGTGCCGCTGTCCCTGGCCCGGCTGCACCACCGCAGGGACCTCACCCACCGCCCCCTCACCGGCGCCCCGGAGTCGCGTGTGGCCCTGGCCTGGCCGGAGGACGCGACGACGGACCTGGTGGACGACTTCATCGGCATCGTCCGCGGCCGGACGGCCAACAGCACCCGCGGCCGCCGGACGCAGCAGCCGGGCCGGGAGCAGGCCCCGCAGAAACAGGGACAGCAGGGACGGCAGAAGCAGGGACAGCAGAAGCCCGGGAAGACCGAACGCTCGGGGCGGGAAGCCGGCCGCGGGCAGCGGGCGGCGGAGCGGACGTCCGGCAAGGGCCGCCGGGCGGGCGGCGGCCCCACACCGAAGAACCCGCGCCGGGGCAAACCCCGGCGCGGGTCCTGAAGCGGTGAGGGTCCGTCGTGACCCTCACGAAGGAGCGGGCGTCACTTCACCGTCGGAGCCGGCGTCGGCGCCGGTGAGGCGGTGTTCAGGTCCTCCAGCTCCTTGGGGATCTTCAGCACGAGCACCGGCGCGCCCGCGGCCGGCGCCGGCGGAGTCACCTGCTCCTCCGGCATCTTCGGCGGGCTCGTCTGCTGGAAGTTGACCTGCTCGTGGTTCACCAGGCCCGTCTTCTCCAGCACCGTGATGTGGTCCAGCACCGTGTCGTTGGCCTGGTCGGCCAGCTGCCGGACCAGCGTGTTCCGGGTGTTGGCCCGGACCTTGGCGATCACCGGGAAGATCTGACCGTGCGTCACCCGCATGATGTTCACCGCCACGGAGTCGAACTCCTTGCCGGTGGTGGACTCCACGGTCTGCACGAACCCCTCCTGCTGGGGCGAGGCCTGGTTCGGCAGAGTGATCCCCATCTCCAGGGCGATCTTGCGGCAGCTCTCGTCGAGCCGGCCGTGTCCGACCACCAGGTGCTCGCCCGCCTCCTTCATCTCCGGCGTCGTCCCTCGCTCGATGGCCATCAGCCCCAACGGGTGCTCCCACAGCCCCGCCGCGCGGACCTTGACCACGAAGTCCCGGTCCGCCTCGGTCAGCGGGCCGTAGTTGGTGTTGGCCACCACCCGGTCCTGCTTGGTCGAGGTGTTCTGCACGCCCAGCATGGTGGGATAGGCCAACGCGGTGAGAGTGAGGATCATGGCTCCGCCCACGAACGCGGTTCCTGCCGTGCTGCGCGAGATGCGCATCGTGCCTCCTGGAATAAGAACGGCCCAACACCAGGGAGTACGGATGGAAGCGGCAAGACAATCACCGTTCGGGGAGAAATTTTCGATCGAGGTGCCGGTACGGCGTGATCCGTGCGGTCACCTCCCCCCGGCCGCCCGACTTGTCGGCTCAAGGTGCCCCACCGGTGCCCCGGCGGCCCGGCCCGGCCGGTCCCCCCGTCAGCCGGTCCCGGCCAGGTGCTTGAGCCACTCCACGGCCGCTCCGGCCGTGAACTCCCGCTGCCCGCCGCGCAGCAGCAGACCGGCGGTGGCGAACTCCGGGGCGTCGGCCTGAGCGGCGACGTAGGGGATCGCGATGCACTGCATGCCGGCCGCGTGGGCAGCGGCCGCGCCGGGAGCCGCGTCCTCCAGCACCACGCAGTCGGCGGGGTCCGCGCCGATCCTGCGGGCGGCCTCCAGGAAGACGTCCGGCGCCGGTTTGCCGTGCGCGACCTCCTCGGCGGAGACGACGGTGCCCAGCCGGGCGTCCAGCCCCGTGACGGCGAGGATCGCCTCGATGGCCTCCGGGGACGAGCCGGAGGCCACGGCCGTCGGCACGCCCTCCGCCGCCAGGACGTCGACGAACGCCCGCATCTCCGGATAGGCGCGCGTGGTGGAGCCCGCCAGTTCCAGGTAGTGGCGGTTCTTCACGGCGAGGATCTCCTCCGCCGGGGCCCGCAGCCCGTAGCGCTCGCGCCAGTCGGCGATCGTCTCCCGGGTACTGATGCCGACGTAGCGTTCGTGCTCGTCCCAGGTGAAGTCGGGGACGCCGTACTCGGCGAGGGTCCGCCGGCCCGCCTCGTAGTAGTTCGGCTCGCTGTCCACGAGCGTTCCGTCGAGATCGAAGATGACCGACAGGGTACCGAAGGTGCTCATGGGGCCCAGGATGCCAGGAGCTACCGGCCCACCGTCCGGCCGATCGACTCCACCAGCGGCAGCAGCCGGTGCGGGACCCGCTCCCGCAGCGCCACCTCGGTACGGGTGCGCACCACGCCCGGCAGGTTGATCAGCTTCTGGACGACGTCCTCCAGGTGCGCGTTGTCCCGCGCCACCACCCGGGTCATCAGGTCCCCGCCGCCGGTGATGGAGAACGCCTCCACGATCTCCGGCACCGCGGCCAGTGCGTCGCCCACCTCGTCCAGGTGCCCCTGGGTGACCTCGATGTGCACGAAGGCCAGCACGGGGTGGCCCAGCGCGGCGGGGGACAGGGCCGGCCCCGTCCCGGTGATCACGCCCTCGCGCTCCATCCGGTCCAGCCGGGCCTGCAGGGTGCCGCGCGCGATATGGAGGATGCGGGCGTACTCGCGCACGCTGGTGCGCGGCTGCTCCAGCAGCAGCCGCAGGATGCGGGTGTCGAGTTCGTCGACGGCCATGGCGTCCGGCCTCCTGGTCCCTCGATGGTCGCTCCGACTGTACCAACGGCCCGGCGGAGTGCCGGGTGGCTGGACCACCGGAGACGGACCAATGGCGCTCCGTGGTCCCGCCCGTGCCCACCCCCACTGGGCCGATGGACCAGTCGGACGGGTGCCGGTTGAGCCGTCGGTGCCGGGGATGCTGATATAGGGACGTCGATGGCGCTGCGGACCCCCGCGGCGCCTTTTTCATGCCGGTTCACACGGATCATCACGGGGGGACACGCAGTGCTGAAGAGGGTGTTCATGGCGCCGGACCCGGGCCGGGTGCGGCTGCGCTTCGCGGCGCGGGCCGTGCTCGGCATCGCGGCGGCGGTCGCCCTGTGCGGACTGGCCGGACACTCCCTCCCCGGCGCCGTCACCGGTGGGCTCGCGGCCCTGCTCGCCCTGTTCACCGTCACCGACGCGACCGTCAGGGAGCAGGCCGTCACCACGGCCCTGCTGCCCGCCGTCGGCCTGCCGGTCCTCGCCGCCGCCGCGGTCCTGCACGACCAGCCGGCGGCCCGCGACCTCACCTTCCTCGCCGTCGTCGGGCTGGGCGTGTACGCCCGGCGCTGGGGTCCGCGCGGGCACAGCCTCGGCGTGTTCGCCTTCATGACCTACTTCGTGGCCCAGTTCCTGCACACCACGCCGGGACAACTGCCCGAGATCTGCGCGGCCGTCCTGCTGTCGGTGCTCGCCGCGGCCGGCACCCGCTTCGGGCTGTGGTGCTACGAGCGCCGCCTGCCCCCGGCCGTCTCGCCCGCCCCGCCCGAGGGCCGCGGCCTGGCCCGGATCACCACCCGGCAGGCCGTGCAGGCCACCGCCGGCGCGGGCTTCGCCCTCCTGGTGGGCCAGCTGGTGTCCGGGGAGCGGTGGTACTGGGCCGTCGGCGCCACCTGGTGGGCCTTCGTGAACACCGCCTCGCGCGGCGAGACCCTGGTCCGGGGCTTCCGACGGGTGCTGGGCACCGTCCTCGGCGTCGCCCTCGCCCTGGGCGTCGCCGTGCCCGCGCACGGGGCGGCCCTGCCCACCGCCGTGATCGTCGCGGTGTCGGTGTTCGGCATCTTCTACACGGCCGCCCTGTCCTACACCTGGATGATGCTCTGGGTGACCGTGCTCGCCGCCATGCTCTACGGCCTGCTGGGCGTCCTGACGCCCGGCCTGCTGGCCCTGCGGCTGGTGGAGACCGGTGTCGGGGCACTGGGCGCCGCGCTGGCCGTGGTGTTCGTGCTGCCTGTGACCACCCACAGTGTCACCGACCACTGGATCCGGCGGGCCCTGCGCTGTGTGCACGCCTGCACCGCGGAGGCCGCGGCACGGCTCGCCGGGGCCGAGGACGCGGACCCGGAGCCGAGGATCGCCGAACTGGAGCAGCTGCTCGCCCGGGTACGGCTCTCGGTCGCCCCGCTGGTGCACCCCCTCCACCCCGTGCTCGGCCGCAAGCGGCGCGCCCGGCGGGTGCTCGCCCTGCTCGACGACTGCGCCCGGGAACTCCGCGGCCTGGCCGCCGTCGCCGCCGACCCGGAGGCGTCCCACGACGCCCGGCTCGCCGCGGCCTGCCGACGCGTCGAAACGGCCGTCGAAGCGCTCACCGAGGGCCGGGCCATCACCTCCGGCGACCACCGGGCCGCCCCGGAGCCCGCCCTGGCCCACCTGCACGGCCTGGAGCGGGCGCTCGCCGAGCTCGCCGCGCCGCTCCGGGCGCCCTCGGGATCACCGCTGGTCGGAGCCTGAAGCCCGCCCCGAAGCCCCCCTCTGTGGTCCAGACCTGAGGCGCGCGACTGCTACGGTCGCCCCGGACCGGCAGTGGCGAGAGGGGTCAGTGGTGGCGGACGGCGCTCGGCGGGCTTTCATCGGATCGTTCACGGCGGCGGGCGGGCCGGGCATCGTCACCGCCGCGGTCGCGCCCGACGGCGGACTGACCGCCCTCAGCACCGCCAACGGCGTGCCCGACCCGTCCTATCTGGCCCTCGCGGCCGACGGACGCACCCTGTACGCGGTCAGCGAGACCGACGAGGGCGCGGTGGCGGCGCTCCGGGTTGCCGGGGACCGGCTGGAACCGGCGGGCGGCCCGGTGGCCGTCGCCGCGAGCGGGCCGACCCACCTCGGTCTCTTCGACGGGCACCTGCTGACCGCCAACTACGGCTCCGGCAGCGTCACCGCCGTCCCGGTCCGCCCCGACGGCACCCTGGCCCGGTCGGCCTCCGGGGTGTTCGAGCACAGCGGTTCGGGACCCCACCCGCAGCGGCAGCAGGGCCCGCACACCCACCAGGTGCAGCCCGACCCGAGCGGCCGCTGGGCCGTCGCCGTCGACCTCGGCACCGATTCCGTGCTCGTGTGCACCCTCACCGACGGCGCACCGGTCCTGCACCGGGAGATCGCGCTGCGGCCCGGCTCCGGGCCGCGTCACCTGGCCTTCCATCCGGACGGCCGCCACGCCTACGTCCTCAACGAACTCAGCCCCACCCTCCTGGTGTGCCGCTGGGACGCCGACGGGGGAATGCTGCAGCCGCTCACCGAGGTCCCGGTGCTGCCCGGCGCCCCCGCCGGGGACGCTTACCCGTCCGGCATCGCCGTCTCGGCGGACGGCCGGCGCCTGTGGACCGCGACCCGCGGCGAGGACGTCCTGTCCGTCCTCGCCCTGGACGCCCCCTCGGGCGGTGGCAGGACGCAGCCGCGCCTGCTCGCCACCGTCCCGTGCGGCGGCCGGTGGCCGCGCGACCTGACCGAGGCGAACGGCGTCCTCTACGTGGCCAACGAGCGCTCCGGCGACGTGACCTGGTTCGCGACCGACCCCGACACGGGGCTGCCGCACCGCGGGGGCTCCCTCCCGGTGACCGCGGCCTCCTGCCTCGTCCTGCGCTGACCCGCCCGCCGAGCCGGACGCGCGGCACCGGCAGGCAACGGCAGGGGCCCGCTCCCCGGGAGGAGCGGGCCCTGTCGGCGTCGTGTGTACAGCGGGGTCAGCGGACCGGCGACCCCTGGGCCTGCGGCGTGGCGATGCCCAGCGCCGTCGTGTACTTGGCGAGGGCCAGCTTGCCGATCGCCGGGTAGGGGCCGAGGGACTCGGCGGCGGAGCAGCCGACCTCCTTGGCCGCGGCCTCGATCAGGCTCGCGTCGATCTCCGGGCCGATGAGGTACGGCGCCAGCGCCAGCTGCTGCGAACCGGCGTTGCGCAGCTGCTCGGCGACGGAGGCGATGGAGCCCTCCTCGTCCAGGGCGGCGGCCATCACCGGGACGGCGAGCCGTGCGGCCAGCAGCATGCCGGTGATCCCGGCCGCCTGCACGGCCTCGTCCCCGCCCACGGACGCCAGGACGATGCCGTCCGCGGCGGTCGCCACGGTGAACAGGCGGGCGCGGTCGGCGCGGGCCAGCCCGGCCTCCGACAGCCGCACGTGCAGCGCCTCGGCGAGCAGCGGGTGCGGGCCGAGGACATCGGTCAGGTCGGCGGCGACGCGGCTGTCCATCACGGCCTGGCGCACCCGGCGCAGCAGGGCACTGTCCGGGCCCGCGAGCAGCGGGACGACGACCGCGACGGGGCCGTCGGGCTCCTTGACATCCATTCCGGCGGCGCGGGCCTGCTCGAAGCGGGCGGTGCGCTCCTCGGCGGCGTGCGCCAGCACGGCCTGCAGCGTGGGGAACTCCTGGTCGTCGCCGTCCAGGTAACCGATGCGGGCGTCCAGGCCGGGCAGCTCGGAGCGCGCGATGCTCACGACCTCGTCGGCGAGGGAGCGGGTGGCACTACTGGGCGTACCCGGCACGGCGAGGACGAGCGCGGGCGCGCCCTCGGGAGCCACCAGGGGTTCGGGGCGGCGGTGCCTCCCGGGCTGGCGGGGGCGCGGCATTCGTACTGGCAGGCCGGACGCGGGCCCAGTGGGGGTGCTCATGGTGCGGCATGTTAGTGGTTTCCCGGGTTCCCCTGTTCGGGGAGGGTGCAGGTGAGCGGTATCCGTCCGCATTTGTCGGATGAGTTACGTCCGGATATCGGGCAGCGGGACTGCCTGTTCACCTGCCAGGCCCGTTACGGACGCGCGTCGACCACCACGTACAACAGCGCGTCATCACCCGGAAGGGTGAATGAGTCGGTCGCGAGGTCCGTCGCCATCCGCACCGACCCGTGCAGGGGATCCCCCTCGGCCGTCACCCGCCGCGCCCCGGGCAGCCGTTCCGCCAGCTCCTCGGCCAGGGGGGCGAGCAGCGGGTCCCCGATCCCGGTGAGCCCGCCGGTGACGGCGACCAGCGGTTCGACGCCGTCGACGGCCGGGCAGACCGCGGCGGCCGCCTCGGCCATGTGACGGGCCGCGGCCCGCAGGATCGTGCGGGCGACCGGGTCGCCGTCCGCGGCGCACGCGCCCACCCGGGGCGCGAAGGAGGCCAGCACGGCGGGCCGGTCGGAGCGCGGGTACAGCCGCCCCGGCAGACCGGCCGCGGGGCCGAACACGGCCTCGGCGTGCGCCAGCAGCCGGGCGGAGCCGCCCTCCCGCCCGTCGTACGCGCGCAGGGCGGCCTCCAGTCCCGCCCGGCCGATCCAGGCGCCGCCGCCGCAGTCGCCGAGCAGATGGCCCCAGCCGTCCGCGCGCCGCCAGCCCGACAGGTCGGTCCCGACCGCGATCAGCCCTGTGCCGGCGGCGACGACGGCACCCGGGCGCGGGCCGAGGGCGCCGACATAGGCGGTGACCGCGTCGGCCGCCAACGCCACCCGCCGCACCCCCAGTTCGCGGGCCAGCGCGCCCGGCAGTTCGGCGCGCAGTGCGTCACCCAGGCTGGCCATGCCGGCGGCACCGACGACGGCGGTCTCCAGCCGGCCGATCCCTACCCCGGCCGCCAAGGGCCTGACCAGGGCCAGTAGTTGTGCCATGAGGTGGTCCGGGTCGATGCCCCGGTCGCCGGTCCGCACCGGTTCTGTGGAGGCGTCCCGGGCCAGCGGGCCGCTTCGGGTCGTGCCGACGACCACGCGCAGCCCGGAGCCCCCGGAGTCCACGGCCAGGAACCCCGTTCCGCCGGGCGCCGCGCCCGTCGCCGCCCTCGTCGACGTCGGCGTCGGCGTGTCCCCGGTCCGGGTGCCGGTCACGGCAGGCGCCAGTCCACCGGTTGTCCGCCCTGACGGATCAGCAGGTCGTTCGCCCGGCTGAACGGGCGGGACCCGAAGAAGCCGCGGTCGGCGGACATCGGCGAGGGGTGCGCCGACTCCACCGAGGGCAGGTCGCCCAGCAGGGGACGGCAGTTGCGGGCGTCCCGGCCCCACAGGATGGACACCAGCGGCTTCCCGCGCGCGGCCAGCGCCCGTATCGCCTGTTCGGTGACCTCCTCCCAGCCCTTGCCGCGGTGGGCGGCCGGTCTGCGCGGGGCGGTGGTGAGGGCCCGGTTGAGCAGCAGCACACCCTGCTCCGTCCACGGGGTGAGATCGCCGCTGGAGGGCTGCGGCAGGCCGAGGTCCTGGTGCAGCTCCCGGAAGATGTTGATCAGGCTGCCCGGCAGCGGCCGCACGTCCGGCGCGACCGAGAAGGACAGCCCGACGGCATGCCCGGGTGTCGGGTAGGGGTCCTGTCCGACGATCAGGACGCGTACCTCGTCGAAGGGTTGCTGGAAGGCGCGCAGGACGTTCGCCCCGGAGGGCAGGTAGGTGCGTCCGGCGGCGATCTCAGCGCGCAGGAAGTCCCCCATCTCCGCGATCCGCCCGGCCACCGGTTCCAGGGCCTTCGCCCAGCCCGCTTCGACGATCTCATGCAAGGGTCGTGGTGCCACGGGCGTCACCCTACTGCCGTAACGGCAGCAGTGATCAACCGATGGCCAAAGCCGCCGGACGCGGCCCGGCGGCTCATCCGACGACCGCGGCCCGCACGCACAGCACGTCCGGCAGGTGCTCGGCCAGCCGGCTCCAGCTGTCGCCGTCGTCGGCGGACGCGTACACCTCGCCGTTGCGGTTGCCGAAGTACACGCCGGCCGGGTCGGCGCCGTCGTGGCACATCGCGTCCCGCAGCACCGTGCCGTAGTGGTCGCCCTCGGGCAGGCCCGCGGCCAGCGGCTCCCAGCTGCGGCCCGCGTCGGCCGTCCGGTAGACCCGGCAGCGCCGCCCGGCCGGCACCCGGTCGGCGTCGGCGTTGATCGGGAACACGTACGCGGTGCCGCCGCGGCTCGGATGGGCGACCACGGCGAAGCCGAAGGTGGACGGCAGTCCCTCGCCGATGTCCGTCCACTGCGCGCCGGCGTCGTCGCTGCGGTACACGCCCCAGTGGTTCTGCAGATAGAGACGGTCCGGGTCGGCCGCGTCCCGGGCCACCTTGTGCACGCACTGCCCGAACTCGGGGTTCGGGTCGGGCAGGAACACCGCGGAGACGCCGGAGTTGGACGGGTCCCAGGTGGCGCCGCCGTCGAGGGTGCGGAAGACGCCCGCCGTCGACACGGCGACCGTCACCGCCCGGGCGTCGCGCTCGTCGGTCAGGACGGTGTGCAGCCCCTCGCCGCCACCGCCCGGCATCCAACGGGAGCGCGTCGGGTGCTCCCACAGCGGACGGATCAGCTCGAAGGTCTCTCCGCGGTCCTCCGAGCGGTAGAGCGCGGCCGGTTCCGTGCCCGCGTAGACGACGTCGGGCTCGGCGGCGGCCGGGTGCAGCTGCCACACCCGCTCCAGCGAAGCGCCCGTGTCCTTGGGGAACTTGACCGCGGGACGGGAGGGCTCGGTCCAGGTCCGGCCCAGGTCGTCGGAGTGGAACACGGACGGGCCCCAGTGGGAGCTGTCGCCGCCGGCCAGCAGCCGCGGGGCCGGGCCCCGAGTGTCGATCGCGACCGAGTACACGGCCTGCGCGTTGAAGTAGGGACTTTCGTCGAACTCCCAGCTGCCGCCCCGCCGGCGCCCGATGAACAGGCCCTTGCGGGTGCCGACGGCGAGCAGTACCTCGGTCATGCCGATCACCTCCGCGGCGCCATCCCCGACGCCTTCGCTCGGACACGGGTCAGTCTGCACCTGACCACTGACAGTCACCTCTGGATCAGGCGACGTGGCTGGTCAGCGCGGTGTGCCGGGTCAGGGGGACAGCGTTCGGGCGGGACCGAAGGGCGGGGGATCGCGGGGACGGGGGACGGGGGGTGCGGAAGGCTGCGGAGGGTTGCCCGCGCAGCCACAGGTCCGGTCGCGTGCCCCCGGCGGCGCCCGCCCCGACCGTGGCGCCGTCCGTCCCCGGCGCCACGGTCCTCGCCGGACGTGCCGGGACGGAGTGTCACCTCGCCGGGCGGGTGTGCCGCACCGGCGGCGGGGCACGGTCGGGCGGGTGTGCGCGCCGACGGCTGGCACGGTCGGGCGGCGCCGGTATGAGAGAACCCGGGGCCGGCCGGCCGTCCGTCCGCGCGGCACGGTGTGGGGGAACCGTGGGCCGTCCGCGCGGCGCGGTGTGGGGGAACCGTGGGCTGTCCGCGCGGCGCGGTGTGGGGGAGCCGTGGGCCGTACGCGCGGCACGTTGCGCGAGAGCCGTGGGCGCACCCCGCGCTGTCAGTCGCCGACCGGCAGGGCGCGCTCCAGGATCGCGCCGGTGGGGGCCGAGTCGGGCAGCGTGCCGAAGGCGTGGCCCCAGTCGCCCCCGAGCCGGGTGGCGCAGAAGGCGTCGGCGACCGCGGGCGGGGCGTGACGGACGAGCAGGGAGCCCTGCAGCGCGAGCGCCATGTCCTCGACCAGTCGGCGCGCTCCCGCCTGCGATCCCTCGGCCACCCGGTCCTTCAGCCGGTCCACGGCCGCGTCCAGCCGCGCGTCCGCGCCCCGGCTGAGCGCGAGTTCGTCGAAGAGGGCCTGGCCGGTGGCGGTGTCCCGGCCGAGCGCCCGCAGCACGTCCAGGGCGTTGACGTTGCCCGACCCCTCCCAGATCGACAGCAGCGGGGCCTCCCGGTAGTGCCGGGGCATGCCGGAGTCCTCGACGTAGCCGTTGCCGCCCAGGCACTCCAGTGCCTCGGCGGTGAAGGCGGGACCGCGCTTGGTCACCCAGTACTTGCCGACGGCGGTCGCGATCCGGCGGAACGCGGCCTCCGCCCTGTCGCCGCGCACCGCGCGGTCCGCCGCGCCGGCCAGCCGCAGCGTCAGGGTGGTGGCGGCCTCCGACTCCAGCGCCAGGTCGGCCAGCACGTTGCGCATCAGGGGCTGGTCCACCAGGCGGGCCCCGAAGGCGCTGCGGTGGCGCGCGTGGTGGCCCGCCTCGACGAGCGTCCTGCGCATCAGCGCGGCCGACATCATCACGCAGTCCAGGCGGGTGCAGTTGACCATCTCGATGATGGTCTTCACGCCCTGCCCCTCGGGGCCGACCAGCCAGGCCACGGTGCCGTCGAACTCGGGCTCCGAGGAGGCGTTGGAACGGTTGCCCAGCTTGTCCTTGAGCCGCTGGATGCGGAACGTGTTGCGGGTGCCGTCGGGCAGGACGCGCGGCACCAGGAAGCAGGACAGCCCTCCTGGGGCCTGGGCCAGGACCAGGAAGACGTCGCACATCGGGGCCGAGGTGAACCACTTGTGCCCGCGCAGGGTGTAGACCCCGCTCTCCGCGGTCGGCGTGGCCGCGGTCGTGTTGGTGCGGACGTCGGAGCCGCCCTGCTTCTCGGTCATCCCCATGCCGGCCAGCAGTCCGCGCTTGTCGGCCGGCAGCCGCAGGCCGGGCTCGTACTCCCGGCTGGTGAGCAGGGGCTCGTAGACCGCGGCCAGTTCCGGCTGCCGGCGCAGGGCGGGCACCGCCGCGTAGGTCATGGACGTCGGGCATCCGTGGCCGGCCTCCGTGTGCCCCCAGACCAGCCCGCCCGCGGTGCGCACCACGTGGGCGCCCGGCCGGTCGTCCGCCCAGGGGGCCGCGGCCAGTCCTTCGGCGACGGCGATGCGCATCAGATGGTGCCAGCTGGGGTGGAAGTCCACCTCGTCGACGCGGTGTCCGTAGCGGTCGTGCGTGCGCAGTTCGGGTGCGTGGCGGTTGGCCTGTTCGCTCCACTCCTGCACCTGCGCGCTGCCCGCCAGCAGCCCCAGCCGCCGCACGTCGTCCTCGGCCCAGCCGGCGCCCTCGCGCCGCAGCCCCTCCAGCAGGGCGGGGTCGTCGGAGGCGTCGTAAGGGGTCAGGGGGCCGGGCTGGTTGGTGACGTCGTGGGTCGCCCCGCCGCGGTGTCCGCTGTCCGCCCCGGGCGCGCTCACGCGCGTGCCGCCCCGCTCCTCGGCCGTCCCGTGCTGCTGTTCGTCCGCCCATGTGGTCGCCATGGACCGAGTGTTGCACTTCTTCTACGGTTGCAGCAATAGTGCAACACGTGGCGGCGCCGTAGAGTACCCACCCATGCGGACGAACGCCCCGGACCAGCCCGGCGACCTGCCGCCGCGGCCCCTGTCCGCGCGCTCGGTCGTCCTGAGCCTGCTGCTCGGCGCGCATCCGCCGGAGCTGTCGGCGCGGGACCTCGGGCGGCTGGTGGAGGGGTTCGGCGTCGGCGGGTCCACGCTCCGGGCCGCCCTCAGCCGGATGATGGCCGCCGGAGACCTGCGGCGCACGGACACCGGGTACCGCCTCAGTGACCGTCTGCTCGGCCGTCAGCGCCGCCAGGACGACGCCCTGCGGCCGCACACGCGCGTGTGGGACGGCGACTGGGAGATGGTCGTGATCACGGCCACCGGTCGCGGCCCCGCCGAACGCGCCGACCTGCGCACCCGGCTGACCGCCCTCCGCCTGGCCGAACTCCGCGAGGGCGTCTGGCTCCGGCCGGACAACCTGGGCCGCCCCCTGCCGGGGGAGCTCGGCCGGGTCGCCGAACGCTGCACCGCCCGCCCGGACCGCCCCGCCGCCGACCTGGCGGCCAGGCTGTGGCCCCTGGACGCCTGGGCCCGGACCGCGCGGTCGCTGCTGGCCCATGCCGGCCGGGCCGAGCACCCGGCCGACCGCCTCGCGGCGTTCGCCGCCGCGGTGCGTCACCTGCTCACGGATCCGGTCCTGCCGCCGCCGCTCCTGCCCGCGGACTGGCCGGGCGAGGCCCTGCGCGCCGCGTACACCGCGTACCAGCGGGAGCTGACGGACGAGGTGCGCACGCGGGTGGGCGGGACGTGACGCAGACCGAGAGGCGCACCGGCGGGGGCCGGGCGCGGCCCGACGCGCGCGCCGCACACCGTGCCTGGGCGGCCGAGGTGTCACGCGCGTGCGCCGACAGTGTGCCTGGGCGGCCGAGGTGTCACGCGCGTGCGCCGACAGTGTGCCTGGGCGGCCGAGGTGTCACGCGCGTGCGCCGGACAGCGTGCCTGGGCGGCTCAGGTGCCACGCGTGTGCGCCGGGCGAGCGTGCCCTGGGCGGCTCAGGCGTGACGCGTGCGTGCGCCGGACAGCGTGCCCGGGCGGCCGAGGCCTCACGCGTGCGCGCGGAACCTCAGGTCTGCGTCTACGGCCAGGGCCTGGGCACCGTCGGCCTCACGCGTGCGCGCGGAACCCAGGTCTGCCTCTACGACCAGGGCCTGGGCACCGTCAGCCTCGCGCGTGCGCGCGGAACCCGAGGCCGGTGAGGCTACGGCTGCCCTCGCCGGCCCCTCCTGCCGCGCACGGCCGGGCCGTCTCTACGGCCGAACCGTCCGCGCCGCCGCCAGCAGGGACTCCCAGTCGGGCAGTTTGACCACGTTGCGGCCCAGGGACGCGCCGAGTTCGGCCTCGGCCCGTTCGATCGCCTGCCAGCCGGTCCAGGTGACCGGCTCGACGCCTTCCGCGCGCAGTGCCGCGAGCGGCTCGTCCGGCACGTTCCGGAGGGTGAGCGCGGCGGCGTCCTCCAGGAGCGAGGTCACGGTCTCCTTCGCGCACGGCCGGTTGGTGCCGATGACGCCCGTCGGGCCGCGTTTGATCCAGCCCGCCACGTACTCGCCCGGCGCGACGGCGCCCTCCCGCAGCACCCGCCCCGCCCGGTGCGGCACCGTACCGCTCGCCGGGTCGAACGGCAGGCCCTCCAGCGGGACACCGCGGTAGCCGACGGACCGCAGGACCAGTTGGGCGCCGATGTCCTCGAAGCGGCCCGTGCCGGTCACGCCGCCCCGCCCGTCCGGCACCGTCCGTTCGAAGCGCACCCCCGCCGCGCGGCCGTCCCGCGCGAGCACCTCGACCGGGCGGAGGTAGAAGCGCAGCCGGATGCGACGTCTGGCGTCCGGGGCGGGCGCGCCGGTCCAGCCGCGCAGCACCTCCACATTGCGCCGCTGCGGCGCGGGCAGGGCGGCCGGGTCCTGGCAGGCGGGGTCGGAGGTCAGCTCGGCCGCGTCGACGGCGACGCCGCTTTCCGGCAGGGTGGCCAGCTCGCGCAGCTCCTTGGTGGTGAAGCGGGCCTGCGAAGGTCCCCGGCGCCCCACCATGTGGATGTCCGTCACCGCGCTCGCCGCCAGGGCGGTGAGCGCGGCGTGCGGGACGTCGGTCCGGCTCAGCTCTGCCGCTCGGCGCGCCAGGATCCGCGTGACGTCCACCGCGACATTGCCCAGGCCGATGACGACGGCGGACCGCACACCGCGCAGGAACCCGTCGGCGGCCCGGTCGCCGTCCGCTCCCTCGCCCGGGGCGTCCGGGTGGGCGCTGTACCAGGCCACGAACTCGGTCGCGGACCAGCTGCCCGGCAGGTCCTCGCCGGGGATGCCGAGGCGCCGGTCGGTGGCGGCGCCCACGCAGTACACCACCGCGTGGTACAGCTCCCGCAGCCGGTCCGCGGGCACCCCGCCCGGGCCGACCGGGACCCCGCCGAGGAAGCGCACCCGGTCGTGCTCCAGGACGGCGCGGAGGGTGTTCTGCAGCGACTTGATCTTCTCGTGGTCCGGTGCCACGCCGTACCGGACCAGGCCGTACGGGCACGGCAGCCGGTCCAGGACGTCGACGTGCACTCCGGGGTCCTGCTGGACGAGGCCCTGGGCGGTGTAGCACCCGCTCGGTCCGGAACCGACGACGGCGACACGCAGCACGGCAGAACTCCTCACCCGGGGGGATCCGTAGGAGACCGCTGGTGCTCCCAGCATCGCACCGCTGCGGCTGAGCTGACAGGGTGCCGTGCGCTGCCGTCGGAGCGTGTTCGGCGGTATAAAAAGTGATCACGCGATTACGTTGCGTTTGTGCTCGATGCCACTTTTCTCGCTCTTTGTGATCGTTCTCCTGCGGAAGGCGCGGTGTCCGTGTGGCCCGCGTGGGCGGTGCGGGAGGGAGGACGCGCGACGCACTGGTTCCACGTCCGGCTGCTGTTCGCCGACGGCGCGCGGGTCGAGGGGCTGGTGACGGTGTCCGAGGACGGCGTCGGCGTGGAGGACCTCCGGGCCCGTCCCGCGCTCTCCCTGGACGACCTCGCGGCCTTCGCCGACTGGATCGAGGAGCCATTGGCCCGGGCGTGCGGCGCCGCCCCGGAACCGTCCGCCGGGAGCGCTGACGCCACCGGCAGGCACCGGCGCCGCCCCGTGGGGCCGCGGGGCGTCGAGGGCAGGCGGCTCGCGGCGCGCGAGTACACAGCCGCCCGCCGCGAGGGCGCGGACCCGGTGCTCGCCGTGATGGGGGCGACCGGGCACAGCCGGCGCGGGGCGCTGAGGCTCATCGGCAGGGCGCGCGACGAGGGTCTGCTGGCCCCTCGGCACGCCCGGCGCTGAGCCGCCCGCCCCGGACGCCGGGGCGTCTCACAGCATGCCGCGCATGCGGGTGATCTCGCTGGTCTGCTGGGCCACGACGTCGTCGGCCATCTCCTCGATCCGGATGTTGTTGCCCTGCGCCTTCACCTCCGTGGCCATGGTGATCGCCCCCTGGTGGTGGGTGATCATCAAGGTCAGGAAGAGCTGGTCGAAGGCCTTCCCCTCGGCCGCCCGCAACTGCTTCATCTGCGCCGGGGCCACCATGCCCGGCATGGTCGCGTGGTCGTGGCCGTCCCCGTGCCCCTTGCCGTGTCCCTCGTCGGTCTCCGACTCGCCGTGCGTCTTCAGCCAGCCGCGCATCGCCTCGATCTCCGGGCCCTGGGCGGCGGCGATCCGCTCGGCCAGCTTCACGATCCTGCCCGACTCGGCGCGGTCCGGGACCAGTTCGGTCATCTCCAACGCCTGGGCGTGATGGACGATCATCATCCGCGTGTAGGAGACGTCCGCCGCGTTGGGGGAGTCGTCCTCCGCGCGCTGCTCGGCGGCCTCCTCGGCCGACAGGGTCCGGTTCTGCCCGCCCGGTTCACCCGGCGCGATGACCGAAGGTCCCTTCGTCGCGGCGGACCGGTCCTCCTCGCCGCCCGACTCACAGGCGGCCAGGCCGAGAACGGCGAGGGCGACGAGTGCGGCCGGTCCGGCCGTCCGGGCCGAAGGGCGGTTCGGGCGGCGGAAGAGCACATCGGCCTCCTGTGGCGGGGGGTGTGGGGCAGGAGTGCACGGCACCTCGACGGACTGCGTGGCCGCTCCGGCACGCTTCCACATGTCGCCGGTCGGAAAACCTCGTTGCGGCTGCATTGCCCCCTATTGATATGTGCATGACTGCCACGATACTGCCGGAGCGAAAACCGTTCGCACCGAACGGAACCAGGGAGGAAAAACAGTGATCCTGTTGCCCGATTCCCGAACCCGTCGCAGACGACTCGGAGTTGCCGCCGCCGCCGCCGGCGGGCTGCTGGCCGCGCTCCTGACCGCCGCCCCCGCCACGGCGATCCCCGACCCGGGAGACGTGCCGGCCGCCCCCGAAGAGGTGTCGCAGAGCGACCGCGCCGAAGCGCGCACGGCCATCGAGAACGGCGAGATACCAGGCCAGGACGAGGTCGCCCACTCCCGCAACATGCGCCACGTGGCCAACATCCCCAAGGACGCCCTGCCGGGGACCAACTCCGACCTGGCCTTCCAGGGCCGGTACGCCTTCGCCGGAAACTACGACGGCTTCCGCATCTTCGACATCAGCAACCCCAGGTCGCCGAAGACCGTCGCCCAGGTCCTGTGCCCCGGCTCGCAGAACGACATCTCCGTCTCCGGGGACCTGCTGTTCCTGTCCACCGACTCCTCGCGCAGCGACAGCAGTTGCAACAGCACCACCCAGCCGGCCACCGAGAAGTCCTCCTGGGAGGGCATGAAGGTCTTCGACATCAGCGACAAGCGGAACCCGCGCTACGTCGCCGCCGTCGAGACCGCCTGCGGCTCCCACACCCACACCCTGGTGCCCGAGCGCAAGAACGTCTACATCTACGTGTCGTCGTACTCGCCGAGCGCCTCCTACCCCGACTGCCTGCCGCCGCACGACGGCATCTCCGTCATCAAGGTGCCGCGCAAGGCCCCGCACAAGGCGGCGGTCGTCGGCTTCCCGGTGCTCTTCCCCGGTGAGGGCCCGGACGGCGGCGGCAACCCGGGTGCGCCCACCAACCCGGGCGTCTCCAAGACCACCGGCTGCCACGACATCACCGTGCTGCCCTCCAAGGACCTCGCGGCCGGCGCCTGCATGGGCGACGGCATCCTGTTCTCCCTCCGCAACCCGGAGCGGCCGAAGGTGATCGACCGGGTCCAGGACAACGTCAACTTCGCGTTCTGGCACTCGGCGACCTTCAACCAGAAGGCCGACAAGGTCGTCTTCACCGACGAGCTGGGCGGCGGAGGCGGCGCCACCTGCAACGCGGAGGTCGGGCCCCACCGGGGCGCCAACGGCATCTACGACATCAAGGGCAGGGGCGACCACCGCAAGCTGGTCTTCCGCAGCTACTTCAAGATCCCCCGCCACCAGGCCGACACCGAGAACTGCGTCGCTCACAACGGCTCACTGATCCCCGTCAGGGGCCGCGACCTGATGGTCCAGGCCTGGTACCAGGGCGGCGTCTCGGTCTGGGACTTCACCAACTCCTCGAAACCCAAGGAGATCGCCTGGTTCGAGCGGGGACCGCTGACCACCGACCGCCTCGTCACCGGCGGTGCCTGGTCGGCGTACTACTACAACGGCTACATCTACTCGAACGACATCGCCAAGGGGCTGGACGTCCTGCGCGTCGACGACCGTCGCACCGATCCGGCCCGCCGGATCCACCTGCGTGAGCTCAACGTCCAGACGCAGCCGGACTACTTCGACTGACCCTCCGGCCCGGGACGGCGGTGCGGCACCGGGCAGTCGGGTGCCGGTCCGGTCGCGAAGAACCGTGACAGATCCGTCCGGCCGGCCTCACGCGTCCCGCCGGGTGCCTCGGTGCCCGGCGGGACACCCATCTCCCAGTCCAGCCGGTAGCGCTTGAACAGCTCCGCGCGCAGGACCGGCAGCTCCATGGGCGCCCCCGGCATCAGGGCCGCGAACACGGCCCCCATCAGCAGCGCGCGCAGCATCGGATAGTCGGTCCCGGTATCGGACGAGCCGTGCCGCGCCACCGTGTCGCTCAGCAGCTCCGCCAGACGCCGCTGCTCCGGACACGGCACGAAGCCCTCCGCCTGCAGCAGCCCCGCCATGTGCTGGCGCATGAGCACCGGCCGGTCGCGCGCCAGGCCCAGGATCGCGTCGATGGCCCGCGCCATCCGCTCCCGGCCGTCCTCGGTGCGCGGCTCCCGCTCCAGCGCCTCCTCGAGCGTGCGGTGCATCAGCCGGTGCACCGCGGACTGCACCAGGGTGCGCTTGCCCGGGAAGTAGTAGGAGACCAGACCGCGTGCGGTGCCCGCCCGGTCGGCTATGTCGCCGAGTGTCGTCGCCTCGTAGCCGCGCTCGCTGACCACCTCGACGGCGGCCTGCAGAAGCCGCTCCTTCGAACGCCTTCGCAACTCTTCATTGACCGAGGCGCTGCGCGGGGACATGCTTGACTCCTGCGTTGACTGGCTGCCAGCCAACTATACTCAGCGCGTCCGGCCGTGCCCCTCGCGGGGCGCGGTCCGGCTGCCGCTCTCCTCGGGCGACGCGGGGGATCGTCCGAGGGGAGTGGTGTTTCCCCTGGTCAGCGGGGCACGGGGGAGCGGGAGTGGGGCAGCCTCGCGGCGTCAGGGGTGGTGTCGCAGGCCGTGGACCCACACCGCCGCGGCCACGACGAAGGCGCCCAGCAGCCAGCCGGCCAGGACGTCCGTGGGCCAGTGCACGCCCAGCCACACGCGCGTGAGCCCGACGCCCGCCACCGAGATCACCGCCAGCGCGACCGCCGTCCACCACAGCCGCGGGCCCACGCCCCGGCGGTGCAGCAGCCACAGCAGCAGGCCGAGGACCACGGTCGCGGTCATGGCGTGACCCGACGGGAAGGCCGCGTAGTGGGCCGAGTCGACGGGGTCGGGCCAGACGGGGCGGGCACGGCCCACGGCCGCCTTCATCCCCTGTTGCAGCGCCGCGGCCAGGGCGACCGTCAGCACCAGCCACACCGCCGTCCAGCGGGCCGCGTACCGCCACAGCAGCAGGACGACCACCGCCCCGCACAGCACCCGCAGCGTCAGCGGGTCCCACACCCAGTCGGTGAGGATCCGGGCCGTCCGGGTCAGTCCGGGCTCCTCGACCGCCCAGCGGTGCGTGGTGCGGGAGATGTCGCGGTCCAGGGCCAGCAGCGGACGCCAGCGGAGGGCCACCAGGAACAGCAGGAGCGCCGAGCACAGGGCCAGGACACCGGCGGACCGGGCGGCAGGGCGGGGGTCCGGCGGAGCGGGCGGTGCGTCCACGTGGGGGGTGTGCATGCGGTGATCCTCGCCGACCTGGGGGCGTGGGGCCGAACCCGGTCGCGGCCCGCGCGGCCCCCTGGACTACCCCAGTGCCCGCAGTCCCGGCATGAATGCCAGCAGCACCGGAACCACCGGCACCAGCGACGCCGCGGCCGTCAGCCGCAGCCGGCGGCCCGTGGTGAGCCGGTCCGGGGGCGTCAGCAGCCGGTGCACGCGGGCGCGGACGTGGGCCTGCGGGGTGGGGCAGGGTCCGAACACCCCGCGGTCCTCGTTGAGTTCCACCAGCGCGAGCGCGGTGGTGAGGCGGCCGAAGCGGCGGGAGGCCACGTCGTCGGCGGCGAGTTCCACCAGCCGGTGCATCTCGTCGCGGAACGCCGCGAAGACCCGCACCTGGGGGAAGCCGGCGGCCAGCGCCCCGGAGCAGTTCAGCAGCCAGTCGTGCCGGGCCCGGGCGTGTCCCCGCTCGTGGGCGAGGACCGCGTCCAGCTGCCGCCCCTTCAGGCGGCGCAGCGCGGCCGTGGTGACGACGAGTTGGGGCGGCGTCCCCGGCAGCCACCAGGCGTCGGGGCGTTCGCCCTCCAGGACCACCAGCCGGTCCTCGCCGGGCTCCTCACCGGGCAGCAGCGGCGCCCGCACGACCAGCTCGGCCCGGCGCGCGCGGCGCCGGGCACGCGCCCGCAGGACCTCGCGGACGAGCATCGCGGCGCTCCACAGCCCGCCGCACGCCAGGACCACCGCGGTGGCCGCCGCCGTGGGTCCGGCCGTCCCGAGGGCGTACGCCTCCACGACGGCGCCGGGCGCCGTGGCGAAGACGGGGCCGCCCACCGCCTGCCAGGCGGCCGCCGCGCTGAAGGTCATGGACAGGGCGCAGCACACCAGTACGGCCGCGACGACGCACTGCCACACCCACAGCGCCACCACCGGTTCCCGGTCCGTCCAGTCCGCCCGGGCGAGCAGCCTGGGTCCTGCCACGGCGGTCAGCACGCCGAGCAGCAACAGGGCCGCGGGGAGCATCATGCGCCCAGCCTAGAGCGCGGCCCGGCCCGGTGGTACGGCCCGGCCGGCGAAGTGACGCAGGCAACGGCCCTGCGCGGAGGCGGGCGCAGGGCGCGTGCGGGCCGCAAGTGGGGGCGGCGGTCCGGTCGTTGGACGCCCGTGCGCCGGGCGCGCGGTCACATCATGAGCAGCATCGCCACCATCGCCATCCCCATGGAGAGCCGGCAGGCACGCGCCACCTCGGGCCGGTCGCCCCACCCGGGGGCCGGACCGGCACCCGCGACGGCCGGTACGGGGATCAGCCGGACCCCCGCCACCAGCACGTAGGCGCAGAAGTAGAGCAGCAGGAGGCCGGTCAGCAGGGGCAGGCCCGAGCCGCCGTGCCGGTGACCGGAGGACCCCGCCATCGCCACCGACATGTGGACCATGGCGCCCGCCTCCACCAGATGGTGGAGATGACGCGGTCTCGCGCGCGCCGCCCACAGCGCGTGGAGGCCGACCGCCCCGAACAGCAGCGCGTAGGCGGACCAGGCCCAGGACGGCGGGGTGAACACCGCCGCGGGCACGGCCATGGCGGCCATCCCGAACCCCATGAGGGCCTCCCCGCCCGCGGCGCGGCGCTGCTCCTCGACACCGCTGCGCATCCGCAGCAGGCAGTAGGCGCCGGTCGCCGCGCAGAGCGCGACGAGCAGCCAGCCGGACGACGCCGGTCCGTGCACGCGAACCTCCCCCTCGACCCGTCGGCGGTCGGTCAAGGACTGCCCGGGGTCCGTGCCGTGCACGCGAGCGCACGGGTGTACACGGGGAGCGTTCGGGGGAGCGTGACGGCGCCGAGGAATACTTTACAAGTAAAACACATGCTAACGTTGTGCGTCATGAGCAGTGCGACCCCCACCCCGCCCGACGCCCCCCGCACTCCTCGCCTCCCGGTCGCCGGCGTGCTCCGACTCGGCCGCCCCTCCGGCATCTGGTTCAAGCCCGCCACCAGCGTGGTCGTCGCGGCCGCCCCGCCCAACCTGCTGCTCGTCGCCCTCGGACGGCTCGACCTCGCCCTGTACACCATGGCCGGGTCCCTGTGCGCCCTCTACGCCCACAACCGGCCCTACGCGGCCCGTGCCAAGGTCCTGGCCGGGGTGGTGGCCGGCATGGTCGGCAGCCTGGGCGTCGCCCTCCTGGCGGCCTCGCTCACCCGCCACGCCGTCCTCCTGGTCACCGTCGGCGCCGTCCTCGCGGCCGTGCAGAAGGTGGTCTGCGACGCCACCCGGATCGGCCCGCCCGGCCACGTCATCCTCGTCTTCGTCAGCTCCGCCGCCCTCTTCATGCCCCAGACCCCCGGTCAGCTTCCCGGCCACCTCGGCCTGGCCCTCGCCGCCGGGGCCTGGGCCTGGCTGGTCGGCATGGCGCCCGCCCCGTTCCGTCCGCACGGCCCGGAGCGCCGCGCCACCGCCCAGGCCCTGAACGCCGCCGCCGGGTACGCCGAGGCGGCCCGTTCCGGCGCCACCGGGGCTCGCGCGGGCGCCTACGCCGCCGTGCAGGCCGCCTGGCAGACCCTGCTCGCCGCCGGCGCCCGCTCCGCCACCCGGGACGCCCTGGAGCGCCTCGTCGTCCGCGCCGAGATCGTCCTCGCCGACCCCGCCGCCACCCACCCCGCCCGGCTGCGTGCCTGGGCCCGCTCCCTGCGCGGCACCGGCCCCGTCCCGCCGGCCGACGACCTCGGCGGCGCGGCAGCCGAACTCCTCGGCACGGCCGCCGAGCGGGCCGCCCCGCCCCGCCCGCTGTGGACCCGGATCGCCCCCCTCGCCCCGATCGCCGTGCGCACCGCCCTCGGCTGCGCCCTGGCCGGCTACGCCTCCCTCGCCCTCGGGATCGGCCGCCCCTACTGGGCGCTGGTCACCGCTGCCTCGCTCTACCAGGCCAACATCACCCTCACCTGGGGCCGCACGGTGCAGCGCGTGGTCGGCAACCTCCTCGGCGTGCTGCTGTTCGCCGCGGTGGCGCCGCTGGCCCACGTGAGCCCGCTCGCCCTGGTGCTGTGCTGCCTCGCCTTCAACTTCGGGGCCGAGGCCCTGATCAGCCGCAACTACTGGCTCGGCACTGTCTGCGTCACGCCCCTGGCCCTGCTCGTCACCGAGTTCGCGGGCCACCAGCGGACCGACGCCCTCGTTGCCGAGCGGGTGGCCGACACCCTCGTCGGTGCCCTGGTGGGCTTCGCCGCCGCCCTGGCCGTCACCAACCGGCGCGCCGGCAGCCGTGTCGAGCACGCACTCGCCACCGCCGACGCCGCGCGCGAGCACACCGCCCGCCTCCTGGCCGGGCCGCAGCCGGAGCCGGCGGCCCTGGAGGAGGCGCGCCGCCGGCTCACCACCGCGCTCGTCGCCCTCCGGGACGCGGCCGAGGCCGCCGCGGGCGAATGGTGGCAGCGCGCGCTGTCCCAGGAGCGGGTGGTACGCGCCGAACAGGCGGGACACCGTACGCTCGCCGCGACGGTACGACGCCAGGGACTGCTCGCGGGTTCCGGCACGGGCACACACACGGAGGACGTACGGCCATGACGGCGACCGCAGGACCATCGGCCACCGGAGGAGCCCCGGCGCCCGAGGGTGACGTGACGGGCTTCCCGGCGGGCGCCGGGCGTGACGACACGGTCGCCGCGGTCGTCCGCCAGTGGCGGGCCGTCCACCCGGACCTCGACACCGGCCCGATGGAGGTCATCGGACGCATCAACCGGTGCGCCGCCCTCCTCCAGCAGGCCGAGGACGCGCCGCTGCGCCGGGCGGGCCTGACCCGGCCCGAATTCGATCTGCTGGGCGCGCTGCGCCGCACCGGGCACGAACTGACCCCGGGGGACCTGGCCCGCGAGACCTTCTCCTCGGGGGCCGCCGTCACCAAACGCCTCAAGCAGCTCGGGGAGCGCGGGCTGGTGGAACGCCGCGGCGACACCCGCGACCGGCGCGTCACCCACGTGCGTCTCACCGGCGCGGGACGCGACCTCGTCGACGCGGTCCTGCCGGTGCAGCTCACCTACGAGAGTGCCGTGCTGTCCGGCCTGGACGGGCCGGAACTCGGCGAGCTGGCCGCACTGCTCGGTGCCCTGCTGGGCCAGCTGGAGGGACGCCTGGGCGCGCTGCGCGCGTGACCCGCGGCGCGGCAGCGGTCAGGCCGCGCTGTCCGCCGCCCGGTACACGCCGAACACGGCCCCCTGCGGGTCGCGCAGGACGGCGATACGGGGCCCCGCGTCGGGGAGCGAGGCGGGCTCCATCAGCACGGTGCCGCCCGCGCGGGTGGCGGTCAGGGCGGTGTCGTCGACGTCGGCGACCGCGAAGTAGGGCAGCCAGTGCGCGGGGACCTCGTGCGGGAACTTCTCGTCCATGGTCACCATGCCGCCGAACCGTGCGCCGCCGATGCTCCACCGCGGGTACCGCTGGTCCAGGTCCGTGCTCCAGCCGAACACGGCCCCGTAGAAGCCGGCGGAGGGCCGCGGCGCGCGGGTCAGCAGTTCCACCCAGCCCAGCGTTCCCGGCGCGTTGAACCGCCCGGCGCCTGGGAATGACTCCGGCTGCCAGAGCTGGAACACGGCCCCGCCCGGGTCGGCGGCCACCGCGAAGCGGCCCACGTCGAACACGTCCATCGGGCCGAGGATCACGCTCCCGCCCTCCGCCAGCACCCGGCGCAGGGTGGCCTCGGCGTCGGTCACCGCGAACGAGACGGTCCAGGCGACGGACTGGGACTGCTGGAAGAGCGGCGCGAGCGCGGCGACCGCCGCGTCGTCGAGGTGGGCGACCGTGTACCCGCCCGCCTCCTGGCGGTCGTCGGTCTCCGGACGCCAGCCGAACAGCCGGGTGTAGAACCGCTTGGCACCCTCCAGGTCGCTGGTCCCGAGCTCCGCCCAGCAGGGCCCGCCGGTCACCGGCTCGGTCAGCTCCATGACACACCTCCCGCGTGATCCCCCGGCCGCCCTCTCCAGCACGCTAAGCGGAGGCTCGCCGTCCGGCCATCCCGGCGCGACCCCTCCGCGGCGGACGGGCCCCGGCGCGGGCGGGGCGCAGCGCGCCCGGGCGGGGTCAGATCCCCGGGCGGTACCGCAGCGGATGATCGGCCGGCGTCTCCACCAGGACGATGGGGGTGCCATCCGGGTCGGCGATCCACATCTCGATCAGTCCCCACGGCTCGCGCACCGGGGGCCGGACGATCTCCACGCCCCGCTCCCGCAGCTCCGCGTGCGCCGCGGCGACGTCCTCGACCTGGAGCCACAGCCGGACCGACGGGGACGGCGCCGCGTCCGAGCGGCCCGACAGCTCCAGGAAGCCGCCGCCGAGGAAGTACACGGTGCCCCGCTCGGGACCGGTGCCGAACTCGCGGTACACGGCGAGCCCGAGCCGCTCGCCGTAGAAGTCCCGGGACCGCTCGGGATCGGAGGGGCGGAGGAGGACGCGGCTGCCCAGTACGTGCACCATGCGGCCGAGCGTAGTGGCCGCGCTAGTCTCGTCCTGGCCGAGCCGCGCCCCGACGCGGTGAAGACGCACAGAGCAACCGGAGAAGCGCCCATGGAATCCGCCGCCACCCCTCCCCTGACCTACCGCGACGCCACCGACGCCGACGTGGACGAGCTCGTCGCGCTGATCGAGTCGGCGTACCGGGGCGACGCCAGCCGGGCCGGCTGGACCACGGAAGCGGACCTCCTGGACGGGCAGCGCACCGACCCGCAGGGCGTGCTGGAGGTCATCAAGACCCCCGACAGCCGGCTGCTGACCGTCGAGCGCGACGGCCGCATAGTCGCCTGCTGCCAGCTGGAGCGCCGCGGCGAGCAGGCCTACTTCGGGATGTTCGCGGTCAGCCCCGCGCTCCAGGGCGGCGGACTCGGCAGGACGATCATCGAGGAGGCCGAGCGGCAGGTCCGCGAGAGCTGGGGCGCCCGCGAGATGCACATGACCGTGATCACCGCGCGCGAGGAGCTGATCGCCTGGTACGAGCGGCGCGGCTACCGCCGTACCGGCAGCACGAGCCCCTTCCCGTACGGCGACGAGCGCTTCGGCATCCCGCGGCGCCCCGACCTCCGGTTCGAGCTGCTGATCAAGGAGCTGGGCTGACCGTCACGCGGTGAACCGGCCGGTGCGTTTGATCTCGGGGTAGTCGGTGGTCGCCCCGTCCAGGCCGAGGGCGCGCACCAGCCTCAGGTGGTCCTGGGTGTTCACGACCCAGCCGATGACCCGCAGGTCCGCCTTGCGCGCGTGCTCCACGGTCTCCAGGGTGAGCCGGCGGATGTTCAGGCACACGGTCGAGGCGCCGGCCGCCACCGCGCGGTCCACGACGTCCGTGCCGATGGGGAGGCTGGCCACCAGCGCCGTGCGGACGCCCGGCACCAGCCGGGCGATCTCGGCGATCGCCTCGTCGTGGAACGAGGACACCTCCACGCGCCCGGCGAGGTCGCGCGCGTTCATCACCTCGGCCAGGGCGCGGGCCGCCTGCACGTCCTTGATCTCCGCCTGGAGGGGTGCCCGGACGGCGTCGAGCACCTCCTCGAACACGGGGATCCGCTCGCCGCCCCCGGCGTCCAGGGTGCGCAGTTCGGCGAGGGTCTTGTCGGCGATCGCGCCGGTGCCGTCCGTGGTGCGGTCGACGTCCGGGTCGTGCATGACGACGAGTACGCCGTCCTTGCTCAGGTGCAGATCCAGTTCGATGACGTCGAGGCCCGACTCCTGGGCGGCGACGAAGGACCGGAGGGTGTTCTCGGGCTCGACACCCATGACTCCGCGATGACCGATGGTGAGGAAGTTCAAGACTGGACTCGCTTCCGTCGACGGCGGCGGGGGGCCGCGTCCCTGCGGCCCTCCTGGACCGTATCGCCTGTGCCCGCCGCGTCCAGAGGATGAACCCTGTTCGCGCACAGCGTCGCCCACCCGCGTGATCGACAGGAAAAAATGCAGTGAAGAAGGGGGTGCGGCAGGATGATTTCCCGAGGGCCCTCTTGCTGAGCGAAACCTTGTATGTATACGGTCTCCATACGCTAGGTTCTCCCGTGGAGTGTGGATGATGACGGAAATTCTTGTGCAAGTGGGTGCGGAGGGGAAGGTTCCTTCGACAGGCAGGGTGGTCGATCACCCGGCATGGCCCGTGCTCAAGGATGCCGTGGAGCGGATCCGGCCCTGGCAGTCCAAGGACGGCTCGATCGACTTCGACGCCGAGGGCGCACCGGACCGCTCCGACGCGGCGCACGCCGTGAGCGAGGTGGCCGAGGCCGTCAAGGAGCTGTCGCCGCTGCTTCCGCACGACCGCGCCTACCACGATGCGCTGGTCCAGGACCTGGTCCGCTGGGCCGAGGGCGGCTTCCAGGTGCCCGACTTCCTCGACTCGCTGATGGCCTTCCAGCCCGCCGAGCAGCGCGAGCACGGCCTCCAGCACCTGGTCGTCTTCCCGATGTACACCCAGAACGGCAACCCGGACCGCAACCTGGAGGCGGTCGTGCTGCGCATGGTCTGGCCCGACTGGCTGGCCGAGCTGGAGCGCACCCGCTACGACAACCCGCTGTTCTGCGGCATCACCTTCGAGGACTTCACCTCGGGCTACGACACCAACTCCGCGGTGCTCTTCCCCGAGACGATCGCCGTGCGCGAGGCCCCCGAGCGCTTCACCTGGGGCGGCATCTTCTGCGACCGAGAGGCGGCCCGCTTCCGCCGCGTCACCGCCGCCGCGGTGGACATCCTGGGCCTGGAGCTGCCCGAGGACGTCGCGGCCATGGTCCACGACCAGAAGCGCTGCGAGGAGGCGTTCGTCCTGTGGGACATGGTCCACGACCGCACCCACAGCCACGGCGACCTGCCGTTCGACCCGTTCATGATCAAGCAGCGCCAGCCGTTCTGGATGTACGGCCTGGAGGAGCTGCGCTGCGACCTCACTGCCTTCAAGGAAGCCGTCAAGCTGGCCGGTGAGGGCGTGCCGCAGGCCCGCGACGTCCAGGTCGCGGTGCTGTTCGACCGGATGTTCCGCTTCCCCGTCACCGGCGAGCGGGTCCGCAACTACGACGGCCTCGGCGGCCAGCTGCTCTTCGCCTACCTGCACAAGCACGACGTGGTCCGCTGGACCGACAACAAGCTGACCATCGACTGGGAGCGCGCCCCCGAGGTCACCAACCAGCTGTGCGCCGAGATCGAGAAGCTGTACCGCGACGGCATCGACCGTCCCAAGCTGGTCCACTGGTTCGCCGGCTACGAACTGGTCTCCACCTACCTGTCCCCGCACCCGGGCTCCACCTGGGTCAAGGGCCCCGACGCCCTCGACCTGACGCTGCCGCCGCGCAAGCTGGTCGACGAGGTGCTGCCCGACGAATTTCCGCTGAGCATGTTCTATGAGGCACTGTCCAAGAAGCTGAAGCACGTGATCGCCTCCACCAAGGGCATCACGGCGGACAGCGCCGAGCGGGTCGCCGCGTGAGCGATCTCGTTCACACCACTGCTCAGGAGGCGAGAAAAATGGGGCACGGGGCGCTCGACGGTGCGGTGATCGCGGTGGCCGGCGCGGGGGGACCCGCGGGACGGGCGGCACTGCTCAGGCTGGCCGAGGCGGGAGCGACCGTCGTCGGTTCGGACAACGACCCGGAACGGCTGGCGGAGGCCGTCGACGCGGCGCGCTACGCGCACGGCGGCGCCACCGTCACCGGTGACACGGTGGACCTGCTGGACCTGGACTCCACCCGCGAGTGGGCCGCCCGCACCGAGAAGGAGTTCGGCCGGATCGACGGCCTGGTCCATCTCGTCGGCGGCTGGCGGGGCAGCGAGACCTTCACCAAGACCAGCCTGGACGACTGGGACTTCCTGGAGCTGCTGCTGGTGCGTACCGTGCAGCACACCTCCCTCGCCTTCCACGAGGCGCTCCAGCGCAGCGACCGCGGCCGCTACCTGCTGATCAGCGCGGCGGGCGCGACGAAGCCCACCGCCGGCAACGCCGCCTACGCGGCGGGCAAGGCCGCGGCCGAGGCCTGGACGCTGGCCATGGCCGACTACTTCCGCAAGGCCGGGGGCGAGCAGGGGCCGACATCGGCGGCTGCGATCCTGGTCGTGAAGGCGTTGGTGCACGACGCGATGCGCGCCGACCGCCCCAACGCGAAGTTCGCGGGCTTCACGGACGTCAAGGACCTGGCCGAGGCCATCGTCGGGGTCTGGGAGAAGCCCGCCGCGGAAGTGAACGGAAACCGTCTGTGGCTGACCGAGAAGCCGTGAACCCGCCGAGGACCGACGCGCGTCGTCATCACGACCCGGACGTCCGCGGCTTCGCCAGCGACAACTACGCCGGCGCCCACCCGGAGGTGCTCGCCGCCCTGGCCCTGGCCAACGGCGGGCACCAGGTGGCGTACGGCGAGGACGCCTACACCGAGAACCTCCAGCAGGTCGTGCGCAGCCACTTCGGCCCCACGGCCGAGGCGTTCCCGGTCTTCAACGGCACCGGCGCCAACGTGGTCGCCCTCCAGGCGGTCACCGACCGCTGGGGCGCGGTGATCTGCGCGGAGAGCGCCCACATCAACGTGGACGAGGGCGGCGCCCCGGAGCGGGTCGGCGGCATCAAGCTGCTCACCGTGCCGACCCCGGACGGCAAGCTCACCCCCGAGCTGATCGACCGGCAGGCGTACGGCTGGGACGACGAGCACCGCGCGATGCCGCAGGTGGTCTCCATAGCCCAGGCCACCGAACTGGGCACGGTGTACACCCCGGACGAGATCCGGGCCATCTGCGAGCACGCGCACGCGCACGGCATGAAGGTGCACGTGGACGGCTCGCGGCTGGCCAACGCGGCCGCCACGCTGGACGTGCCCCTGCGCACGTTCACCAACGCGGTCGGCGTCGACCTGCTCTCCCTGGGCGGCACCAAGAACGGCGCCCTGTTCGGGGAGGCCGTCGTCGTCCTGCAGCCGGACGGGATCCGGCACATGAAGCACCTGCGCAAGCTGTCCATGCAGCTCGCGTCCAAGATGCGCTTCGTGTCGGTGCAGCTGGAGGCCCTGCTGGCCCGGGACCTGTGGCTGCGCAACGCCCGGCACGCCAACGAGATGGCCCAGCGCCTGGCCGAGGGCGTCCGCGCGGTGCACGGCGTGGAGATCCTCTACCCGGTGCAGGCCAACGCGGTCTTCGCCCGCCTGCCGCACGCGGTGAGCGAGCGCCTGCAGCAGCGGTTCCGCTTCTACTTCTGGGACGAGGCCGCGGGCGACGTGCGCTGGATGTGCGCCTTCGACACGACCGAGGACGACGTGGACACGTTCGTCGCGGCGCTCAAGGAGGAAATGGCCCGCCTGTGACGGCGGCGCCCGCACGACCGTGCGGCCGGTCCGGAGACCGACGGTCTCCGGACCGGCCGCACCGTCATGTACGGGGCCGGCCCGCCACCGGGAACGCGGACGGCCGCGCCCCGGCCCCGGGCGGGGCGGGACGCGGCCGGAAGCCGGGGCGTCAGCGGGCCTCGGCGGCGCGGACCTGCTCCGCCGTCGGGGCCGTGCCACCGAGGTGGGCGGGCATCCACCAGGTGTCCTCCGGGCCCTTGGGACGCACCGGGTAGGCACGCTGCGCGGCCTCCAGGAGCTCCTGCACCCGCTCCCGCAGCTGGCGGGTGATCGCGCCCGCGTACTTGTCCTTGGACGCCTCCAGCGCCTCGCCCACACGGATCGTGATCGGGGTGTGGCTGCGCTTGAAGTTGCGCGGGTGGCCCTTGGTCCACAGCCGCTGCGTCCCCCACACGGCCATCGGGATCAGCGGCACGCCCGCCTCCTGGGCCATGCGCGCGGCACCCGACTTGAAGCTCTTCAGTGTGAAGGACTGGGAGATCGTCGCCTCCGGGAAGACGCCCACGATCTCGCCCGAGCGCAGCGAGTTCAGCGCGTGCGCGTACGCGGCGTCGCCCTGATTGCGGTCCACGGGGATGTGCTTCATGCCGCGCATCAGAGGGCCGGAGATGCGGTGGCGGAAGACGGACTCCTTGGCCATGAAGCGCACCAGCCGCTTCTGCGGCAGCGCGGCCAGGCCGTTGAACACGAAGTCCAGGTAGCTGATGTGGTTGCTCACCAGCACCGCTCCGCCCGAGCGCGGGATGTTCTCCGAACCCCGGCAGTCGATCTTGAGGTCCCACACCTTGAACAGTGTCTGGGCGAAACCGATCACGGGACGGTAGACGAGTTCTGCCATGAGCGGGGTGGAAACCTTCCTTCTCTGCCTGGGAAGGAGGAACTCCCAGTCGAAGTTACGCAGCCGTAGGTTTACGGCTTGTGGCTGATGGTGCCCCAATAACGGCGCGGGAACCAGCCCTGCCGCCTGCCCGCCGCGAGATTCTCGTCACGTCGACGCCGTGATCCACCTCGTGCTTTTGCGCCCCGTGATGCCGCCGCGCGGCGCCGCAGGTCCCGCGGACGCTCCGCGCGGGAATCATCACGCTTCCCCGGACGCTGCACACAGTGACGACGGCGACGTGCCGTGGCGGCGACGGACGAGGGGAGCGCGCGGGTGCCCGAGAAGGAACGGACGCGGGACGGGGGCAGCCCGCCCGGAGCGGCGGAGACCGGGACACCGGCAGGTGCCGGACTCGGCGACCGCCTCGGCGCGCGCGCCACCCTGGTGCAGTTCTCCAGCGCCTTCTGCGCGCCCTGCCGTGCCACCCGCCGCGTCCTCGACGAGGTCGCCGGCATGGTCCCCGGGGTGAGCCACGTGGAGATCGACGCGGAGGCGAACCTCCCCCTCGTACGGCGGCTGGAGATCGTCCGCACCCCGACCGTGCTGGTCCTCGACGCCGACGGCCGCGAGGTGCGCCGGGCCACCGGACAGCCCCGGCGGGCCGACGTGATCGCCGCGCTCGGGGAGGCCGTGCGCGAGCGTGACGGCGCGTCGTGACTCATCTCCCAGAAACCCGGACCGACTTGACTGTGTGTGGCACCCATCGTCAGCCTGACACCATGTCGGAACTCCTTCGCTCCAGGTGGGTACCCGGCCGTCCGGCGGCCGCCGGACGCGCCGCGCCGCCGCGGGGACGGGCCCGGTGACCTGCCGCGCCCGCCCGCACCACCCCGAGTTCCACCCGCAGAAGGACGGTTCATGACGGCACCCTCCGACCTCGGCACGGCCCGGCCCGGCTCGCCCGGCCTGCTGCGCTCCGTCTTCCGGAAGCACGCGGCGGGGGTCGCGGTGATCACCGCGCGGGGCGACCGGGGACCGGTCGGCTTCACCGCCACCTCCCTCGCCTCCGTCTCCGCCGACCCGCCGATGCTCTCCTTCGGGGTCGCCACCGGCGGCTCCACCTGGCCCGCCATCGCGGCCGGCGACCACGTCGGCGTCCACCTCCTCGGCGAGCACCAGCGGGAGCTGGCGGCCACCTTCGCGCGCAGCGGCGCCGACCGGTTCGGCGCGGCGACCGCCTGGCGGGACGGGCCGGAAGGGGTGCCGCTGCTGGACGACGTGCTGGCCTGGATGGTGTGCCGGGTGGTCGCGCGGGTGCCCGCGGGGGGCCACCGCATCGTGGTCGCCGAGGTCCTGCTGGGCGACCCGGCCGGTGCCGGGCGTCCGCTCCTGTACCACCAGGGGCGCTTCACCGGTCTGCGGGACTGAACCGGGGCGCCTCCTGCTGCGCGGTGGTCCGGTTCCGGTTACGCTGCGTTGCGAAGGTCACAGTTCAAAGCGCTTGCTTAGCGGGCAGGAACTGGGTGTACTGACGAGTAATATTTCGTTCGGAGCGTGGGTCGCCCCGACCGGGATCGGCCGCTTCAGGCGCCTATGCTGCCTGCAGGCAGGCAGCCAGAAATGACGATGCAGTAGGAGAGCCGGCGTGAGCTTGAGGATCGTTGTCACTGTGAAGTACGTGCCCGACGCCACTGGCGACCGGCACTTCGCCGATGACCTGACCGTGGACCGTGACGATGTGGACGGTCTGCTCTCCGAGCTGGACGAGTACGCGGTCGAGCAGGCGCTGCAGATCTCGGAGAACTCGGACGACGACGTCGAGGTCACCGTGCTGACGGTGGGCCCCGAGGACGCCAAGGACGCGCTGCGCAAGGCGCTGTCCATGGGTGCGGACAAGGCGATCCACGTCGAGGACGACGATCTGCACGGCACCGACGCCATCGGCACGTCCCTGGTGCTGGCCAAGGCGATCGAGAAGGCCGGCTACGACCTGGTGCTCTCCGGCATGGCCTCCACCGACGGCGCGATGGGCGTCGTCCCGGCGCTGCTCGCGGAGCGCCTGGGCGTGCCGCAGGTGACGCTGCTGTCCGAGGTGTCCGTGGCGGACGGCACCGTCAAGGGCCGCCGCGACGGCGACGCCGCCTCCGAGCAGCTCGAGGCGTCCCTGCCCGCGGTCGTGTCGGTGACCGACCAGTCCGGCGAGGCCCGCTACCCGTCCTTCAAGGGCATCATGGCGGCCAAGAAGAAGCCGGTTCAGTCCTGGGACCTGTCCGACCTCGACATCGACGCCGGCGAGGTCGGTCTGGACAACGCGTACACGGTCGTGGAGTCGGCGGCCGAGCGGCCGGCGCGCACCGCGGGCACGATCGTCAAGGACGAGGGCGAGGGCGGCAAGCAGCTCGCCGCCTTCCTCGCGGAGCGAAAGTTCGTCTGACGCAGCCTCGCGAGCCAGAAGTTCATCTGAGCCGCACGGCTCGGCTCGCTTCCCGCCCCTCACACTTCGCAAGCAGGAGAGAAGAAGTCCCATGGCTGAAGTTCTCGTCTACGTCGATCACGTGGACGGTGCCGTCCGCAAGCCGACCCTGGAGCTGCTGACGCTGGCCCGCCGTATCGGCGAGCCGGTCGCGGTGGCCCTCGGCAGCGGCGCCGCCGCCACCGCCGCCACGCTGGCCGGGCACGGCGCGGTGAAGGTCCTCACCCACGAGGCCGCCGAGTACGCCGACTACCTGGTGGTGCCGAAGGTGGACGCCCTCCAGGCCGCCCACGCCGCCGTCTCCCCGGCCGCCGTCCTGGTGTCGTCCTCGACGGAGGGCAAGGAGATCGCCGCGCGTCTGGCGCTGCGGCTGGGTTCGGGCATCATCACCGACGCCGTCGACCTGGAGGCGGGCGATGAGGGCCCGGTGGCCACGCAGTCGGTGTTCGCCGCCGCCTACACCACCCGGTCGCGGGTGTCGAAGGGCACGCCGGTGATCACGGTGAAGCCGAACAGTGCCGCCGTGGAGCCGGCCGCTGCGGCGGGCGCGGTGGAGGAGCTGTCGGTGTCGTTCTCGGCGCAGGCGACCGGTACGAAGGTGACCGGGCGGACGCCGCGGGAGTCGACGGGCCGTCCGGAGCTGACCGAGGCCGCGATCGTGGTCTCCGGCGGGCGCGGGGTCAACGGTGCGGAGAACTTCGCGGTGATCGAGGCGCTGGCGGACCAGCTGGGCGCGGCCGTGGGTGCCTCGCGGGCGGCGGTGGACGCGGGCTGGTACCCGCACACCAGCCAGGTCGGGCAGACCGGCAAGAGCGTGTCGCCGCAGCTGTACATCGCCTCCGGCATCTCGGGCGCGATCCAGCACCGGGCGGGCATGCAGACCTCGAAGACCATTGTCGCGGTCAACAAGGACGCCGAGGCCCCGATCTTCGACCTGGTCGACTACGGCGTCGTCGGCGACCTGTTCGACGTCGTCCCCCAGCTCACCGAGGAGATCAAGACCCGCAAGGGCTGATCGTCCCACCTGCCGTACGAGGCCCTCACGACCCGTTGCCGGTCGTGGGGGCCTCGACGCGTCCCAGGGTCAGGGACGCCTGCACCGGCAGGTGATCACTCGGGAACCGTCCGCCCGGCGCGAACGTGTTGAGCCGCGCACGATGCACCGTCACCCCGGGCGTGACCAGGATCCAGTCGATGCGGTCGCCGTCCGGCACCAGCGGCCGGTACCCGTGGAAGGTCGCGTACGCCCGCCCGCGCCCGGCCGCCTCGTCCCAGGTGTCGAGCAGCCCGGCGTCCAGCAGCGTGCGGTGCACCGGGTTGCGGTGCGCGGCGGCGTTGAAGTCACCGGTCACGACCACCGGCAGTGAGCGGGCCAGGCCGGTGACGCGGGCGGCGATCAGGGCCGCGGACCGCTCGCGGGCGTCCTGGCGGGCGTTGTCCAGATGGGTGTTGAGCACGCAGAACTCCCGGCCACCGTCCCGCAGGTCACGGAAGCGGACCCAGGTGACCATGCGGATGTGGGCGTTCCCCCAGGTGTTGGACGCGATCACGTCCGGGGTGTCGGACAGCCAGAAGTGGTCGTACTCCACCGGCGCGAGCCGGCGCGTGTCGTAGAGGACCGCCATGAACTCGTCCCGGCTGCCGCCGGCCCGGCCGGTGCCGATCCAGTCGTAGGCGGGCCCCAGATCCGTCCCGATGTCCCGCAGCTGCCCGTAGAGGCCCTCCTGGGTGCCGATGACGTGCGGACGTTCGTGGCGCAGCAGCTGCCGCATCACGGGTCTGCGCGCGGCCCAGCTGTGCGGCTCGGCCGGGCTCGCGAAGCGCAGGTTGAACGACATGACCTCAAGGGGCCGGGAGGGCCCCTCACCGGCCGAGACCGGGGCGGGGGACAGTGCTGTACTGGAGAGCGGAAGGGCGACGGAGGCGGCGAGTGCGGTCTTCAGTCCCAGGCGGCGCGGGACGCGGGCGCGGTGCGGCAACGGAGCTCCTTCGGCGGTGCGGACGGCTTCCGGCGGGACGCGTGCTCGGGGCGGTGGCGTGCGAAGTGTTCCGGTTCTCCCGGGAAAGACGGTGCCAGAAAGTCGTGAACATGCCGAGATGGAGGAGCGGAACGCGCGGCATCGGGTGTTGACCCGGCGAAAGGTCCCCGGATAACTTCGTTCTACGGATTGTTGATTCCGGATTGCGGAAAAGCTCGGTCGGTTTCGATCGTGTCGTTCGGGTCGTGCGGTTTCCGGCAGTGCGGTTTCCGACAAGGTGGACAGCGTCGACGTGAAGGGGTGCCGGATGGGCGAGGGCCAGCAGGAGCGGGTGGCGACGAGCATCGCGGAGGCCGTCACCGAGGAGATCGGCGCCGCCCTCGCGCCGGTCGACGCCGAACTGGAGCGCCGCTACCCCGGCGACCCGGGCACCCGTCAGCCCGTCCACACGGTCTACGTGCCCGGCGACGACTTCACCGCCGACACCCCGCGCGTCTGGGGCGACCGGGCCCTGGCCCTGCTCGACGAACACGCCCCCGACCCCGCCTCCTTCGCCGCCGCCCTCGGGCTGGACGAGGCCCTGGCCGCGGACGTCCACGACCGCGTCCGGGCCAAGCTGGCGCGCGAACCCGTCGAGGACCTGCGCGTGGACTTCGAGGACGGCTACGGGGGCCGCACCGACGCCGAGGAGGACCGGCACGCCGCCCGCGCGGCCCGGCTGATCGCCGGGACCCACGCCCGGGGCGGCAGCGGGCCGCGGACCGGCACGGACGCGGCGGCCCCCTACGCGGGCATCCGCATGAAGTGCATGGAGGCCCCGGTCCGCGACCGCGGCATCCGCACCCTCGACATCTTCCTCACCGGTCTCATGGAGGCCGGCGGCCTGCCGGAGGGGCTCCTTCTCACCCTGCCCAAGGTGACCTACCCCGAGCAGGTCACCGCCATGGCGAGGCTCCTCGACGCGTTCGAGAATGCGCACGGGCTGGAGCCCGGCCGGATCGGCTTCGAGATCCAGATCGAGACCAGCCAGTCCATCCTCGCCGCGGACGGCACCGCCACCGTCGCCCGCATGATCCAGGCCGCCGAGGGCCGCGCCACCGGCCTGCACTACGGCACCTTCGACTACAGCGCCTGCCTCGGCGTCTCCGCCGCCCACCAGGCCAGTGACCACCCGGCCGCCGACCACGCCAAGGCCGTCATGCAGGTCGCGGCGGCCGGTACCGGCGTCCGCGTCTCGGACGGCTCCACCAACGTCCTGCCGGTCGGTCCGACCGCACAGGTGCACGCCGCCTGGCGCCTGCACTACGGCCTGACCCGGCGGGCCCTCGCCCGCGCCTACTACCAGGGCTGGGACATGCACCCCGGCCACCTCCCGACCCGCTACGCCGCCGTCTTCGCCTTCTACCGCGAGGGCTGCGCCCAGGCCGTCGACCGGCTCGCCCGGTACGCCGACCGGACCGGCGGCGCCGTCATGGACGAACCGGCCACCGCCAAGGCCCTCGCCGGATACCTCCTGCGCGGCCTCGACTGCGGCGCCCTGGACCCCGCGGAGGTGGCGGGCCCGGCCGGCCTGACCCGCACCGACCTGGAGGGCTTCGCCGCCCCTCGGCGGGGGGACCTGACTCCCACCGCCCGCTGAACCGCGCCGCTTCCTCAGCCCGCGGAACCCCTCCCTCGGCCGACACTGCCGTACCCACTTGCCGCACCTATCGATTCTCGATAGATTTCCATCGTGATTCGATGGAGGGAGAGGCAATGGGACAACTGACGGTGCTCGCGCTCCGCGTCGTGCTGGCGGCGCTGCTGGCGGGTTCGGTGGGCGTACAGGCCGTGCTGGTGCCGCTGTTGGTGAGCGACCTGGAGGGCCTCGACCCGGAGTACGCCCACCTGCGCCTGTCGCTGCCGCTGGTCGTGGTCCTGGGCGTGGCGGCGGCCCAGGTGGTGCTCGTCTGCGTCTGGCGGCTGGTGACCATGGTGCGGCGCGGCACGGTGTTCTCCCACGCCGCCTTCCGCTACGTGCACATCGTCATCGGCGCCTTCGTGGCCGCGGCCCTGCTGGTGTTCACGCTGGGCGTGCTCCTCGCACCCGGTGAGGCCGTGGCGCCCGGCGTGGTGCTCCTCGTCGGCGGGGCCGGCCTGGCCGTCCTGGGCATCGCACTCGTGGTGCTCGTGCTGCGGATGCTGCTCGCCCAGGCCGTCGCCCGCGACGTCGAGGCGACGCGGCTGCGGGACGAGCTCGCCGAGGTGATCTGATGCCGATCGTCGTGGACATCGACGTCATGCTGGCCCGGCGCAAGATGTCCGTGGGCGAGCTCGCGGAGCGCGTCGGCATCACCCCGGCCAACCTGGCCGTCCTCAAGAACGGCCGGGCGAAGGCCGTGCGCTTCACCACCCTCGCCGCGCTCTGCGAGGTCCTCGAATGCCAGCCGGGCGACCTCCTGCGCTGGGAACCCGACCCCGTCCCGGCGCCCACGACCGCGTCCGCCGGCGGAGCCCTCTAGGCTGTACGCCACACACGGGGTGGCGGGTCTCAACAGGAACGGGGCAGCGGTGTCGGCGGGGGAGAACGGGCGGCCGGACGGGGCCGGGCGGCTGCTGGCGGGGCGTTATCGCGTCCTGCGGCAGCTCGGACGCGGCGGTATGGGCGTGGTCTGGAAGGCGCGCGACGAGGTCCTCGGCCGCGAGGTGGCCGTCAAGGAACTGCGCACCTACACCGACGCGGCCGGCCCCGAACTGACCGAGCTGGGACTGCGGATGCGCCGCGAGGCCCGGGCCGCCGCCCGGGTCCGCCACCCCGCCGTCATCGCCGTGCACGACGTCGCCGAGGTGGACGGCCGCCCCCTGATCGTCATGGAACTCGTCGACGGCCCCTCCCTCGACGACGTGCTCCGCGAGCGCGGCACCCTGCCGCCGGCGGAGGCGGCGCGGATCGGCGCCGAGGTCATGGACGCCCTGGCGGCCGCACACCGCGCGGGAGTACTGCACCGGGACGTCAAGCCCGGCAACATCCTCCTCGACCGCTCCGGCCGGATCGTGCTCACCGACTTCGGCATAGCCACCATGGAGGACCCGGGCGACGGCTCGGCCACCCATCTGACCCGCAGCGGCGAACTCGTCGGCTCCCTCGACTACCTGGCCCCCGAGCGGGCCCGGGGCGCCGAACCGGGCCCCGCCTCGGACGTCTGGGCCCTCGGGGCCACGCTGTACGCGGCCGTCGAGGGGACCGCCCCCTTCCGCCGCACCTCGGCGTTCTCCACCCTCACCGCCATCGTCGAGGAGCCGCTGCCCGAACCCCGCCGTGCCGGACCGCTCACGCCCGTCCTGCACCGGCTGATGGAGAAGGCGCCCGAGGCGCGCCCGGCGGCCGAGGACGCGCGCGACCTGCTGCGGTCGGTGACGTCGGCCGACGGGGCACCGGCCCCGACGGCACCCCCTGCCGGGCCGGCCGCCCCGCCCGCGCCCCCGCGCACCGCGACGCAACTCGACGTCCCGGCCCTGCCTCCGGCCGCCGGGCCGGCGCCCCACCTGCCCCCTCCGCCGGGCAGGCCGGTCCCGGGCACCGCGGCCACCGTGCCGCAGACGGCCGGCGTCTCCGGCCGCCGCGGCCGCGTCCTGCTCGCCGCCCTGGCGGCGGCCGTCGTCCTCGCCACCGCGGGCGTCACCGTCGCCCTGCTCGGCCTCCCGGACGGCGGCCGGGCCGACGCCCGCACCGGCACCGGCACCGCCGGCCCCACCGACGCCGAACCGCGGCGCAGCCCCGAGACGAACGGGCAGGACGACGAAGCGGACCGCGGCCGGGACACCCCCGCCCCGGACAGCAGTCCGGACAGCGGCACCGACACCACGCCCAGCACGCCCCCGGCGACCGGCCCCGCGACGCCCTCCGAGGACGACCCGGCAGCCGCCCGGTCACCGGCCTGCCACGCCATCGGCGGCGGCCGGTACAACTGCCACGTCGGCCGCACCACCGCCTCCTACACCGACTCCGGCACCCGGGCGGGCGTCCTCAAGCAGGGCACCAACTACTTCTACTGCCAGCAGAACCTGGGCCGCCGCGAGACGTACAAGAAGTGGACCAACGTGTGGTGGGCCCGGACCGACGACGACAGCGGCAACAAGGACGTCTGGGTGAGCGTCGTCTACGTCCGGGGCGGCGCCAACGACGGTCCGGTGCCCGGGCTTCCCGTCTGCTGAACCTCCAGGTACCGCTCCAGTCCCGAGTCCACCACCCGCTTCTCCTCGGCGAACAGCCGCGTGCCCCGCGCGCACAGCAGGATGTCCGCGCGGGCCCGGGCGGAGAACTCCTCGGCGGTCGTGCCGAACAGTTCCCGCAACGCCGCGGAGCCGACCAGCAGTTCGGTGAGCAGCTCGCGCTGCCCGGGGTGGGTGCGCGGGGCGCCGGTGCCGTCGTGCAGCACGCCGTGCCGGTTGACGTACACGTACGCACCGGGCAACGAGGTGCCGTCGGCGAGGTCGACACGCACGTTGGGGGAGGGCAGCCAGGCGCGGCCGTAGTTGCCGTCCGGCCGGGGCACGCCCTCGCTGGCGTCGACGGCCGCGAGCTGCTCGGCGTCCAGCCACAGGACGAACAACTCCCGCACCCTGCCCGGCGCTTGCACCGGCGACGCGGACACGTACCCCATGCGGCTCACATGGGCCGAGACACCCACGTCGACGCCCGTGACCCGGGCCCGCACCATCGGGACGGTCGCGGTGATCCCCGACTCGGCCATCTTGTGCCGCAGCTGGCCGGGGGAGGCGTTGGAACCCACGGCCAGCACGGGCACCCGGTCCGGGTGCACCAGACGATCCAGGGGCAGCAGCCGGTCCCCGTCGAGCAGGCCCGAGTCGGCCGGCCAGACCCCCGGGTACAGCAACGGGTCCTCGCGCGGCACTCCGGCCAGCCCCAGCGCCTCCAGCGTGCGGTCCTCCGCCGTCATCGGCCGCTCAGTCCGCCGGCGCCAGCTCGCCCGAGCCGCGCGTGATCAGCCGGGTCGGCAGTTCGATGCGCTCCGGGAACGGAAGCGTGCCCTCCAGCCGCCGGAACAGCCGTTCCGCCGCGGTCCGCCCGAGGGCCGCTGCGTCCTGCGCGACGACGGTGACGCCCGGCCGGAGCAGGTCCCCGAGCTCGATGTCGTCGAAGCCGACCAGTGCCACCCGGCGCGCCTGCTCCGCCAGCACCCGGATGACGGTGACCGTCACCCGGTTGTTGCCCGCGAAGACGGCGGTGACCGGGTCCGGCCCGCTCAGCATCTCCTCGGCCGCCCGGCGCACCCGCAGGGGGTCGGTGACGCCCAGCGACATCCACGCCGGGGCCACCGGTATGCCCGCGTCCTCCATGGCGGCCCGGTAGCCGCGCAGCCGCTCGGCCGCCGTGTGGATGCGGGGCATGTCGCCGATGAAGCCGATCCTGCGGTGCCCGTGGGCGATCAGGTGGGCGACACCGTCGCGGGCCCCGCCGAAGTTGTCCGACACCACCACGTCCGCGTCGATCCGGCCGGCCGGACGGTCCACGAACACCGTGGCCACGCCCGCCCTGATCTCCGGCTCCAGATAGCGGTGGTCGTCCCCGGCCGGGATCACCACCAGGCCGTCGACCCGGCGGGCGCACAGCGCCAGCACCAGCTCCTGCTCACGCTCCGAGTCCTCCGCGCTCGAACCGTTGATCAGCAGCGCACCGTGCGCGCGGGCCACCTCCTCCACCGCGCGGCTCAGCGGGCCGTAGAAGGGGTCGGCGAGATCCTCCAGGACCAGTCCGATGCTGGCGGTGCGGCCCTTGCGCAGCACCCGCGCGCTGTCGTTGCGCCGGAACCCCAGTGCCTCGATGGCCTCCTGCACCCGGCGCTCGGTCTCCGCGGTGACACCCGGCTCGCCGTTCACCACGCGCGAGACCGTCTTCAGACCCACCCCGGCACGGGCCGCCACGTCCTTCATGGTCGGACGGTTGCCGTAGCGGGCCCCCGGGAGGTGATGGGTGCGGTGATGGGTCTCCGGCACGGTGCGGTGTCCTGTCCTGTCGTCCACGGGGGTGCGTAGTCCATGGGGTTGTATGAGGATGTGGCGTCGAGCATAGAACCTGGACAACGTTGTCACGCTCGGGGGAGACTGTCCATCGTGCCCTCCGGCCCGTACCCCACCGCGAGACCGGGTTGTGGTTCGCCCCATGTGTCACCGCTTGGTCCCACATGGGTCTTTCTCGGTATTCGTCTCATGGTTGACGGGGAGATCCGACACTGATGCACACCGACCTCGTGGCTGCGCTCGACATCGGCGGCACCAAGATCGCCGGCGCACTGGTGGACGGCGGGGGCAGCCTGCTGTTCCGCGCCCAGCGGCCCACGCCCGCCCGGCAGGACGGCGGGACCGTCATGCGCGCGGTGGAGGAGGTGCTCGGTGAACTCACCGCCTCCCCGCTGTGGGGCGGCGTCGGCGCCGTGGGCATCGGCAGCGCGGGCCCGGTGGACGCCACCGCCGGCACCGTGAGCCCGGTGAACGTGCCCGGCTGGCGCGACTACCCCCTGGTCGCCCGCGTCCGTGCCGCGGCCGGGGAACTGCCCGTGGTGCTCATCGGGGACGGGGTGGCGATCGCCGCGGCCGAACACTGGCAGGGGGCCGCCCGCGGCCACGACAACGCGCTGTGCATGGTCGTGTCGACCGGCGTCGGCGGCGGCCTGGTGCTCGGCGGCCGCGTACACCCGGGCCCCACGGGCAACGCCGGTCACATCGGCCATATCAGCGTCGACCTCGACGGTGATCCGTGCCCGTGCGGCGCCCGGGGCTGCGTGGAGCGGATCGCCAGCGGCCCCAACATCGCCCGCCGCGCCCTGGACAACGGCTGGCGTCCGGGCCCCGACGGCGACACCTCTGCCGCCGCGGTGGCCGCCGCCGCCCGGGTCGGTGACCCGGTGGCCGTGGCGTCCTTCGATCGTGCCGCCCGGGCGCTGGCCGCCGGCATAGCGGCCACCGCCACCCTCGTCGAGATCGACATCGCGGTGATCGGCGGGGGAGTGGCCAAGGCCGGCGAGGTCCTGCTCGCCCCGCTGCGCCGCGCGCTGACCGAGTACGCCACCCTGTCCTTCGTCCAGCGGCTCGCGGTCGTCCCGGCCCGCATGGGCACCGACGCCGGCCTCGTGGGCGCCGCGGCGGCGGCCCTGGCCCGGCGGGCCGATACGGCGGTCGCGGGCGTCTGACGGGCGGGCCGAGACCGGCTGGCGGGTGTCGCACCGGCGGACCGGCGGGCCGAGACCGGCTGGCGGGTGTCGCACCGGCGGACCGGCGGGCCGAGACCGGCTGGCGGGTGTCGCACCGGCGGACCGGCGGGCCGAGACC
>NZ_JBIWOK010000001.1:231743-276572 GCF_044767675.1 Streptomyces sp. NPDC101219
CGGCTGGCGGGTGTCGCACCAGCGGACCGGCGGGCCGAGACCGGCTGGCGGGTGTCGCACCAGCGGACCGGCGGGCCGAGACCGGCTGGCGGGTGTCGCACCGGCGGGCCGTCGCGGGCGTCTCACCGGCAGGGCCGCGGGTCCGGGGCCCGCTGTTTCCCTCGCCTCCCACATCGGTGCGTGACCCCGGAGCGGTTTCCGCGGTTGAACGGGGCATGAAGAAGCGCAGCATGCTCGCCATCGCCTCCCTGGCCGCCGGTTTCGTCGTCGCGGCCGTCACGCCGTCCCACGCGCTCGGCGAGGACCTCGCCGGCCTCAGCGTCGACGACACCCTCAGCACGCTCGACCGGGCGGAGGTCGCCTCCGACAGCCTGGCCCCCGCCGGTGACGTGGTGCAGGACAAGGACTGACGCGTTTCCGGCCGGACCGCACGGCGCCGGTGCCCTCACTTCCGAGGGCACCGGCGCCGTCGTTTCGCGTTCTGAGCCGGATCTGGTTTCCGTGGCAGGGTGGAGCGGGCAAGCCACAGGGGGCCAACAGAAGAGGGGGAACCGTGATCGTCTGGATCAACGGTGCGTTCGGTGCGGGGAAGACCACCACCGCACGGGAACTGATCGAACTGATCCCGAACAGTACGCTCTTCGACCCCGAGGTCGTCGGCGGGGCGCTGGGCCACCTGCTCCCGCCGAAACACCTCGCGGAGGTGGGCGACTACCAGGACCTCCCGATCTGGCGACGCCTGGTGATCGACACGGCTGCGGCGATGCTCGCCGAGCTCGGCGGGACCCTCGTGGTGCCCATGACCCTGCTGCGCCAGGAGTACCGCGACGAGATCTTCGGCGGACTCGCCGCCCGCCGCATCGCGGTGCGGCATGTCCTCCTCGCCCCGGCGGAAACGATCCTGCGCGAGCGCATAGCGGGCCGGGAGGTCCCCGACGGGCTCCCGGACGGCGAGATACGCGTCCGGCAGTGGGCCCACGACCACATCGAGCCCTACCGCAGCGCCCTCGCCTCCTGGCTCACCACCGACGCCTACCCGGTCGACAACGGCGCGCTGAGCCCCTACGACACCGCCGTACGCATCGCCGAGGCCGTGGCCGCCGGATCGGTGCCCGCCTGCGACATCGTGCAGACCGCCGAACCCACCGCCGAGACGGTCGCCGCGGGCGTACTGCTCTTCGACGAACAGGACCGCGTGCTGCTCGTCGACCCCACCTACAAGGCGGGATGGGAGTTCCCCGGCGGGGTCGTCGAACCGGGCGAGGCTCCCGCACGCGCGGGCATGCGCGAGGTCGCCGAGGAGACCGGGATCAACCTGGAGGAGGTGCCCGGCCTGCTCGTCGTCGACTGGGAGCCACCCGCACCGCCCGGCTACGGAGGCCTCCGGCTCCTCTTCGACGGCGGCAGACTCCACACCGCCGACACCGGCCGGCTGCTCCTGCCCGGCCCCGAACTGCGCGCCTGGCGCTTCGCCTCCGAGGCGGAAGCCGCCGAACTCCTCCCCCCGGTCCGCTACGAACGCCTCCGCCGCGCCCTGCGGGCCCGGGAACGCGGGCGGGCCATGTACCTGGAGGCGGGCGTACCCGTGGGGCCGTGACGGTCCTCGCGGCGGGTGCGGTCGGGTGTGGGGCCGGGCGTCGGTGACCGGCCGGAGTCCCGGTCGGCCACCGGGCCCCAGGCGGATGCGGGGACCCGGTGACCGGCCGGCGTGGGGCTCAGCTCGCGCCGGCGGCGTAGTTGCGCAGGAACAGGGCCTCCGTGACCGACAGCCGCTCCAGCTCGTCGGGGGAGACGCTCTCGTTGACCGCGTGGATGCGGGCCTCCGGCTCGCTCAGGCCGATCAGCAGGATCTCCGCCTTCGGGTACAGCGAGGCCAGGGTGTTGCACAACGGGATCGAACCGCCCTGACCGGCCAGGCTCATCTCCTGGCCCGGGTAGGCGACCCCCATCGCGTCGGCCATGGCCCGGTACGCCGGGCTGCTCGGGTCGGCACGGAACGGCTGGCCCTGCCCGACCTGCTCGGTGCTCACCCGCGCACCCCAGGGGGTGTGGGCCGCCAGATGCGCCCGGAGCAGCTCCGTGGCCCGGGCCGCGTCCGTGCCCGGCGGCACCCGCAGGCTGATCAGTGCCCGCGCGCTCGCCTGCACGGACGGGGTGGCGCCGACCACCGGCGGGCAGTCGATGCCGAGCACGGTGACCGCCGGGCGGGCCCAGATCCGGTCGGCGACCGTGCCGGAGCCGATCAGCTCCACACCGTCCAGCACCCCCGCGTCCTTGCGGAACTGCTCGTCGTCGTACTGGAGTCCGTCCCACGAGGCGTCCCCGGACAGCCCGTCGACGGTGGTGCTGCCGTCCTCGGCGCGCAGCGAGTCCAGGACGCGCACCAGCGCGGCCAGCGCGTCGGGCGCCGCACCGCCGAACTGTCCCGAGTGCAGGTTGCCCTCGAGGGTGTCGATCCGTACCCGCACGAGCGTCATGCCGCGCAGGATGGTGGTGACCGTCGGCAGGCCCGGCCGGAAGTTGCCGGAGTCGCCGATGACGATCGCGTCGGCCGCCAGGAGCTCCGGGTGCGCCTCGGCGTACCGCTCCAGTCCGCCGGTGCCCTGCTCCTCCGAGCCCTCGACGATCACCTTGACATGCACCGGCACGCCGCCGTTCGCCTTCAGGGCACGCAGCGCCAGCAGGTGCATGATGAGGCCGCCCTTGCAGTCCGCGGTCCCCCTCCCGTACCAGCGCCCGTCCCGCTCGGTCAGCTCGAACGGCGGGGTGTCCCAGCCCGCCTCGTCCAGCGGCGGCTGCACGTCGTAATGGGCGTACAGCAGCACGGTCCTGGCGCCCTCGGGGCCGGGCAGGTATCCGTAGACCGATTGGGTGCCGTCCGGGGTGTCGAGCAGCGCCACGTCCTGGAAGCCCTCGGCGGTCAGGGCGTCCGTGATCCAGCGGGCGGCTCCCTCGCTCTCGCTGCGCGGGAACTGGCCGAAGTCCGCCACCGACTTGAAGGCCACCAGTTCGGTGAGCTCCTCCTTCGCCCTCGGCATCAGCGAGGCGACGGTCGCGGCGACCGGATTCGACGACATGGGCACGCTCCTTGTGGGTGCGACGTTGTAGGGGTGTGTACTCCCCCGTACGAGCTGATCGTGCGGTACGGGCGGCCTCCGGTGTACGGGGCACCCATGCCGCCGATCCTCCCACAGCGGCCCGCGGTGATCGTCGCCGTAGGATGCGGGGGTCAAGAGCGGCAGGCGGCTGGATCGGGAGCAGTAGACCATCGTGAGCAGCGAGAACTCTTCAGCGGACGACGTGCGGCAGGTGTGGGACGTCGTCGTGGTGGGCGCGGGACCCGCGGGGGCGTCGGCCGCCTACGCGGCGGCGGTCGCGGGACGACGCGTGCTGTTGCTGGAGAAGGCGGAGCTGCCGCGCTACAAGACCTGCGGCGGCGGCATCATCGGCCCCACGCGCGACGCGCTCCCGCCCGGCTTCGACCTCCCCCTGAGGGACCGGGTGCACGCGGTCACCTTCTCCCACAACGGGCGGTTCAGCCGCACCCGGCGCTCCCGGCAGATGCTGTTCGGGCTCATCAACCGGCCGGAGTTCGACCAGCAGCTCGTGGAACACGCGCAGAAGGCGGGCGCCGAACTGCGCACCGGCGCCACCGTGCAGCGGGTCGAGCAGCACGGCTCGGCCGTGCCGGACCGGCGCACGGTCGCCGTCGTCCTCCAGGGCGGCGAGACCGTGCTGGCCCGCGCCGTCGTCGGCGCGGACGGCAGCGCCAGCCGGATAGGAGCCCACGTCGGCGTCAAACTGGACCAGGTCGACCTCGGCCTCGAGGCCGAGATCCCGGTCCCGGACACCGTCGCCGAGGACTGGAAGGGCAAGGTGCTCATCGACTGGGGCCCGATGCCCGGCAGTTACGGCTGGGTCTTCCCCAAGGGCGACACCCTCACCGTCGGCGTGATCTCCCGGCGCGGCGAAGGCGCCGCGACGAAGCGGTACCTGGAGGACTTCATCGGCCGCCTCGGCCTGGCCGGGTTCGAACCCAGCATCTCCTCCGGGCACTTGACCCGCTGCCGGGCCGACGATTCGCCGCTGTCCCGGGGCCGGGTGCTGGTGTGCGGCGACGCGGCCGGGATGCTGGAGCCGTGGACCCGCGAGGGCATCTCCTTCGCCCTGCGGTCGGGCCGCCTCGCGGGGGAGTGGGCGGTACGCATCGCGGAGGCCCACGACGCCGTGGACACCCGGCGCCAGGCCCTGAACTACGCGTTCGCCGTCAAGTCGGGGCTCGGCGTGGAGATGAGCGTCGGCAAGCGCATGCTGGCCGCGTTCGAGCGACGCCCCGGTGTCTTCCACGCGGTCCTCACCGGCTTCCGCCCGGCCTGGAAGGCGTTCAAGGACATCACGCAGGGCTCCACGACCCTCGGCGAGCTCGTCCGCACCCATCCCCTGGCACACCGCGCCCTGCTGGCCTTCGACCGCCGTCCGGCGAGCGACGACACCGGGCCGGCGGACTGACGCCCCGGGGCAGGGGCCAGCGGGGCAGTGAGGCAGGGGCAATGAGGGTCAGGAGGGTCAGGGAGGGCGGGGGCGGGGCGGCCCGGGTCAGCTGGTGAACGTGATCCGGAAGACCGGGTGGTCGGGGGCGATGCGGCGCAGCTCCTCGTCGGAGGAGTCCGGGCCCACGCCCTTGAAGAACACGCCGACCTCCGCCTTCCAGCGCTTGAGGTAGGCGCGCAGCAGCGAGGGCTTGTCGTCGTCGGTGACCTCGGTGGCGGTGAAGGGGTCCACGCGCTTGCCCAGGCGCAGCTCGCCGCCGCCCGCCGCGCGCATGTTGTGGGTCCACTGGACGTGACCGCGCGGCGCGACGAGGTAGTGCGCGCCGTCCACGGTCAGCAGGTTGACCGGGGTCGTCCGCCACTCGCCGGACTTGCGCCCGCGGACGGCCAGGATCCGGGAGCCCCAGACGCCGAACCCCCGGCGGATCAGCCAGGCGACCCCGCGGTTGAGGACACCGACGGTGAACCGGCCGGGCTTCTGGACGTGCGGTGTGGGCGTGGACATGGGGCCTCCGTGGGTGGGTGGGATGCGGTGCGTGGGGATCCGGTGCGTCAGTGCGTCAGTGCGTCAGTGCGTCAGTGCGTCAGTGCGCCAGTGCGCCAGTGCGTGGTCCGGGAGCGTGCATCCGGTCGGATGAGAGGGGTGAGGGGCTGGGAGGGCTGAGCGTAACGGCGTTCGAGAGCGCCGTTCTCGTTTGTGAGCAGCGCTCTCGGTTGCCGGGTTTCATTGTGCGGGACGATCGGCCCGGAAAGCAAGAGCAGCGCTCTCTTTTGCGTGCGCCGCTCTCCGTTGCGGACGCTGCTCTCTCCTGCGGACGCTGCTCTCCCTCCGTGCACCGCTCTTCTTTGCGGACGCTGCTCTCCCTCCGTGCACCGCTCTTCTTTGCGGACGCTGCTCTCCCTTGCGGACGCCGCTCTCGTTCGCGTCCGTCGCTCTCGCTGCCCCTCGCTGGCTGTCGGTTCGGGTCGCCGTGCCGCCCGCTTATCGCTGCTCTCATCGGAGAGCGGCGCTCTCGTGGGTGCGCGGTGCTCCCTGTCGCGCGCGGTGCTCCCTGTCGCGCGCGGCGCTCCCTGTCGTGTGCAGCGCTCCGCGTTGCGTGCAGTGCTCTTGATTGTGTGCAGTGCTCTCCTTCTGGTGTCACACTGTCCGGCATGAGCACCCCACACGGCGCCCGTGCCCGGGCCAGGATCGAGATCACCGCGGCCATCAAGGAGAAGGCGCGCGCGCAGCTCGCGGCGGACGGCGCCGCCAAGTTGTCCCTGCGGGCCGTGGCCCGTGAGCTCGGTATGGCCTCGTCCGCGCTCTACCGCTACTTCCCCAGCCGCGACGATCTGCTGACCGCTCTCATCATCGACGCCTACGACTCCCTCGGCGAGGCGGCCGAGTCCGCCCACGAGGCGGCCGACGACGCCGGACCGGTACAGCGCTGGACCGCGGTGTGCGAGGGGGTGCGCCGCTGGGCCCTCGAGCATCCGCACGAGTACGCGCTGATCTACGGCACGCCGGTCCCCGGGTACGAGGCGCCCCGGACCACGGTCGCGGCCGCCTCGCGGGTGGGGCTGGTGCTCATCGGCATCCTCCGGGAGGCGCACCGGGGCCTCGGTCTGGCCAAGCCCTCGTTGCCGGCGGAGCTGAGGCCCGAGGCCGAACGGATGGCCGCCGACCTGGCGCCCGACCTGCCGCCCGCGGTGGCCGTGGCCATGGTGGCGGCCTGGGCGCAGCTGTTCGGGCTGGTGGGATTCGAGCTGTTCGGGCAGTTCAACCGGGTGGTCGAGGACCGCGAGCGGTTCTTCCGGCACGCGGCCGGGCAGCTCGCGCACGGTGTCGGCCTCGTCTACGGGCAGCAGGGCCCGAGCGGAGACGGCGCCGGCTCCGGGGCCGGGGCCGGCGCAGGGCGCCCCGCCGCGAACTGACGACCTGGCGAGACAACCTCGGACAGCTACCGACCGGAACGGCCGGAGAGCGGCACCCCCTTCCAGGACCCGTTGCGCTGACGGGGCCCCGGGTCCGCTCGGACGTACTTCGCCGGGAGTACGCGTGATCACCACGCCCGGGTGACGCCGCTCGTCGTCCGCGGCGTCTAGCGTGGCCGGCATGGACGAGCAGCGCGGGCGCGGAGCCGGACGGGCCCGGCCCCGGCAGGCGCCCGGCCCCGCCGACCGGCGGCACGGCCCGAGCATGCGGCACGGCCCGAGCATGCGGCACGGCCCGAGCATGCGGCTCGGCCCGAGCCCGTGGCGCGGGCCGAGCGCCTGGCACGGTCCGGGCGGGTGGCACGGTCCCGGCGGTTGGCGGGGCGACAACGCGGACCCGGGCGACCGCCGCGGGTCGCGGTGGCCGTGGCGGTCCACCCTGCTGGTGACCGTGTTCGTCCTGGTCGGCTCCTCCTTCGCGGCGCACGGCCAGCACGGGCAACGGGTCGCTCCCGACGTCTGGTCGCAGCTGCTCCTCCTCGCCTCGGGGCTCCTGCTGCTGTGGCGGCACCGGCATCCGGTGGCCGTGGTGTCCGGTACGGTCGCCGCCGTCCTGGCCTACCTCGCCCTGGGATACCCCTACGGGCCGGTGCTGCTGACGGTCGCCGTGGCGTGCTTCAGTGCGGTCGTCCGCGGGCACCGCCGGGCCGCGTGGACGGCCATGGGGGCGCTCTGGGCGGGGCACCTGCTCCTCACCCACCTGTTCTACCGGTGGCTGCCGCCCGCGGGGGACACGGCGGCGTCCTGGAACCAGGAGTTCGTGGTCGCCGCCTGGGCGGTGGCCGTCGTGGCGCTGTCCGAACTGGGCCGGGTCCGCCGGGAGCAGTGGGCACGGGAGCGGGCCGAGCGGGCCCAGGCCGCCCGGCGGCGTGCGGACGAGGAGCGCCTGCGGATCGCCCGCGAGCTGCACGACGTGCTCGCGCACAGCATCTCCGTCATCAACGTGCAGGCCGGTGTCGGTCTCGCCCTCCTGGACAGCGACCCCGAACAGGCCCGTACCGCGCTCACCACCATCAAGGACACGAGCAAGGAGGCGCTGGGCGAGGTGCGTCAGGTACTGGACACGCTGAGGGCTCCCGGCGCCGCGCCCCGCGCCCCCGCGCCGGGCCTGGGACGGCTGCCGGAGCTGGTGGAACAGGCCGCCGCAGCGGGGCTCGTGGTCACGGTGGAGGGGGAAGTGCCCGACCTTCCGCCCGGCGCCGATCTCGCCGCTTTCCGCATCGTCCAGGAGGCGCTCACCAACGTCGTACGGCATTCCGGCTCGCGGCGCGCCCGTGTGCACATCGAACACGAACGCACGGAGCCTGAACGCGCCGAAAGCGAACGCACGGAACGCGCCGGCGGGCGGCTGCGGTTGCGGATCGACGACGACGGTCCGCCCACGGGTGCCGACGCGGGCGGCAGCGGCAACGGGCTGGCCGGGATGCGGGAGCGGGCCGCCGCGCTGGATGGCACCATCGAGGCGGGCCCGCGTCCCGACGGCGGGTTCCGGGTGCTGGCCGTACTGCCGCTCGAAGCCGAGGAGGACCGGTGATCCGCGTACTGCTCGCCGACGACCAGTCGCTCGTCCGGGCGGGGTTCCGGGCGTTGCTGGACGCGCAGCCGGACATCGAGGTGGCCGGGGAGGCGTCGGACGGCGCAGGGGCCGTCCGGCTGACCCGCGAACTGCGCCCGGACGTCGTACTGATGGACATCCGGATGCCCGGGCTCGACGGTCTGGCCGCGACCCGGCGGGTCACCGGGGACGGGGACCTCGCCGAGGTGAAGGTGGTCATGCTGACCACCTTCGAGCTGGACGAGTACGTCTTCGAGGCCCTTCGCTCGGGCGCCTCCGGCTTTCTGGTGAAGGACACCGAACCGGACGAACTCCTGCGCGCGGTGAGGGCGGTGGTTGCGGGCGACGCGCTCCTGTCACCCGGTGTGACCCGCCGGCTGATCGCCGAGTTCGCGGCCCGTTCCAAGGAACCGGCCGCCGCGGAGGCCCTGGCCGGACTCACCGAGCGGGAACGGGAGGTGATGGCGCTGGTCGGCATGGGCCTGTCCAACGAGGAGATCGCCCGGCGTCTCGTCGTCAGCCCGCTCACCGCCAAGACCCACGTCAGCCGGACCATGGTGAAACTGGGCGCCCGGGACCGCGCCCAACTGGTCGTCCTGGCCTACGAGTCGGGCCTGGTGCGGCCCGGCTGGCTCGGCTGATCCGGCTGATCCGACCGGCTCGCGGACGGCCGTGCGGAACGGCCGAAAGCGGAGCAGCACGCTGACCACCCGGACGGTGAACAGCACCGGTGCGAGGACGAGTCCGGCGCCGGCCAGCAGGCGTTCCACGGTGCCGGGAAGCGAGAAGAGCAGCACCGGACCGGCCACCGCCCCGAAGACGACGGCGGCGGCGAACGCGGCGCTGCACAGGGCGTAGCCGATCTCCACGGTGATGGCGTCCCGCTCCGCCTGGCTCCGCCGCCCCTGCCCCGTCGTGCCTGCCTCTGTCATGCGTTTCCCCCGATGCTCGGCCTCCGAGTCAAACAGGCGTGTGCCCGGCGGGCAAGCGCCCCTCTGCTACGGTGCGGGCCATGGCGGCGAAGCAGGCCGAACAGGCGCTCGTTCAACAGTGGCGGGACATGCTGGCGCTGCACGCGCGCACCCACTGCGAACTCGACCGGGCGCTCAACGAACACCGTTTGTGCGCCAGCGACTTCGAGGTCCTGGACATACTGGCGGAGGGCTCCGCGAGGACCGGACGGGCCTACCGCGTCCAGCAGATATCGGAACGCGTCCACCTCACCCAGAGCGCCCTGTCCCGGCTCATCGCCCGGCTGGAGCGGGAGGGCCTCGTCGACCGGGGCATGTGCCCGGAGGACCGCCGGGGGGTGCGGGTGTCGCTGACGGCGAAGGGCCGCGCGCTGCACGGCGAGGTACTGCCCGTGCAGCGCGCTGTCCTGGCCCGGATGCTCACCGGCGGATGACCGGCCGACGGCGTTGAGCCCACGGCGTTCGGCCGACGGCGTCCGGCCCTCGGTCGCTACGGCAGGGGTGTGCCGCCGGTGGCGTTGACGATCTCCGCGGTGATGAAGGACGCCTCCTGGGACGCCAGGAAGACATACGCCGGGGCCATCTCGGCGGGCTGCGCGGGCCGGCCGATGGGCGCCTGCTTGCCGAACTCGGTGGTGTCCGGCAGCGTCGCCGGGATCAGCGGCGTCCACACCGGGCCGGGGGCCACGGCGTTGACCCGGATGCCCCGTTCGATCAGCATCTGTGCCAGGCCCTGGGTGAACGTGACGATGCCGCCCTTGGTCGTCGCGTAGTCGAGCAGGTGCGGACTGGGCTTGTAGGCCTGCACGGAGGCGGAGTTGATGATGCTGCCGCCCTCCGGGATGTGGGGCACGGCCATCTTGCACAGCCAGAACATGCCGTAGAGGTTGGTCCGCAGGACGCGGTCGAACTGCTCGGTGGTGATGGCCTCGATGCCGTCGGGCTGCGACATCTGGTACGCGGCGTTGTTCACCAGGATGTCGATCCTGCCGAACTCCGACACGGCACGGTCGATCAGGGCGCGGCAGTTCTCCTCCTCGCGCACGTCGCACGGGACGGCCACCGCCTGCCGGCCGGCCTCCTCGATCCAGCGGGTGGTCTCGTCGGCCTCCTCCTTCTCACTGTCCAGATAGGTGAACAGCACGTCCGCCCCCTCGCGGGCGAACGCCAGGGCCACGGCCCGGCCGATGCCGGAGTCCCCGCCGGTGATCACGGCCTTGCGGTCGGTGAGCCGCCCGCTGCCGCGGTAGGAGTCCTCGCCGTGGTCCGGGGGCGGGTCCATCGGCCCGGTCCAGCCGGGGTGCGGCTGCTCCTGTGCCGGGAAATCGGGGGTCGGATGCTGGTCGGCGGGATGCTGCTGATCGCTCACAGTGCTCCCTCTCCCTGGGGGTCGGACGGGGTGGGCGGCGGGCCGGTCGGCGGTCGTTCCGACGGACACCGCGCACCGGGTACCCACACCTCGGCCGGTCGATCAGACGGCCTCGTACCCGCCACCCAGCCGGTCGATCGGGCGGCCCTTGCCGCCTTCCTCCTTCCTTTCTTCCTCCCTCCCTGCCGTCGATCGGGCGGCGCCTGCCCCCTGTCTCCCAGCCGGTCCATCGGGCGGCCCCTGCCCCTCCTCGCTCCCTCCCGGGCGGTGCATCAGACGGCCTCGTACCCGTCCCCCCGGCCGGTACCGGCGCGGCGGGTGGCGAAGGCGATCACCGTGGCGACCGCGGCAAGCGCCGCCACGCTGGTGAGGGCGGCCGGAAGGCTGAACCAGTCGGCCATGAACCCGATCGCGGGAGGCCCGAGGAGCATGCCGCCGTAACCCAGCGTCGACGCCGTCGCGACGCCGCCCGGGCCCGCCAGCGCACCCGCCCGCTCGACGGCCACGGGGAAGAGGTTGGCGAGGCCGAGGCCCGTGACGGCGTAGCCGAGCAGGGCCGGTCCCACGGACGGTGCCAGCGCCCCGAGCAGCATGCCGACGGCCGCCGTGGCGCCGCCCACGACGAGCGTCGGGGTGCGGCCCAGCCGCTCCAGCAGGGTGGTGCCGCTGAGCCGTCCGGCGGTCATGGCGAGCGCGAAGCAGGAGTAGCCGAGGGCCGCCGTGCCCGGTGAGGCGCCCAGGTCCTCCTCCAGGTGCAGGGCGCCCCAGTCCGCCAGCGCGCCCTCGCCGTAGGCGGTGCACAGCGCGATGAGCCCGAAGACGACCACCAGGGCGCGGGTACGGCCGTCGGGGCGGGCCGGGGCGCCGCCGGCGGTCCGGGCCGGCCGCGCCGGGGCCGGCGGCTCGCAGCGCAGGAGGGTCCGTCCGGCCGCGGCGGTCACCACGAGCCCCACCAGCGCCAGCCCCCACAGGTGAACGGTGGGGGACAGGGACCCGGCGACCAGCGCGCCCAGCCCGGCGCCGACCATGCCGCCCAGGCTGAACGCGGCGTGGAAACCGGGCATGATCGGCCGCCGCAGCGCGGCCACCAGGTCGACGGCGGCACTGTTGAAGGCGACGCTGATCCCTCCGTAGGCCGCGCCGAACAGCAGCAGCACGGTGCCGAGGGCGGGAGCTGAGTGCGTCAGCGGCGGCAGGGCGATGCTGAGGGAGAGCAGCACGGCGCAGGCGACGGTGACGGGATGGCTGCCGAAGCGGCGGCACAGGCGGCCGGTCAGGGTCATGGTGACCACGGCCCCGGCGGAGACCCCGAGCAGCGCGAGCCCGAGGTCGCCGGCGGAGGCACCGGTCTGCTGCTTGATGGCGGGGATGCGCACCACCCAGCCGGCGAACAGGAAGCCGTCGAGGGCGAAGAACGCGGTGAGGGCGACGCGGAGGCGGACGAGGTCGGGGCCCGGCGCGACGTGCTGCCGCCGGGTTTTGTTTATTAGCGGCACAAACTCAGGCTAGAGCCGCGCCCGCCCCGGGGGCAAGCAGCGGAGAAGGCCGGGTGGCGGCGGCCGCAAGGTCGCGAGAGGGGAAGCGCCGGGCCGCAAGGGGAGCGCCGGGCCGCAAGGGGGGCGCCGGACGGCGAGGGAATCGCCGGGCGCAAGGAGCAACGCCGGGCTGCGTCCGTGCGGAGGCGGTCGGATCCCCCTGAAGAGGGGTGCCGTTAACCCGTGTGATCGTCCCGGATGGTGGGAGCGGCCGGTCCGGCTGACGGTGGATCACGTCAAGGCCGGGTCCCTCGTACTGACGCGAAGTCAGCAGCCCGTCCGGGACGGAAGGAAAGTCCAGATGCGCTCTGCCCGCCTGGTGCTCGCCACCGCGACGGCCACCGCCGCCCTCGCGATCGCGGCGCCCGCAGCCTACGCCGATCACTCGGGTGACTGGGAGAAGGACAAGTCCTCCTCCACCAGCAAGGAGTACGACAAGGACAGCGAGAGCAAGCACGACAAGGAGAGCAAGCACGACAAGCACGGCAAGTACAAGAAGCCGGAGGGCGGCATGCACACCGGCGGCGGGGCTCTGGCCGCGGTGACCGAAGGGGACTGGGGCAGCGCGAAGGACCCGAAGTACGACCCGGAGACCTACAAGGACAAGAACAAGGACTCGCAGGGCGAGGAGTCCTGGAGCGGCAAGGACAAGGAGAAGGACAAGGACTGGAAGCACGAGAAGCCGCGCGGTGGCATGCACACCGGTGGCGGTGCGCTCGCCGACCCGGGCGTCAGCGCCGGTGGTCTGGCCGCGCTGGCGGTCCTCGGCACGGGTGCCTACGCGCTGCGGCGCAAGAAGGCGTCCGGAAACGTGGCGTGAGCCATGCCCGATGACATAGCAGCCGGGGTCGCCGTACGCGTCTCACGCGTCACGGCGGCCCCGCTCGCCCGTTCGCCCGATCTGTCCGCTGCCGTGTTCCAGTGAGGTGGTCTTCCCGATGGCAGCCAGCCCTCCGTCCCCCCGTGCGACCGATGAACGGCCGCCCCGACGACGACTGCGTGCCGTGATGACGGCGGTCTTCTGGGGTGCGGCGGCCCTGGTCCTGGCGGTGAGCCTGCTCGGCGGCCGGGAGAGTCCCCCCGACGACGCGCACGTGCCGCACGCCCCGCCCGCCGTCGCGGCCTCCACCACGGCCCCTCCCACTCCTCCCGCTTCCACCGCTCCGTCCGCGAGCGCGACACCCCACAAGCACCTGGCGCGGTCGGCGCCGACCCGGCTGCGCATCCCCGGCATCAAGGTCGACGCGCCCTTCACCGACCTGGCCGTCGGCAAGGACGGCCGGCTCCAGCCGCCCCCGGCCGACGACACCAACCTGGTCGGCTGGTTCGCCAAGGGCGTCTCCCCGGGCGAACTCGGCACGTCGATCATCGCCGGGCACGTGGACACCAAGACGTCCCCGGCCGTGTTCGCGCGGCTCGGCGAACTGAAGAAGGGCGACAAGTTCCAGGTGGCGCGCGCCGACGGACGCACGGCCACCTTCGTGGTGGACGGTGCCGAGTCCTTCGACAAGGACGACTTCCCCGACGAGCGGGTGTACGCCGACACGCCGGACGCCCAGGTCCGGCTCATCACCTGCTCGGGCGACTACGACCACTCCGTGAAGGACTACACCGAGAACCTGGTGGTCTTCGCCCACCTCGTCTGACCACGGCGCCCCGCGGGGCGGACCCTCGGCCCCTCGGACCCTCCGAGGACGTGAGAGCCCGCCCCGCTCAGCTGTCGTCCCGCCCAGGCGGGTCCGCAGCCCGCTGCTCCGCCTCGCCGGCAACCACCAAAACCGCCTTCTGCAGTACCGCCCGCGCCGCCCCGTCCTGCGCCGCCCCGTCCTGCGCCGCCCCGTTTCCCGCCGTACCGCCTTCCGCAGCAGCGGCCAGGCCGGCAGCAGCGCCACGACCGCGTACACGGTCACCGAGAACGGCGTGTTCACCAGTCTCGTGCTGCTGGACCTGTATCTGCCCGCTCTGTTCGGCCTGGACGTCATCCCCCGGCTGCGGGCGGCCGGGCACGCGTGCGATGTGATGGTGATCAGTGCCGCGCGGGAGGCGGACAGTGTGCGCGGCGCGGTCCGCCACGGCGTGGTCGGCTACCTGCTGAAGCCGTTCGCGTTCGAGGACCTGCGGGCCCGGCTGGAGCGTTACGCCGTCCACCGGGGCCGGCTGGGGGACGCCGTGGTGCGCGGGCAGGCCGACGTGGACCGGGTGCCGGCGGGTGCGGCGGGGCCCGCGCCGGTGGCCTCGGCGCTGCCCAAGGGCATGCGTGTGGAGACGGCGCCGCTGATCGAGCGCGCCCTGCGGCAGGCCGACGGCACCCTCTCGGCGCGTGAGTGTGCCGAGGCGACCGGTGTCTCCCGGGTCAGTGCCAGGCGGTATCCGGAGCACTTCGACACCGTCGGCAGCGCCGAGGTGTCCCTGCGGTACGGCGCGGCGGGGCGGCCGGAGCGCCGGTACCGGTTCGTGGACGGTGCGGGGACACGGACCGCGCAGGATCCGTGGTCCCGGGGCGGCGCGGGCGTCTGACGCGGAGGCCACGGGGAGGCGAGGAGGCGCGCCGGACGGGGGTGGTCCGGGCGGCCGGGGGAGGGGTGGTGACGGCCGGTCAGCGGCCCGGGCCCGCCCAGCGGAACCGCCGGTGCCCGAAGGACGCCGGGAAGCGGGCCGAGGCCACGGCGAGGGCGGTGGCGGCGCTGGCGATGCCGAGGACGGCACCGGCGGCCACGTCCCCCGGGTAGTGCACGCCCGTGTGGACGCGGGAGTAGCCGACCGCGCCCGCGAGCGCGCCCAGCGGGACCGAGGCGGCGGGCAGGACCGTGCCGACGGCGGTGGCGAACGCGACCGCCGACGCGGTGTGCCCGGACGGGAAGGACGCGGACGTCGGCATCGGCACATGCCGGTCCACCGTCACGCGCGCCGCCTCCCGGTCCGGCCGGTCCCGGTGCACCAGGCGTTTGCCGAGCAGGTTCGCGGAGGCGGAGGCCACCGCGACGGCGCCGACACCGGCCAGTGCCGCCCGGCGCGGCCGGGAACCGCTCAGCGCGAGGGCGCCCGCGATGGCGAACGAGATCTTCGAGTGGTCGGCCGCGTGCGACAGCCGGCGCAGGGCCCGGTCGAGCGTGGGGGTCGGCGTGGCCGCCACCGCCGCGTACAGGGCGCCGTCCACGGCGCGGAGGTCGCCGAGCACCGCGGACGCGACCCTGCGCAGCCCGTCGGAGGGAGGCACGGCCGCGGTGAGCGGACGGGTGGCGTCCTGGTCGCTGGGGGTCGGCTCGCTCATCTGTCTCTCCCGCGGTGGCATGTGTGAGCAGGGGCGCGGACGGGTTCGCGCGCTCGGCGTCCCCGCGCCGGGGCAGGGAATCACCAGGTGCCCACCGTACGCATGATCCACACCGGTCGGACACCTCGCAGGTCGGCATACCCCCTGCCCGTATCGAATCCGTTGGCGGTCCGACTTGACGTCATACCCTAGGGGGGTATGTACTCGAAGGGTGGAAGCCGGGCTCGGCCGCGAGTGACCGGCGCCGATCCCGAGGAGAGACGGCCATGAACACCGGACTGAAGATCACCGCCTTCGCCGCCGCCCTGGCCGCCGCGTTCGGCACGGCCTACGGCGTCGGCCAGAGCCTGGACCCGGCGGTCGCCGACCGGCCCCCGGCACACGACGAGAAGCACTCCGGGGCGTCGTCGCACCCCGAGAACGGCGGCCATGCCGGGCACGAGACCTCCCCGGCCGGCGGACTCCAGATCTCGGAGCAGGGCTACACCCTCGACCTGGACACCGCGCGCGCCCGCGCCGGGGAGCCGGCACACCTGCGCTTCAGGATCCGGGACGACCAGGGCCGGACGGTCACCGACTACCGCCGTGAGCACGACAAGGAACTCCACCTCATCGTGGCCTCACGCGACCTGCTGACCTTCCGTCACCTGCACCCGGAGCGCGCCGCCGACGGCACCTGGAGCACCACCGCCGAGCTGCCCCGGGCCGGGGGCTACCGGATCTTCGCGGACTTCACCCCCGCCCGGCCGGGGGCCCGCAACCTCACCCTCGGCGCCGACCTCGCCGTCTCCGGCCCCTACCGGCCGCGCGGCCTGCCCGAGGCCCGCGCCACCGCACGCGTCGACGGCTACGAGGTCCGGCTGACCGGCACCCTGCGCCCCGGCCGGGCGAGCGGCCTCCGGCTCACCGTCACCCGGGACGGCCGGCCCGTCACCGACCTCCAGCCCTACCTGGGCGCCTACGGCCACCTGGTGGCCCTGCGCTCCGGAGACCTCGCCTACCTGCACGTCCACCCCCACGGCGAGCCCGGCGACGGCACCACGAAGCCCGGACCGGACGTCTCCTTCACGGCCACCGCGCCCAGCAGCGGCAGCTACCGGCTCTTCCTGGACTTCCGGCACGACGGCGTCGTACGCACCGCGGCCTTCACCGTGCACGCCGGGACGCCGGGCACCCCCACCGCCGGCCCGGACACCCACCCCGCCGGTCCGGACGGCGCCACGCCGGAGCACACCGGGTCCGAGGGGAGCCGCGAACCCGCCGACGGCCACGGCCACTGAGCGTCAGCCCAGCGCCCGGTCCAGGTTGAACGCGGCGCTGATCAGCGACAGATGGGTGAACGCCTGCGGGAAGTTGCCCTGCTGCTCCCCGCCGTGGCCGATCTGCTCGGCGTAGAGGCCGAGGTGGTTGGCGTACGTCAGCATCTTCTCGAAGGCGAGCCGCGCCTCGTCCAGCCGGCCCGCCCGGGTCAGCGACTCGACGTACCAGAACGAGCAGATCGAGAAGGTGCCCTCACCGCCGCGCAGCCCGTCCGGGCTGACACCGGGGTCGTACCGGTACACCAGCGAGTCCGACACCAGCTCCTCGGTGAGCGAGGCCAGGGTGCGCAGCCACTTCGGGTCGGTCGGCGCGATGAACTTGGTCAGCGGCATCATCAGCACGGCCGCGTCCAGCACGTCCCCGTCCTCGTGCTGCATGAAGGCGCCCCGCTCCTCCGACCAGCCGTGGCTCATGATCCGCCGGTAGATCGTGTCCCGGCACGCCTGCCAGCGGGGCAGGTCGGCGGGCAGCCCCCGCCGGTGGGCCATGCGGATGGCGCGCTCGATCGCCACCCAGCACATCAGCCGCGAGTACAGGAACTTCCGGCGCCCGCCCCGGGTCTCCCAGATCCCCTCGTCCGGCTGGTCCCAGTGCGCGCCCACCCACTCCACCAGCGCGCACACGTGGTCCCACTGCTCGCTGGAGACGGGCTCCGCCCACTTGTCGTACAGATAGATGGAGTCGATCAGTGCCCCGTAGATGTCGAGCTGCAGCTGCTCGGCTGCCGCGTTGCCCACCCGGACCGGTGCCGAGCCGAGGTGCCCCTCCAGGTGGCTCAGCTCGGCCTCGGACAGGTCGGTGCGGCCGTCGATGCCGTACATGATCTGCAGCGGGCCGGACGGGGCGCCGTCCCCCGGGCTGATGTGCCGGGACACGAACCCCATGAACGCCTCCGCCTCCTCGGAGAACCCCAGCCGCAGCAGCGCGTACACGCAGAACGCCGCGTCGCGCACCCAGACGTAGCGGTAGTCCCAATTGCGTTCCCCGCCGATCTCCTCCGGCAGGCTCGTCGTCGGCGCCGCCACGATAGCGCCGGTCGGGGCGTAGGTGAGCAGCTTGAGCGTGAGGGCGGAGCGGTGCACCATCTCCCGCCAGCGGCCCCGGTAGCGGGACGCGGCCAGCCAGCGCCGCCAGTAGCGCACCGTCGCCGCGAACCGGTCCTCCGCCTCGGCGTGCGCACACCCCCGCGGGGCCACGCCCTCGCCGAGGTGGTCCAGGGCGAGCACCGCCGTCTCGCCCTCGGTGAGCTCGAACCGGGCCGTGACGTCCACCCCGTCCCAGGTCAGCGGGACGGTCGCGTGGAGCCCGAGGGACAGCCGGTCGGACACGAACACCGTCACGTCCCCGTCCTTGCGCAGGGTGTGCGACCGGGTGCCGTAGTCGAAGCGCGGCGCCACCCGCGCCCGGAACGGCACGGTCCCCCGCACGCACAGCACCCGCCGGATCAGCCGGTGCCTGCTGCTCTCGGCGGGGTCCTGCGACACCGGCATGAAGTCCTGCACCTCGCCGACCCCGTCCTCGGTGTAGAAGCGGGTGATCAGCACATTGGTGTCGGGGAAGTAGAACTGCTTCCTGCGGGCGGGCACGGCCGCCTCCAGCTCGAAGCAGCCGCCGCGGTCGGCGTCCAGCAGCGAGGCGAACACACTGGGCGCGTCGAAGGCCGGGCAGCAGTACCAGTCGATGGTGCCGTCGATGGCCACCAGCGCCGCGGTGCGCAGATCACCGATCAGCCCGTGGTCGGCGATCGGCACGTAGCGCGGGCCGCCGGCGCCCCCGGGTCCGTCGTCGGTCCGCTCCTCGGGGGTGCCGTGTGCTCCGGCGGTCGCTCGTCCCTCGGCCCTGGCGCCCATCGCAGCCTCCCTGCCCCGGCGGCGCGTGTGGCGCCCTCTGCCCAGCGTAGGCTTCCGGGCCGCTCCCGGCCCGGTGCGCGATGGTCGCGCGACGGTGACGCGCCTGCGACGCGACGGCGCCGCGCTTCCGGGCCGCACCCGGCAGGGTGCGCGACGCGCCGTGACGGCGACGCGCCCGCGACGCGACGGCGCCCTTCACACCACGACGACCCGCAGCCCCGCCTCCTCGAAGGCGCGCACCGTCTCCGGAGCGGCCGCCGTGTCCGTGACCAGCGTGTCCACCGACCCGGTCGCGCAGATCCGGGCGAACGCGCGCCGCCCCAGCTTGCTGGAGTCGGCGGCCACCACCACGCGGCCCGCCCGCTCGCACAGCTGCCGGTTGACCGCCGCCTCGGCCTCGTCGTGCGCCGCCGCGCCGTGGATGACGTCGAACGCGACGACGCCGAGCACCGCGACGTCCAGCGTCACCTGTCCCAGCACCCCGTCGGTCAGCGGCCCGGTCAGCTCGTAGGACTGCGGGCGGGCCACCCCGCCCGTCACCACGATCTTGAACTGCGGGCGCACGGCCAGCTCGTTGGCGATGTTCAGCGCGTTCGTCACCACGGTCAGCGCCGGTGTCCCGGACGCCAGGTCGGTGCGCACCGTCAGTGCCCGGGCGACCTCCGTGGTCGTGGTGCCGCCGGTCAGCCCGACCGCCTCGCCGGGCGTGACCAGGTCCGCCACGGCCCTGGCGATGCGCTGCTTCTCCGAGGCGTGACGCGCGGTCTTGTAGCGCAGCGGCAGCTCGTAGGACACGCCGTGCGCGACGGCGCCTCCCCGGGTGCGCACCAGCATGCGCTGCTCGGCCAGCCGGTCCAGGTCCCGCCGGATCGTCGCGGCCGACACCTCCAGCTCGGCGGCCGCCTCCTCGACGTCCAGCCGGCCCCGCTCCCCGAGCAGCTCCAGCAGCGTCTGCCAGCGGGCGTCCCGCGCCATCCGCCCTCCCGTCCGTGCCTGTCGTCGCGTGGTCCGACGGCGACCCTAGCCCACGGCCACCGTCGACGATCACCCACCGCATGCTTGATTCTGCTCGAAACCTGGCTCTATCTTGCAAGAACAATCATCCAATCGGTGGGGGTGCGCGGCCGTGACGCATGTCGAGGACGAACTGAACAGCCAGCCCGAGTGCTGGACGCGCGCCGTCGACGCGGCGGACGGGCACCGGGAGGTGCTGCCGGCTCCGGGGGAGCGGGTCGCGATCGTCGGCTGCGGCACGTCGTACTACATGGCCCGGGCCGCGGCCGCCCTGCGCGAGGGCGCCGGCCAGGGGGAGACGGATGCCTTCGCCGCCTCGGAGTTCCCCCACACCCGGGCCTACGACCGGGTCGTCGCCCTCACCCGGTCCGGCACCACCACCGAAGTGCTCGAACTGCTCCGCCGGCTGAGGGGGAGCACCCGCACCACCGCCGTCACCGCCGACCCGGCCGCTCCCGTGCGCGAGGCCGCCGACGGCCTGGTCGTCCTCGACCACGCGGACGAACGCTCCGTGGTGCAGACCCGGTTCGCCACCACGGCCCTCACCCTGCTCCGGGCCCACCTGGGCCTGCACACCGACCGCGTGATCGACGACGCCCGGACCGCCCTGGCGGAACCCCTGCCCGAAGGGCTGGCGGACTGCGGCCAGTTCACCTTCCTCGGGCGCGGCTGGACCGTCGGCCTGGCCGACGAGGCGGCGCTCAAGATGCGGGAGGCCGCCCTGTGCTGGACGGAGGCGTACCCGGCGATGGAGTACCGGCACGGCCCGATCAGCATCAGCACCGGTGGCACGGCGACCTGGATGATCGGCGACGCCCCCGACGGCCTGGCCCGTCAGGTCCGGGACACCGGAGCCCTGTGGGTGGCGGGCGCGCTCGACCCGCTCGCCGAACTCGTCCGCGCCCAGCGGCTGGCCGTGACCGTCGCCGCCGCCCGCGGACTCGACCCCGACCGGCCCCGCCACCTCACCCGCTCGGTCGTCCTCGCGCCCTGAGCCGCCCCGCGGAGCACGCCCGCCGAGGCGCCCGCACCGGGCGCCCGGCCCCGACTCGCCACCACCCGGAAAGGACCGGCCGTGCCCCTCGCCACCACCGGTGAGCTCGTCTCCCGCGCCGCCGACGCCCGCTCGGCGGTCGCCTCCTTCAACATCATCACGCTGGAGCACATCGAGGCGGTCATCGCCGGCGCCGAGTCGGTGGACGCCCCCGTCGTCCTCCAGGTCAGCGAGAACGCCGTCAAGTTCCGCTACGGCCGCCTCCTCCCGCTCGCCCGCGCCGCCGTCATCGCCGCCGAACGCGCCGCCGTCCCCGTGGCCCTGCACCTCGACCATGTGCAGAGCGACGCCCTGCTGCGCCAGGCCCCCGACGCCGGATTCGGGTCGGTGATGTACGACGCCGCCCGGCTGCCCTACGCCGAGAACCTCGCCGCCACCCGGGCCGCCGTCGACTGGGCCCACGCCCGGGGACTGTGGATCGAGGCCGAACTGGGCGACATCGGAGGCAAGGACGGCAGACCCCCGCTGGACGCCCACGCGCCCGGCGCCCGCACCGACCCCGACCAGGCCCGCGCCTTCGTCGCCGACTCCGGCGTGGACGCCCTGGCCGTCGCGGTCGGCACCACCCACGCCATGACCACCCGCACCGCGTCCGTCGACCACGCCCTGCTCAAACGGCTCTCCGCCGGTCTGGACGTGCCCCTGGTCCTGCACGGCTCGTCCGGCCTGCCCGACACGGAACTCGCCGCGGCCGTCGCCGGCGGCATCGCCAAGGTCAACGTCGGCACCGCGCTGAACATCGCCATGACCGGCGCGATCAGGCAGTACCTCGCCGCCCACCCCGAGGCGGTGGACTCCCGCCGCTACCTCACCGTGGGCCGCGAGGCGATGGCCCGCGCGGTCGCGGACATCGTCCGCGCGCTCGGCCCGGCGGAGCCCACGGCCCACCGGCCCCCCGGGCGGCGGGGACCGCTCACTTCCTGACGGCCCGGAGCACCACGAACTTCGGGTCGGACGCGACGACGTCGCAGTTGCCGAACAGCCTCCGCAGCCGCACGTGGTACCCCAGGTGCCGGTTGCCGATCACCCACAGCTCGCCGCCCGGCCGCAGCACCCGCCGGGCACCCCCGAACATCCGCCGCGCCGTGGCGTCCGTCGTCGCCCGGTGGGAGTGGAACGGCGGGTTGGTGAGCACCAGGTCGACGGTGCCGTCCGGCACACCCGTGAGCCCGTCGCCGACCCGGAACTCGGCGTGCCCCGGCACGCCGTTGGCCCGGTAGGTGGCCTCGGCGGACGCCACCGCCTGGAACGACTCGTCCACGAACAGCACCTCGGCCCGCGGCTGCGCCAGCGCCACCGCCGTACCGACCACGCCGTTGCCGCAGCCCAGGTCCACCACCCGGGCGCCGTCACCGGCGGCCGGCAGGTGCCGCAGGAAGAACCGGGTGCCGATGTCGAGGCGGTCGGCGCAGAAGACCCCCGCGTGGTTGACGACCGGCCGCCCGGACACCGCGCCGATGCCGTCGGGCAGCGCGTAGCGGTACGGCCAGGGGTTGTCCGGCCGCTCCAGCGTCGGATCCGGGGTGCACAGGATCAGCCGCGCCTTCTGCTCGGCGAGCGTGGTCCGGGTCGGGCCGAGGATCCGCTCGAACAGGCGCAGCGTGGAGGTGTGGATCTCCTTCACCATGCCGGTGCCGATCACCACGGTGTCCTCGTGCACGGCGGGCGCCAGCCGCAGCAGCTGGTCCTCCAGCAGGGCCAGGCTCTTGGGCACCCGCACGAGCAGCACGTCGACGCGCGCCGGCGGCGGGTCCTGGGTGGTGAGCAGCTCGACCGTGCCGGGCTCCACGCCGTTGCGCGCCAGGTTGGCCCGGGTCGCCTGCTGTCCCAGCCAGGAGTCCGTGATCTGCGTCGGCCGGTGCGCGGCGAGCGCCGTGACCAGCGCGCCCCAGCGGTCCCCGGCCACCACGACCGTGCCGGACAGCGCGATGCCCTCCCGGTCCAGGTACCTGAGCAGATACGCGTCGGAGGCGTCCCAGGCACGCAGCCGGTCGCGCGGATCCTCGGGGAAGCGGGTGAGCGCCGGAGCACCCCACGGCGTCGTCATGCGGTCGTCCATCGTGCCCACAGGCTAGTGCCCCCACAGGCCTGGCCGAGCCGCAGCTCAGGACCGGTCGGGCACCATGGGTGCATGGACCCCGAGCTGTTCCCCAGGGACCGCGCCGAGATCGCGCCCGGCGCGGTGCACCTGCCGGGGTGGCTGGACCCGGGGGAGCAGCGCGCGCTGCTGGAGGCGTGCCGGGAGTGGGCCCGCCCGCCCGCCGGACTGCGCACGGTCCGCACCCCCGGCGGCGGCACCATGTCCGCCCGGCAGGTCTGCCTGGGATGGCACTGGTACCCCTACGGCTACGCCCGCACCGTCGTCGACGGCGACGGAGCCCCGGTGAAACCCTTCCCGGACCGCCTCCGCGTCCTGGGCCGGCGCGCCGTCGCCGACGCCTGTGGAGCCGGTGCGGCCGGGGAAGCCGACTACGACATCGCGCTGGTCAACTTCTACGACGGCGACGCCCGGATGGGCATGCACCGCGACAGCGACGAACGGGCCGACGCCCCGGTGGTGTCGCTGAGCCTCGGCGACACCTGCGTCTTCCGCTTCGGCAACACCGCCACCCGCACCCGCCCCTACACGGACGTCGAGCTGCGCAGCGGCGACCTGTTCGTCTTCGGCGGGCCGTCACGGCTCGCGTACCACGGGGTACCCCGGGTGCACGAGGGCACCGCACCACCGGAGTTGGGCCTGAGCGGACGGCTGAACATCACGCTCCGGATCTCCGGCCGGTAGCCCGGCCCGGGCGCGGATCATGGAAGACTCTCCCCCATGAGCGGCAACGCGGACCCCGGGACGCCGGGGAAGGGGACCACCACGAGGGCGCGTCTGGACCGGGGGCGCGGCGCGCTCGGTCCCGCCCTGGAGCTCGTCCACACCGGCCGGGCCCCCACGCGCGCGGTCCTGACCGCCGAGCTCGGCGTCACCCGGGCCACCGCGGGGGCGGTGGCGGCCGAACTGGAGGCACTGGGCCTGATCCGGGTGGACGCGCGCCCCGGTGCGGCCGCCGGCTCCCAGGGGCGCCCCTCACACCGGCTCGCGGTCGCCGAGGACGGCCCGGTGGCCCTCGCCGCGCAGGTGCACGCCGACGGGTTCCGCGCCGCCCTGGTCGGGCTCGGCGGCCGGATCGTCGCCACGACGCCCGGCTGCGAGGTGGTGGACGCCGACCCGGCGAAGGTGCTCGGATCCGTCGTGGCGGCCGGCGCCGAACTGCTCCGCGAGACCGGGCGCCGGTGCGTCGGAGCGGGGCTCGCCGTCCCGTCCGCGGTCGCCGAACCGGAAGGGCTGGCCCTCAACCCGCTGCACCTGGCCTGGCCGGCGGGGGCGCCGGTGCGGGAGATCTTCACCGAGCAGGTGCGCGCGGCCGGACTCGACGGCCCCGCCTTCGCCGCCAACGACGTCAACCTCGCCGCCCTCGCCGAACACCGGCACGGCGCCGGACGCGGCTCCCGCGACCTGCTGTGCGTGGCCACCGGCCACCGCGGCGTCGGCGGCGCGCTGGTCCTCGACGGCCGACTGCACTCCGGCAGCTCCGGACTCGCCCTGGAGGTCGGTCACCTCCCGGTCAGCTCCGGCGGCCGGCCCTGCCACTGCGGCAGCCGCGGCTGCCTCGACGTCGAGACGGACCCGCTGGCCTTCCTGACCGCGGCCGGCCGCGCACCCGGCCCCGAGGTGTCCCTGCTCAAGCACGCCGACACCCTGATCCGCGAGCACTACGCCGACCCGGCCGTCCGCGCCGCCGCGGAGAGCCTCATCGACCGCCTGGGTCTGGGCCTGGCCGGACTGGTGAACATCCTCAACCCCGACCGGATCATCCTCGGCGGCCTGCACGGCACACTGCTGAACGCCGACCCGGACCGGCTGCGCGCCGTCGTCGCCGACCGCAGCCTGTGGGGGCGCAGCGGCAGCGTCCCGATCCTGCCCTGCACGCTGGCCCACAACAGCCTGGTCGGCGCCGCCGAACTCGCCTGGCAGCCCGTCCTGGACGACCCCCTCGGCGCCCTCGCGTAGGGGGACGCCCGGGCGGCCGCGCGGCGACGGCACGGGAGCGCGTGGACCAGGCAGCCCGAGGCCACCGCACACGGCACGCACGCACCACACAGAACCGGGTACCGGACACGGAACACCCGGGACGGCCCGGCCGGACGACAGAAAGCGGACGTCATGACCGACAACCAGCTCACCGTGGGGGTCCTGGGCACCGGCATCATGGGCGCGGCGATGGCCCGCAACCTCGCCCGCGCCGGACACACCGTCCGGGCCTGGAACCGCACCCGAGCCAAGGTTGAGCCGCTCGCCGCCGACGGAATCGATGTGGCGGACACCCCCGCCGAGGCGGTCGGCGCCGCCGACGTCGTGCTGACCATGCTCCACGACGGTCCCGTCACCCTGGAGACCATGCGGCAGGCCGCCCCCGCCCTGCGGCGCGGCACGGTGTGGGCCCAGTCCACCACCGCCGGACTCGACGGCGTCACCGAACTGGCCGCTTTCGCCCGCGAGCACGGCCTGGTCTTCTACGACGCCCCCGTGCTGGGCACCCGGCAGCCCGCCGAGGCCGGGCAGCTGACCGTGCTCGCCGCCGGTCCGGCCGAGGGCCGGGACACGGTGACGCCCGTCTTCGACGCGGTCGGCGCCCGCACCGTGTGGACCGGGGACGACGGCGCGGGGGCCGCCGCGACGCGGCTCAAACTGGTGGTCAACAGCTGGGTCCTCGCGGCCACCTCCGCCGTCGGTGAGGCCCTCGCCCTCGCCGAGGTCCTGGACGTCGACCCCGACGGCTTCTTCGACCTCATCGCGGGCGGCCCCCTGGACATGGGCTACCTGCACGCCAAGGCCGGCCTCCTCCGCTCCGGACAGCTGTCCCCGGCCCAGTTCGCCGTCACCACGGCGGCCAAGGACGCCCGGCTGATCGTGCGGGCCGGTGAAGAGCACGGCGCCCGCCTGGACGTGGCCGCGGCGAGCGCCGAACGCCTGGAACGCGCGGCGGCCCAGGGACACGGCGACGAGGACATGGCCGCCGCGTACTACGCCAGCTTCCCGGACCGAACCGACCGAACCGACCGAACCGACCGGACCGACCGAGCCGACTGAACCGGCCCTGTCGGCCCCGCCCGTCCGACCGAGACCGAGGAGTTCCCCGTGTCCAAGCCCCCGCTGCCCGCCGAGGCCGTCGACCTGCTGCGCCGCGCCAACCCCTGCGTGATGGCCACCCTGCGCTCCGACGGCTCGCCCGTCTCCACGGCCACCTGGTACCTGTGGGAGGACGGCCGCGTCCTGCTCAACCTCGACGAGGGCCGCGTCCGTCTGAAGCACCTGCGCCGCGACCCGCGCGTCACCCTCACCGTGCTGGCCGAGGACGACTGGTACACCCATGTCACCCTGATCGGCCGCGTCGCCGAGATGCGGGACGACGAGGACCTGGCCGACATCGACCGCCTCGCGCGGCACTACACCGGCAACCCGTACCCGAACCGGGAGCGCGCCCGGGTCAGCGCCCGGGTCGAGGTCGAGCGCTGGCACGGCTGGGGCCGGATGAAGGACACCGCACAGCCCTCCTCCTGACCGGAGCCCCTCCGGCTGCTCCCGGGCCGCTCCCGGCCGGGGGAGCAGCCGCGGGGGAGCCGCGTACTCCCCGGGGGGTACGGCAACGGCCGACGGCCGTACGACGCCCCGGGGGCCCCGCGGGGCCACTCTCGAAAGCGACGGACCAGCACGACGGACATCGCTCTTCGAGGAGTTGAACGACCATGCAGACCCTGGCGCATTTCGGCGACGGCGGGCCCGGCCCGTGGATCCTGTTCTTCCCCCTGTTCTGGGCCCTGGTCATCGGCGGCGGCCTCGCGCTGTTCCGCCGCACGGCGGGGCACGGGCGGCGCGGCCCCGGACGTCCGGCGGCGCGCGACGACAACTCACCGCTCACCGTGCTCGGCCACCGCTTCGCCTCCGGCGAGATCGACGAGGACGAGTACTGGCGGCGACTGTCCGTCCTGGACGAGCAGTTCGGCCGCTCCGGAAAGGGATGAGCGAAGCCCGGCGCCGGACGGGGTGCGCCCGGCGGGCAGCCGTCACCGCCGGGCGGACCCCGTCCTCGCCGAGAAGGTCACCGCCCGGTCAGCCGGGAACGGCGGACCGGGCGGGAGCGGGTTCGGGCCGGTGGCCCTCGGTGGCGTGTTCGGCCGGCGCGACCTCGGTGAAGCGGGGCCCCGGGCGTTCGCCGTTCAGCCGCGGCAGCCGGACCGGGACGGGGGCGGCGGTCACGGCGGGCGTCGGCAGGGTGAACCACACGACCTTGCCGCAGTCGCCGTCGGGCAGTGCGCCCCAGCTCTCGCTCATCGCGGCCACCATCGCCAGCCCCCGGCCGCAGGTCGCGAGCGGGCCGGCGTCCGCCACCACGGGCAGGCGCGGATCGTGGTCGTGCACCGAGACCTTGAGCCGGTCGAGCAGAAGCTCCATCTCGACGGTGCACGTCTTGTCGGGCCGGGCGTGCCGGTGGACGTTGGACAGCAGCTCCGTCACGCCGAGCGAGGCCCGGTCGATCAGGCAGTCCATATGCCAGTAACGCAACTGTGCAGATACGATTCTGCGGACCTGTCCGATCCGCGACGGCAGGGCTTGGAGCTCCACCGTGCACTGTCTGCTTGGGTGACTGATCACGGCTGCGACTCCCCGATGTCAGGTCCGGTTCGGCGTCCGGAAGAACACGGAGTACGGATCCAGCAGGATGCCTGCGTGACGCTGCCGCCTGCTGTCGTGGCCGGCGGGCTGGTTCGCAGCGTTATCGCCGGTAAACCCAGAGTGACGTGTGACCAGCGTGACGCAAGGGGTGAGGTGGCGCAACTCGCGGACATCTCAGTCGCCGCGCCCCGCCGCCCGCCGCACGGCCTCGATGAACCGGCGTGCCGCCGGGGGCCCCGGCTCGCCCGGCGCGGGGTCGTGGTCACCGAGGGTGAGCGAGTACCGCGTGCCGTTGACGTCCGCCAACGCCCGGTCCTCCGGCGCGAACCAGGGTCGGGAGGCGCGCACGGCCTGCACCGGCGCACTGTCGATCTCCGTGCCGTAGCTGGTGAGCAACTCCAGCCGTCCGTCGCTGATCCGGACCTGTCCGGCCCTCGTGAGCGACCGCAGCCGTTTGCCGATCCGCACGCCCGTGGCCGTGAACTCCGGCTCCGCCATGTCGCACGCCCCCTCGATTGCGCGTCGGTGTGCCGGACCCCGGGTCGACGGTCCGGCTCATGCCCCCACCAGTGTCCCCCGGCCGGGGTTCCTCCCGCCGGTGCAGTCTGCCCCCGTGCGCCGTCGAGCACCAGTACGCGCGCTCCCTCTTCCCAGGGCGCGCGAAGCACTCGCGCCAATGCGCCCCCACCCCTTCGCGCCCCCGCACCCCAGCGGCCCCTTTGAGACCCCCAAAGGTGCGTTTATGCAGGTGAGAAGTGGTGCGGACGGTGCTTATGATCGGTGTACCGGCCGCGTGAGACGCCGTCGGCGCTCAGCGTAAGGAGCCCCGCCGTGAGCACTCCCCCACCACCGACCCTCGCGGACGTCACCCTCGACGTCGACCGCACCGACACCGCCTACCGCGGCTGGCTGAAAGAAGCCGTGCGCCGGGTCCAGGCGGACGCCAACCGCTCGGCCGACACGCACCTGCTGCGCTTTCCGCTCCCCGAGCACTGGGGCATCGACCTCTACCTCAAGGACGAGTCCACGCACCCCACCGGCAGCCTCAAGCACCGGCTCGCCCGCTCGCTGTTCCTCTACGGCCTGTGCAATGGCTGGATCCGTCCGGACCGGCCGGTGATCGAGGCGTCCAGTGGGTCGACGGCCGTCTCCGAGGCGTACTTCGCGAAGCTGATCGGCGTGCCCTTCATCGCCGTCATGCCGCGCACGACCAGCGCCGAGAAGTGCCGCCTGATCGAGTTCCACGGCGGCCGGTGCCACTTCGTGGACGACCCCCGCACCATGTACGAGGCGTCCGCCGCCCTCGCGGCGGAGACCGGCGGCCACTACATGGACCAGTTCACCTACGCCGAACGGGCCACGGACTGGCGGGGCAACAACAACATCGCCGAATCCATCTTCCGCCAGCTCGAACGGGAACGGTTCCCCGAGCCCGAGTGGATCGTCGCCACGGCCGGCACCGGCGGCACCTCCGCGACCCTGGCCCGCTACGTCCACTACCTCCAGTACGACACCCGCATCTGCGTGGCCGACCCGGAGAACTCCTGCTTCTTCGACGGCTGGACGACCGGCAACCCGGACGTCAGCTGCGACCGGGGGTCCCGGATCGAGGGCATCGGCCGGCCCCGGATGGAGCCCAGCTTCGTGCCCGGCGCGATCGACCGGATGATGAAGGTCCCCGACGCGGCGAGCGTCGCCGCGGTGCGCGCCCTGGAGCGGGCGATCGGGCGCAGGGCGGGCGGCTCCACCGGCACCGGCCTGTGGAGCGCCCTGAAGATCGTCGCGGAGATGGTGGCCGCCGGACGGCACGGCAGCGTGGTGACCCTGCTGTGCGACCCGGGGGACCGCTACCTCGACCGCTACTACTCGGACGCCTGGCTGGACGCGCAGGGGCTGGACATCGCGCCGTACGCGGACGCCCTCGACTCCCTGCTGCGCACCGGCGTCTGGCGGGACTGACGCGGCGCGGCGGCGGGGGCCCGGCTTGAGCGGGCCCGGAGACCGGGTTACGCGGTGACTCGCCGGTCCAGGGCCGTCATCGCGTCGCGGAACGCCCGCGCCAGACCCGGCCGGGCGGCCTTCAGCGCGACCCGGAAGGGCGCCGTGCCGTCCGCGGCGAACGTCCAGCGCACCCGCGTCCCCGTGCCGGCCGGGGCGAGCCGCCACTCCTCGGCCAGGGCGTGTGCTCCCGGCGCGTTGGTCACGTCGACGCGGTAGGCGTACACCTCGGCCGGTTCCGCCGCCAGCACGGTCTCCCGGAAGCGGAGGCCGCCGCGCAGCCGGATCTCGCGGCCCGCGCCCCCGTCCGTCGGCCGGGCCAGGGTCACCGCACCGAACCACGCGGTCCAGCCGGGCACGTCCTCGGCCAGCGCGCGGAACACGGGATCCGGCGCGGCGGCGAGGTCCCGCTCGAAGACCAGACGGACCGGCGCGCTCCCCACGAAACCGGTCCCGACGGGACGCAGGCGGTGAGCCATGGGCGCAACTCCCTTGACAGTCAACGGCAATGAGGGCGGCGGACGGGGGAGTCAGCCTAGTGCGACACGGGTGTCGCGTCCCCTCAGGAGGCCCGTCCGCCGTCCGCGGCCGCCTCGTCGGACCCGTCGCCGGCCGCGGTACCGGACCCGGCGGCCTCCTCGGGTTCCTCCGCCTCGCCCGCCACCACCAGCCGGCGCAGCCGCTCCGACACCTCCGCCCGGGCCCGGTCCGGCAGCCCGGAGTCGGTCACCAGCGTGTCCACCTGGTCCAGGGAGGCGAACGAACTCAGGCCCACCGTGCCCCACTTGGTGTGGTCGGCGACCACCACGACCCGCCGGGCCGACTGCACCAGCCGGCGGTTCGTCTCGGCCTCCGCGAGGTTCGGCGTCGACAGGCCCGCCTCGGCGGATATCCCGTGCACGCCGAGGAACAGCAGATCGAAGTGGAGCGTGGCGATCGCCTGGTCGGCCACCGGCCCCACCAGGGAGTCCGACGGGGTCCGCACCCCGCCCGTCAGCACCACCGTCGCGGCGCCCTGACGCGGCCCCGAGGTGCGCTGCGCAGCGTGGAAGACGTCCGCCACCCGCACCGAGTTGGTGACCACGGTCAGGTCGGGCACGTCCAGCAGCCGGTGCGCCAGCGCGAACGTCGTGGTGCCGCCCGACAGTGCGATCGCCGCGCCCGCGGGGACCAGCTCCGCCGCCGCCCGCGCGATGTCCTCCTTGGCGCTCAGCTCCAGGCCCGACTTGGCCTCGAAACCTGGCTCGTGGGTGCTGGCCTCCACCACCGGGACCGCGCCGCCGTGCACCTTCTCCAGGACGCCCTGCCGGGCCAGCGCGTCGAGGTCGCGGCGGACCGTCATGTCCGACACCCCGAGCCTGCGGGTCAGCTCGTTGACCCGGACCCCGCCCCGGCGGCGGACCTCGTCCAGGATCAGGGTGCGTCGTTGCTCCGCGAGGAGGTTCTGATTCTCGCTCACGTACGCTCCGGTCCTTTCGCCGCGTAACCGTCCGACACGCCCGGCACACCCGCGGCGACGAGCGCGTGCCACCCGGCCCCGGTGCGCGGACGTTCCATCCTCCCATGACCGGCCCCGCCCGGCGCCACCGGCGGATCGTCGCGCACACGTCACACTCGTCCCGTCCGTGACCCCTTCGTCACACGGATCGGGGAGATTGCGTGACGGGAGGTGTGAGCCGGTCCGCCGCAGGACATCCTGTGCCCGCACGGACGGAGCCGACGACGTGTCACGGGGGAAGTGCGAAGCAGTGGAACGCGCGCAGGAACACAGACCGGCCGAGGGACAGCAGGTCCCCGCCGCACGGACCGGGGAGCCCGGCGCCGCCCTGGAACTCCTCGTCCACGGGGTGGGCGGCACCACCCCCGAGGCGATGCTCAACGACCCCCGCACGGTCCGGGTGACCGGCGACGACATCGCCGCCGTCTTCCGCCGCGCCGACGACGTCGACGCCGAGCGGCACCCCACCGCACCGCGCGACGGGCCGATCCCCGAGGCCTACGTCTGGTGCAACCTCACCTCCGGCAACGGCACCCGCGCCCTGTGGCTGCTGTTACTGCCGTTCATGGTGGTCAACCTCGCCCACTGGATGCGCCCCACCGCCCGGAACCGCCCCCGCACCGTCCGGCTGTACGGCGTGCTGGTGCGGCTGGCCGGACTCAGCCTGACGGTCCTGCTCGTCGCCGCCGCCTGCGAGGTCGCTCTCGACCTCGCCGCCTGGCAGTGCGCGGGCACCGGCGCCTGCGCCGCCCGCCACTCGTGGCTCGGCTTCCTCTCGCCCGAGATGTCCGACGGCGGCTGGTGGAGCTCACCCGGCCGCCGCCTCGCCCTCGCCGCCCTGGTGCCCACCGCGCTGACCGGACTGCTGTGGTACCTCTCCCTGCGCACCTGGAGCGCCTACGAGTCCCAGCAGCCGCTCACCGGCGACCCCGGCACCGGACCCGGGGACGGCGACAGCGGCACCGCCCTGGGCCGCCCCGGCTTCTGGTACGGCCGCCGCCTGGGCGCCCGGCTGCGGGCCGCCCACACCGCGGCCGGTCTGCTGACGGTCGCCGCCGCCGTCGGCTCCGCAGCCGCCCGCTACGACCGCGAGGCCCCCGATCCGGCCGTGCCGGCGCTGTTCGGCGCGCTCCTGGAGGCCGCGCTGGCCGCCGGCGCGGCCGTCGTCGTCTGGGTGGTGTGCCGCAGGGGCCGCGCCGAACGCCGGCCCGACGGCGCCCTCGACCCGCACCTGGTGCGGTGGCTGCCGCTCACCGCCCTCGCCCTGCTCCTGCTCAGCGTGCTGTACGCCGGGTGGGAACGCCCCGGCTGGGAGTCCGCCGGCCGGCTCCCGGGCGACGAGACCTTCGGCGCCCTGGCTCTTGCCCAGGGACTGCTCGTGATCGCCCTGGGCGGCGCCGCCCAGGTGCTGCACCGCAGCGATCCCGACCGCCGCGCCGCGCTGCGCGGCCTCGCCGGACCGGCCGTGGCGATGCTGGCCTGCGCCCTGGGCGGGGTGATGTCCGGCGGTGTCGCGCAGCGGGTCGCGGACTGGCTGGACGGCACCGGCACCTCGATGCCCGGCCCACCGGTCGTGCTGACCTGGCAGGCGTCGGTGATCCCGCCGCTGCTGGTCCTGCTGCTGGTGCTGGCCGGCTGGCTGGCCCGGCGGGCCTGGCTGCTCGCCCGCGAGGAGCGCGCCGCGGTCGCCCGCGACTACCCCGGCGAGCAGGCCGACACCGCCCGCACCCGCCGTATCGCCTACGCCCGCGCCCTGGCCGCCCTCACCGACCGCGGCCCGCGCATCGTCGCCGTCACCTCCGGCGCCACCCTGCTGCTGGGCGCGGGAGCCCTCGTCGGCGCCCTGGTCACCGACCGGACACCCGGCGAGGCCGCCGGCGGCTCGTACGCCGTCGTCCACGGCGCCGCCGAGACCGCGCAGGCGCTGGGCTCCTGGCTGATCGGGCTCGGCTTCATACTGTTCGTCACCTGGGGGCGGCGCGCCTACAAGGACGCCTCCGCGCGGCGCACCATCGGCATCCTGTGGGACGTCGGCACCTTCTGGCCGCGCGCCGCCCACCCCTTCGCCCCGCCCTGCTACGCGGAGCGGGCGGTGCCCGACCTGACCTGGCGGATCGCCACCTGGACGCAGGAGACCGGCGGTCGGCTGGTCGTCTCCGGGCACTCCCAGGGCAGCGTGCTGGCCGCCGCCGCGGCCTGGCAGCTGCCGCCCGCCACCCGCAGCCGGGTCGCGCTGCTGACGTACGGGTCCCCGCTGGAGCGCCTGTACGGCCGCTGGTTCCCGGCCCACTTCGGCCCGGAGGCGCTGGCCCGGCTGCACCGGGAGGCCGACTGCTGGAGCAACCTCTACCGGCTCACCGACCCCATCGGCGGCCCCGTGCGGCTGCCCGGCGACGAGGGTCCCGCGGTCGACCGGCCGCCGCTGAGGGACCCCCTCGCCTACGGCCGCACCCGCGCCCACCCGCTGCCCGCCCCGATCCTCGGCCACTCCGACTACCAGGCCGACCCGGCCTTCGCACAGGAGCGGCGCCGGCTCCTGGCCCGGCTGCGCTCCGAGGTACCGGCCCCGCGGCACACCGGGCAGCCCTCCACGGCGCGGGATCAGGGCAGTTCCGGCAGGTCCTCGCCGTAGAGCAGGGTCAGGTCGTCGGTGCTCGGCTCCGCGAGCTGGGCGACCCGGCCCGCGTGCCGCTCCACCATCGCCTCGAACGTCTGGCGTGCGGTGCGGCCGTTGCCGAAGGCGGCGCCCTTGGGGATCTCCGTGAAGTACTTCAGCAGCGCCTCGGCGGTGCCGGACGCCAGCCGGTACTCGTGCTCCTCCGCCTGCTGCTCCACGATCCGCAGCAGTTCCTGCGGACCGTAGTCGCCGAAGGTGATGGTCCGTGAGAAACGGGACGCCACACCGGGGTTGACCGACAGGAACCGCTCCATCTCCGCCGTGTAGCCCGCGACGATCACCACGACCGCGTCGCGGTGGTCCTCCATCAGCTTCACCAGCGTGTCGATGGCCTCCTTGCCGAAGTCCCGGCCGGCGTCCTCCGGGGACAGGGCGTACGCCTCGTCGATGAACAGCACGCCCCCGCGCGCCTTCTCGAACGCCTCCTGGGTGCGGATCGCCGTCGAGCCGATGTGCTCGCCGACCAGGTCCACCCGGGACACCTCGACCAGGTGCCCCTTCTCCAGCACCCCGAGGGAGGCGAGGATCTCGCCGTAGAGCCGGGCCACGGTCGTCTTGCCGGTGCCCGGGGAACCCGTGAACACCAGATGCCGCTTGACCGAGGCCGCCTTCAGGCCGGCCCGCTGCCGCGCGCGCCCCACCTCGATCATGTCGATGAGCGCCCGGACCTCGCGCTTGACGCTCTCCAGCCCGACCAGCGCGTCGAGTTCGCCGAGCACCGCCTTCGACGCGCGGACCTCCGGCTCGGGCTCCTGCGCGGGCGCCGGGACCGCCGGGGCGGCGGGCGCCGGCTCCGGACGCTGCCCGGGCACGGCGCCCAGCAGGCCGGGGGAGTGGCCCGCCGTCTGCACGGCCGGCTCCGGCGCCGCGGCGGGGCGCAGGCTGCCGCTCTCGTCGCTGGTGCAGTCCTCGACGAGCGGACCGCCGCCTCCCGTGGCGGCGTCCGCGCCGCCCTCGGCGAACTCGTAGCCGCCGCGCGCGCAGCGCTCCGTGCGGCACTTGCGCAGCGTGGTGCGGCTGCCGTCGATGACGTGGAAGCCGTAGCCGCCGCTGCCGGTGACCCGGCAGTTCAGGAAGCTGCCGCGGCCTCCCGCGGAGACGTACACGCCGGCCTCGGCGGGGGAGTCGACCGTGCAGCGTTCGACGGTCGGGTCGGCGCCCTTGGTGACGATCACGCCGGTCTGGGTGCCGTCCAGGGTGCAGTTGCTGAGGGTGCCGCCGCTGCCGTGGTCCCGGAACCAGGCGCCGGTCGCCGCGTCGCGGATCCGGCAGTCGTCGAGCTGCGCGGTGGCGCCGTCGCTCACCGACACCGCGGTGTTGCGCACCTGGGACAGGTCACTGTCGACCACGTCGGCGCGGGAGCCGCGGTCGAGGACGAACAGGGCGTCCGGCACGTCGTGCACCCGGCAGGAGTCCAGGACGGCGGTGGCGCCGTCGCTCACCCACACCGCCGGGTAGTCGCCCGTGCTGTCGAAGATCTCGCACTGGTTGGCGTCCACGCGCGTGCCGGGGTCCCACACGGACAGGCCGTTGCGGCCGAACTGCCGCACGGTGGTGCGGGTCAGGGTGAGCACGGAGCGGGAGCGCAGGTCGACCGCGTTCTCCGGGATGTCGTGGATCCGGCAGTCGGCCAGCGTCAGCACGGCGTCGGTGTCGAGAGTGACCCCGTCGGCGGTCGTGCGGTGCACGTCGCAGTCGGTGAGGTGGGCGGTGGCCCGGTGAGTGACCTGGATGCCGCTGCCCCGCACCTCGTACACCTCGCACCCCACGGCCTCCAGCGCCGAGTGCTCCCCGGTCGCCGTCAGGCCGGAGCCGCCCGCGTGATGCACCCGGCAGCGCTCCAGCCGCGGGTGGCCGCCGTCGCGGACGGCGACGCCCGCCTGCCCGGCGGACACCACCTCGCACTCCTCGAACACCCCGCCTCCGCCGTCCAGCACGGCGATGCCGACGCCCGCGGGATTGTCGACGGTGCAGCGGCGCACGGTGGGCCGCGCGCTCCCGCGCACCTCGATGCCGGCGGCGGAGCGGGTGACGATGCGTACGTCGCGCAGTTCGGGGGTGCCCTCCTCGACCAGCACGGCCGGTGCGGCGGCGTCCTGGCCCTCCACGTGCAGGTCCTGGACCACCGCCGAGGCCCGCACGGTGAGCGGCACGCCGTCCGCGGGGGCGATGCGCACCGAGCCGGGGGAGCCCTCCGGCCCGCGCAGCGTCACGACCCGCTCCACCACGAGGTTCTCCCGGTACGTGCCGGGAGCGACGGTGAGGACGTCACCGTCGGCGGCGGCCTCCAGAGCGGCGGCGAGCGATGCGTACTCACCCGTGCGGCGCCGCCACCGCGAGGTGCCGGTGTGCGTCACCTGGACCGTGCCCTGTGCCATGGCGTAACTGTGCCCCCACCTCGTTGTACGCGGGTTGTCGCCGACTGCCTCGGCCCCGGACCACCGTAGCGTGCGCGGGGCGCACGGGTTGACCGGAGCCGGAAGGCCGGCCCGGGTCTGCGCGCGGGTTCCGGCCGGGCCGCGAACGCGCGCCCCCGAACCCGCGGTTCGGCGGCTCAGCCGCCGCGGCGGGCGAGGACGCGCACCGGGTCCCCGGTCCGCACGGTGCCGGTGTGCAGCGGGATCAGGTTCTGGCCGAAGAGCAGGCGGCCGTCGGCGCGGCGGTGCCGTCCCAGGGAGTGCAGCGGCTCCCGGCCGCGCCGCGCCGTGTCCTGGTCGGTGGTGGTCACCACGCACCGCCCGGAGGGCTTGGCGACCCGGAACGCGACCTCGCCCACGGCGATGCGCTCCCAGTCGTCCTCCGCCCAGGCGCCGGTGCCAGTCACGACCAGGTTCGGCCGGAACCGGTTCATGGGCAGCGGGCCCTCGTCCGCGTGATCGCCCGCCGCGATCAGGGAGTTGAGCGCGTCCAGGGACGCGGTCGTGGTGAGCAGCAGCGGGAAGCCGTCGGCGAAGGTGACGGTGTCGCCCGGCCCCGCGTAGACCGGATCGACCGGCCGGCGGACGGCGGGATCGTCCAGGTGCACCAGGCGGTAGCCGGTGCCGAAGCGGGCCCGGCACCAGTCCCGCACCGCCGGCTCGTCGGCGGGCAGCGCCTCGACCTTGTCGCCGAACAGTTCCACGGTGATGGTGGCGGCGGCCCGCGGGACGGGCACCGTGAGCGGCTCGGTCCCGGGCGTGGACAGCCGCACGCCGCCGCCGGGCAACAGCTCGGCGGCGGCGGGTGCGAGGCGCGGCTGCTGACGTTGCGTGACGACCTTGCCCCCGTCGTCGATCAGCATCCAGCGCCGGTCTCCGGCGGGCCCCCAGGGCTCTACGACGACCTCCGTGAGCGGCACGCTCCGGAACGCCTTGACCGGATGAATGTGGATCGAGTGCAGACGCGCGTTCCCCATGGAGCCATCCTGCCGTACGGCGGGGGACGGCTCCCGGGGCAGCGGCTCAGTATCCGCGGTACTGCTGGCCGTTGTACGGATCCTGGTACGGAGCCGGGCCGGGGCGCGGAGCCGCCGCCGGGCGCATCGCCTCGTAGCCCGCGCCGCCGGGCGGCACCGGACGCGGCGGCTGCGGCTGGGGGCCGGGGTAGCCGCGCGGCGCGGTGGCCTGCTGCGGGATGTAGGCCGCGGGCGCCTGCTGCAGCGGGGCGGGCTGCGGTACCTGCGGGTAGCCGTAGCCGTGCTGGGACGGAGCCGCCGGGAGGGCGGGCAACGCCGAGGGAAGCGCGGGCAGATGACTGCCGGGCGCCTCGTAGGCTGCCGGGACCCGGATCGGGGCGATCTGCGGGGTGCCCCGCTCGGCCACGAGCGAGTCGTAGATCGGAGTGTCCGGGAAGGAGGCGGAGTAGTAACCGCCGCCATAAGTGGAGCGGGGGGAGGTCATGGCACATAAGTTAAGCCCACGATGTGTTTTTGGGGAGACCGGTAAGAGGGTTCTTTTCCGTGCCCGCAGTGGCGTGGCATCACTTATGTGAGTGAACTCGCCGAAAAGGGACGTCCGGCACGGGGACATTCTGATAAAGCCCGAGTTCCGGGCGGGTTACCGCCGGTTGGCCCCCGGTCATCGCGGACGGCTCGTCGCCCCGGCAGGGCACCGGGCATAGTGGGGGCCGACGAGAACACCACGCGAGCCGGGACCGACCTGGCGTGATGACCCGTGATGGGGGCGCACATGTCCATGCCGAAGGGATCGAACACACCGGTGCCGGCCACGGCGCTGCGGGTGGAACTGGGCTGGCGCACCGGCCCGGGGGTGCCGGACGCGGACGCCTCGGCGCTCCTGCTGGTGGGCGGAAAGGTCCGCTCCGACGACGACTTCGTCTTCTACAACCAGCCGGCCCACACCTCGGGCGCCGTACGGCACGAGGGCAAGCGGGACGCCGGGGGGCACGTCACGGACACCCTGCTCGTGGACCTGACCCGCGTCGAGCCCGCCATCGAGACGGTCATCCTGGCCGCCTCCTGTGACGGCGGCTCCTTCGGACGGATCCCCGACCTCTACATCGAGGTGAAGGACGCCGCCCAGGGCACCGTCGCCGCCCGCTACGACAGCGCGGGCGCGACCTCCGAGACGGCGTTCGTCCTGGGCGAGTTCTACCGCCGCCAGGGCGCCTGGAAGTTCCGGGCCGTCGGCCAGGGCTACAGCAGCGGCCTCGAAGGACTCGCCACCGACTACGGCATCACCGTCGACGAACCGCAGCAGGCCGCCCCCGCCGCGCCTCCCGCTGCCCCGCCCACCCCGCCCGCCCAGCCGGCCGCGGCCCGGCCGGTCACGCCGCCGCCCGCCACCCCTCCCGCGCCGCCCGCCCCCGCCGCGGCACCGGTGCGGCTGACCAAGGTGACGCTCACCAAGGCGGCCCCGTCGGTCTCCCTCACCAAGCAGGGCGGCACCTCGGGCGCCCTGCACGTGAACCTCAACTGGGAGGTGCGCAAGCAGTTCTCGGGCTGGGCGGCCAAGCTGGGCCGCGCGGTCGCCCAGCACTCCGACCTCGACCTCGACCTGTGCGCCCTGTACGAACTCACCGACGGCCGCAAGGGTGTGGTCCAGGCCCTCGGCAACGCCTTCGGCTCCCTGCACCAGCCCCCTTACATCCACCTCGACGGCGACGACCGCACCGGTGCCGTCACCAGCGGCGAGAACCTCACCGTCAACCTCGACCACAAGCAGTCCTTCCGGCGCATCCTCGTCTTCGTCACCATCTACGAGGGCGCCCGCTCCTTCGCCGACCTCAACGCCACCGTCACCCTCCGGCCGCAGAACGGCGCCCCGATCGACTTCTCGCTCGACGAGTGCACCGTGCCCTCCACGGTGTGCGCCCTCGCCCTGATCAGCAGCACCGGCGACGGCGACCTCGTCGTCCAGCGCGAGGCCCGCTATCTGGTCCCGGAACGCGGGGTGAGCCCGCAGCGCACCGTCGACCACGCCTACGGCTGGGGCATGAACTGGACCCCCGGCCGGAAGTGACCCCGGGGTCCCTCGTCCGGATCGGGCCGGGCCTTCGTCCGGATCGGGCCGGGCCTTCGTCCGGATCGGGCCGGGCCTTCGTCCGGATCGGGCCGGGCCTTCGTCCGGATCGGGCCGGGCCCCGTGCGCCCGGTGTGAACCGAACGTGAGGCCCCGGCCCCGTCCGGACTCAGCCCTCCTCGGCGACGGCGTCCGGACGGGCATAGGTGCGGCCCTTCCACGCCGCGCCCCGTCCCCGGCGGTGCTGCACGGCCGAGTCGACCGTCATGAGGAGGTACAGCGACGCGGTGAACGGCAGCAGCGGGGCGAGCCACCACGGCTGCCGGTAGTAGCGCAGCATCGGCAGGTACGTCCCCACCATCACGAGCCAGGCCGCGGCACCCAGCGCCACGGCCGGCCCGTCGCCCGCCGCGGCGCCCGCGGCCACCGCCAGAGGCGGCACCAGATACACCAGCACCAGCCCGGCGACCGTGCCCCCCAGCAGCAGCGGACTGTGCCGCAGCTGCGCGTACGCGCTGCGCGACACCATGCGCCACAGATCCCCAAGCGCCGGGTACGGGCGCACGCTGTCCACCCGGTCCGCCAGCCCCAGCCAGACCCTCCCGCCGGTGTTCTTGACCGCACGCGCGAGCGCCACGTCGTCGATCACGGCGTGCCGGATGGCGTCCGGGATCCGGGCCCGGGCGGCGGCGCCGGCCCGCAGCAGCACGCACCCGCCGGCCGCCGCGGCCGTCCGGCCGCCCGGACTGGCGATCCGGCGGAACGGATACAGCTGGGAGAAGAAGTAGACGAAGGCCGGCACGACCAGCCGCTCCCAGCGGCTCTCCACCCGCAGCCGCGCCATCTGCGAGACGACGTCGAAGCCCCCGGCCGAGGCCGCCGCGACCAGGCGCCGCAGACTGTCCGGCGCGTGCGCGATGTCGGCGTCGGTCAGCAGCAGGTACTCGGGGTCCCGCGCGCGGGCCAGGGCGATGCCGTGGCGCACCGCCCACAGCTTGCCGGTCCACCCGGCGGGCGGCTCACCGGGCGCGTCGACGGTCAGCGGCAGCCCGCCCCGCCCGCGCGCCAGCTCGCGCGCGAGCGCGCCGGTGCCGTCCGTGCTGCCGTCGTCGACGAGGAACACCTCGGCCCGGCCCGGATAGTCCTGGGCGAGCAGGGTCGGCAGGCTCGCGGGCAGCACCCCGGCCTCGTCCCGGGCCGGCACCACGACACAGACGGACGGCCAGGAGTCCGGCTCCCGCGCGGGCGGCAGCCGGACGTCGGTCCGCCAGAAGAAACCCTGGCAGAGCAGCAGCCACAGCCACGCGGCGAGTGATCCGGCGGCGGTCCACGCAACGACGCTCACGTGCGCAGTGTGCCCCACGGCGGCGGCGGGGAGCCGGCCATCGACTATCGTGACCGGGTGAAGATCGCGCTCATGGACTCCGGAATCGGCCTGCTGGCGGCCACCGCAGCGGTACGGCGCCTGCGCCCGGACGCCGATCTCGTCCTCTCCCTCGACCCCGACGGCATGCCGTGGGGCCCCAGGACCTCCGATGACCTCACTGCCCGGGCCCTCACCGTCGCCGAGGCCGCCGCCGCGCACCGGCCCGACGCGCTCGTCGTCGGCTGCAACACCGCCACCGTGCACGCGCTCACCGCCCTGCGCGCCCGCCTGGAACCCGGGCTGCCGGTGATCGGCACCGTCCCGGCGATCAAACCGGCCGCGGCCGGGGGCGGACCGCTGGCCATCTGGGCCACCCCGGCCACCACCGGCAGCCCCTATCAGCGGAACCTGATCGACACCTTCGCCGGCGGGGTCGAGGTCGCCCAGGTGCCGTGCTGGGGGCTGGCCGAGGCCGTGGAGCGGGCGGACGAGGCCGCGATCGACGCGGCCGTGGAGGCGGCGGCGGCCCTCACCCCGGACGACGTGACGACCGTCGTCCTGGGCTGCACCCATTACGAACTGGTCGGCGAGCGCATCCGGGCCGCCGTCCAGCAGCCCGGCCGGCCGCCGCTCGTCCTGTACGGCTCCGCGGACGCCGTGGCCGCCCAGACACTGCGCCGCATCGGCGGCCGGCCCGCCCCCGACGCCCCGGCGACCGGCACCCTGACGGTGCTGCTCAGCGGACGTCCGGGCCCGCTCCCGACGGCGGCGCTCACCTACGCCGAGGGCCGGCTCCTGCACCGGGCCGCCCCCGTCCGCTGACGGCTCCGCGGACCCGCCCCGGAAGGACCGCGGGGGCGCCCGCGCGCACTCCGGCGGGTCCGGTCGGCGCAGTCACGCTGTGCGACGCCGTACCGGCGGAGCGAAACCTGAGTAACCTCGAAGGTATGAGGGACCACCCCCACGGCAAGCCCGTTCCCTATTCCGACGTCTGGACCGGCAGGGCCACCAACCGCATCCAGTGGCTGCTCGCCCTGATCGGCGCCGCCTGCATGGCACTCGGCATCGCCCTGGCCGTCGACTCCGCGTGGACGACCGGCGTCGCCCCCCTGGTCATGGCCGTCGTCGGATGCATCGCCGCAGGGCTGCTGGTGCTCTTCGGCACCCTCGCCTTCGTGCACGTGGCGCTGCGGGTCGACGAGGACCACCTGGAAGTGCGGTGCGGCCACATCGGTGTGCCGCGCCGCCGCATCCCGCTCTCGCACGTCGCGGGCGCGGACTTCGCACCGCACGTCACCCCCCGCCACTGGGGCGGCTGGGGCTACCGCTGGCGCCCCGAGAAGGGCACGGCCGTCGTCGTGCGGCGGGGTGAGGGGGTCGTCCTGCGCCTGTGGGACGGACACACCTTCACCGTCACCGTCGACGACGCCGAGGCGGCGGTACGCGTCATCCGGGACCGTCTGCACCCGCACAAGCCCGGCGCGGCCCACTGACCCACGCGAGGCCGCACCGACGCCAACGGGCGGCCGCACATCGACGCGGACCACGGGCCCGCGTCCCTCACGGCGCCACCCGGCCCCCGCGCGGGGGCGGGCCGCTCTCCGGGAGCGGCGCCCGGTCGTGGACGAACGGGCGCGCGGTCGCCAGGCCCGCCAGGAGGCCGGCGCCCAAGGACACCACCGTGAAGCTGAGCGCGTTGCCCACCGCGGCGATGGCCGCCACGGCCGTCAGCGCGGCACCCGCCGTCAGCACCACCGGAGTGCTCCGCGGACTGCGCCACAGCGCGTAGAGCACCCAGCCGAAGGCCGCCGCGAGGAGCCCGACCCCGGCCACGCCCTGTTCGGCCGCGAGCTGCAGGGGCGCCGAGTGGGGCCGGTCGTCGGACAGCAGCGACCGCGCGGCCGTGGCGCTCAGCTCCCCGAAGTTGCCCGGCCCCACCCCGGCCGCGACGTGGTGCCCGGCCATCTCCAGCGCGTCCTCCCACAGCTCCACGCGGTGCGGGGTCAGCCGCCCCTCCAGCGCGCCGGCCAGGCCCTGAGGCACCGCCCGGCCGGCCACCGCCCAGGTCAGCCCGGTCACCCCCGCCGCGGCCGCCGCCAGCACGGCCAGGCCCGGTCCGCGGTGCACGAGCCGGCCGACGGCGAGCGAGCACAGCAGCACCACCGCGGCGGCCACGCAGCCGCCCGCAGAGCCCAGCAGCGCCCCGGTGACCGCGATCCCGGCGGCCAGCAGCCACAGCGCGGACCGCACGGCGGGCACGGACGACGCCCGGGCCGCGCAGCAGGCGGCCCCGGCGGACAGCGCCAGGTCGGCGGCCGTGGCCCCGGCGTGCCCCGGCGGCGTGACCATCTGCGGGCCGGGCGTCAGGTCCGGCACCCCCACCGCCAGGCCCGCACCGGCCAGGGCCGCGGCCACCGGGGCCGCCACCGGCAGCAGCGCCCCGCCGATCCGGCCCGCCGCGTATCCGGCCGCGACGGCCAGCACGGCGAGCAGCATCCCCTCGGGACGCCCGCCCCGCGCGGCAGCCGTGATCAGGGGCCAGGCGGCGCAGGCGCCCAGCACCACGACCCCGGCCGCATCCGGCCCCGTGCGTCTGACGCCGTCCGTCTCCGGACCGGCCGTGGACCTCTCCGTGGAACCCACCCCGCACCCACCCCGCACCCCGCACCGCGTCGCCCCCGACCTGTGACGGAACCCCGGCCGCCGGGGCCGCGGACCGCGGCACGACCAGGGCACCGGCACACCGTAACGGGTGGCGGCCGCCCGTGGGGACGGTCGGGAACGGTCCCGCCGAAACGTCCCGTCACCGGCCGGACACCGTCCGTCCGGCTTCCGTCCGGCTCTCCGGCCGGCGTCCGGCCCACCGGCTCCGCGCTGTCGGGGCCGAGGTCACGCGCCGTAGACTCCCCGGGTGACCGTCACCGCACCTCCCGTCGACGCGGCGGACCCCTTGCCGCCGCGGACGCCCACGGCGCGCGACCGGTGGCTCGGGCGCGCCAGGCGCCTCGTGCCCGCCGCCGCGTCCGCCCTCTCCGGGCTCCTCCTCTACGTCAGCTTCCCGCCGCGCACCCTGTGGTGGCTGGCCGTGCCCGCCTTCGCCGTCCTCGGCTGGGCCCTGCGCGGCCGGAGCTGGAAGGCGGGGCTGGGCCTGGGTTACCTCTTCGGGCTCGGCTTCCTGCTGCCGCTGCTGGTGTGGACCGGGGTCGAGGTGGGGGCCGGACCGTGGATCGCCCTGGTGGTCATCGAGGCCGTTTTCGTCGCCCTGGTCGGTGCCGGCGTCGCCGCGGTGTCCCGGCTCCCGGCCTGGCCGCTGTGGGCCGCCGCCCTGTGGACGGCCGGCGAGGCGGCCCGCGCACGCGCCCCGTTCAACGGGTTCCCCTGGGGCAAGGTCGCCTTCGGGCAGGCCGACGGCGTCTTCCTGCCGCTGGCCGCGCTGGGCGGCACACCGGTCCTCGGCTTCGCGGTCGTCCTGTGCGGCTTCGGCCTGTACGAGACCGTGCGCGTGACCGCCGCGGCCCGGCGCGCGGGGACACTGCGGCGGGGCGCGGCGGCCGTCGGCGTGCTGAGCCTCGCCGTCCCGGTCGTCGCGGCCGTGGCCGCCCGGCCGCTCGTCTCGGACGCGGCCGAGGACGGCACCGTCCGGGTCGCGGTCATCCAGGGGAACGTGCCCCGGCTGGGGCTCGACTTCAACTCCCAGCGGCGCGCCGTCCTGGACTACCACGCGCGGGAGACGGAGCGGCTGGCCGCCGAGGTCGCGGCCGGCCGGGTCGAGCAGCCCGACGTCGTGCTGTGGCCGGAGAACTCCTCCGACATCGACCCCTTCACCAACGCCGACGCCCGCGCCGTCATCGACCGGGCGGCCAAGGCCGTCGGGGCGCCCGTGTCCGTCGGCGGGGTGGTCTCCGAGGACGGCCGGCTGCTCAACGAGCAGATCCTGTGGGACCCGGAGAAGGGCCCCGTCGACACCTACGACAAGCGGCAGATCCAGCCGTTCGGGGAGTACCTCCCGCTGCGCTCGCTGATCGGGATGATCAACGACGAGTGGACGTCGATGGTCCGCCAGGACTTCAGCCGCGGCTCCGAGCCGGGCGTCTTCACCATGAACGGCGCGGGCGTCGGCCTGGTCACCTGCTACGAGGCGGCCTTCGACTGGGCCGTGCGGGACACGGTCACCGACGGCGCCCAGCTGATCTCCGTGCCGAGCAACAACGCGACCTTCGGGCGCAGCGAGATGACCTACCAGCAGCTCGCCATGTCCCGGGTCCGGGCCGTCGAGCACAGCCGCACCGTCATCGTCCCGGTGACCAGTGGCGTCAGCGCGATCATCATGCCGGACGGCACGGTGACGCAGCGGACCGGCATGTTCGTCGCGGACTCGCTGGTGCAGGAGGTCCCGCTGCGCTCCTCGCGGACCCCGGCCACGCAGCTCGGCGCGCTCCCGGAGGCCGCTCTCGTGCTGGTCGCCGCGGGCGGCCTGGGTCTCGCCGTCGCCGCGCGGGTCCGCGGCCGGCGCACCGACGGGGCGTAGCCGTCCGTGCGGGGGGGGCCCCCCCGGGGCCCCCCCCCCCGGGCCCCCCCCCCCCCCCCCCCGGGCGGGCGCGGGGCCCCGGCCGGCCCCGCCGGGGGGGGGCGGGGGAGACCCCCCGG
>NZ_JBIWOK010000001.1:276581-478051 GCF_044767675.1 Streptomyces sp. NPDC101219
GGTGGGGGGCGCCGGGGGGGGCCGGGGTCTCGCCGGCGCCGCGGGGGTCCGCGGCGGGCGCCCCGCGGGGGCGTCGCCGTCCGTCGGGGGGGCACCGCGCGGGCCCCCACGGACGTGTCCCTCGCCGGTACCCCGCCGATGCGGGAAGGGGGCACGGAGCGGCCCGCTAGGGTCGGGGCATGGCTACTCCCGACTTCATCCGCACCCTGCGTGCCTCCGCCGGACAGCAGCTGCTGTGGCTGCCCGGAGTCACCGCTCTCGTCTTCGACGACCGGGGCCGCGTGCTGTTGAACCGGCGGGCCGACACCGGCGGGTGGTCGGTGATCGGCGGCATCCCGGACCCGGGTGAGCAGCCCGCCGTGTGCGCGGTGCGGGAGGTCGAGGAGGAGACCGCGGTGCGGTGCGTCGTCGAGCGGGTCGTGCTGGTGCAGGCGCTGTCCCCGGTCACGTACGGCAACGGCGACACCTGCCAGTTCATGGACATCACCTTCCGCTGCCGTGCGGTGGGCGGCGAGGCACGGGTCAACGACGACGAGTCGCTGGACGTGGGCTGGTTCGAGCCGGACGCGCTGCCGGAGCTGAACGACTTCGCCCGCTTCCGCGTCAAGCAGGCCATGTCGGACGCCCCCACATGGTTCGACACCACTGGAATCGGCTGAATTATGTGGGGCGGGCACATGGGGTGGCGGCCGGACGCCGCCTAGGGTCGACGCATGACGGTGTTGTCCACAGGCCTGACGGGGCGGCCGGGGGATGAGGAATCCTGTGTCCATGTCCCGTGATCACGTGCAGTCCGCCGAGCGGCCCCGCCCCGCGCCCGGCCCGGACCCCGCGGCCCGGACCGACACCGTGGACGGCTCCGGCGCCCGTACCGACACCGGCGTGGCCGACACCGGCGCGGCCGGCAGCGCCCGTACCGGGACCGGCGCAGCCGACAGCGGTGGTACCGGGCCGGCCGGGCGGGCCGCGGCCGCCCCCGAGCCGGCCGTCGCCGAGACGCCGTTCCTGGAGCTGCTCGCCCGGGGCGCGTCCGCCGACGCCTACGAGCAGCCGGTGCTCCTCGCCCGCGCCGAGGGCCGGCCCGCCGAGCGGATCGCCGCGCTGGAGGAGGCCAAGCTGCTCGCCCTGCGCGTCCGCTCCGAGCTGGAGGGGCGGCGCCGCCGGGAGGCCGAGCTGTCCGCGCTGTTCGAGACCGCCCACGACCTCGCCGGTCTGCGCGACCTGGACGCCGTCCTGCAGGCCATCGTGCAGCGCGCCCGCTCCCTGCTCGGCACCGACGTCGCCTACCTCAGCCTGAACGACACGGCCCGCGGCGACACCTACATGCGGGTCACCGAGGGCTCCGTCGCGGCGCGCTTCCAGCAGCTGCGGCTCGGCATGGGTGAAGGACTCGGCGGCCTGGTGGCGCAGACCGCCCGCCCGTACGTCACCGACGACTACTTCCGCGACGACCGCTTCCAGCACACCGTCCCCATCGACACGGGCGTGCGCGACGAAGGGCTCGTGGCCATCCTGGGCGTGCCTCTGATGCTCGGGAACACCGTCATCGGTGTGCTCTTCGCCGCCGACCGGAGGGCCCGGGTCTTCGAGCGGGAGCAGATCGCGCTGCTCGGCTCCTTCGCCGCCCTGGCCGCGGCGGCCATCGACACCGCCAACCTGCTCGCCGAGACCCGGTCCGCCCTCGCCGGACTGGAGCGCGCCAACGAGATCATCCGCGACCGCAGCGGCGTCATCGAGCGCGCCTCCGACGTCCACGACCGGCTCGCCGAACTCGTCCTGCGCGGCGGCGGGGTGCACGACGTGGCGGCCGCCGTCGCCGAGGTCCTGGACGGCACCGTCGAGTTCACCGAGGCCGCCGCCGCGCCCGCCCGCGCCCTGCAGTCCTCCCGCGCCGAGGGCCACGCCGTCCCGCACGGCGACGACTGGATCGCCGCCGTGGCCGCGGGCGGCGAGCTCCTCGGTGCGCTCGTGCTGCGCGGGCAGCCCGGCCTCGACCCCGTCGACCAGCGCACCCTGGAACGGGCGGCCATGGTGACCTCCCTGCTGCTGCTGGCCCGGCGGTCCGCCGCGGAGGCGGAGCAGCGCGTCCGCGGCGAACTGCTCGACGACCTGCTCGACGCCCGGGACCGCGACCCGCGCCTGCTGCGCGAACGCGCGAGCCGGCTGAACGCCGACCTCGACGCCACCTACGCCGTGCTCGCCACCCGTCTGGAGACCGGCACCGCCGACGCCGACCAGGAGGCCGACGCCCGGCGGCGCCTGTGGGCCGCGGCCTCGCACCTCGCGGCGACCGGGGAGGGTCTCGCCGCCGCCCGCGACGGCGGCACGGTCCTGCTGCTGCCCCTCGCCCCCGGCGACACCGCCACCGGCCTGGCCCGCCGCGCCGCCCGCCAGCTCGGCACCGCCGTCCAGGAACCGGTCACCGTCGGCGCCTCCGCCCCCGTCGAGCACCTCACCGCCCGCCCCGACACCGTCGCGGCGGCCTACGCCGAGGCCCGGCGCTGCCTCGACGCCCTGCGCCTGCTCGGCCGCGCGGGCGACGGCGCCGCCGCCGAGGACTTCGGCTTCCTCGGCCTGCTCCTCGCCGGGGACCGCGACGTCGGCGGCTTCGTCGAACGCACCATCGGCCGGGTCATGGCGTACGACGAACGCCGCGGCACCGAACTGCTGCGCACCCTCGACGCGTACTTCGCCTGCGGCATGAGCCCCGCCCGCACCAAGGACGAACTCCACGTCCACGTCAACACCGTCGCCCAACGCCTGGAGCGCGTCGGCCGGCTCCTCGGTGACGACTGGCAGGACCCCGGCCGGGCCCTGGAGATACAACTCGCACTGCGCCTGCGCCGGCTGGCGGGACGGACGCCCCCGGTCGCGGAGTGACCCCGCGCGGGGCCGGTCCGGTGCGGCCGGACGTGCGGGGGGAGTGTGAGGGGCGGGGAATCGGATAAACGCGGGGGATGAGCAGCTACCCCGAAAGGATCAGGTCGAGCGACGGCGGTTTCCCCTCGACGGTCTCCCCGCGCGACCCGTCGGCCCGCGTCGGCACGGGCACGGCCCCGATGCAGCCCCGGCGGGACGGCGAGGGCAGCCTGGCGCACGTGGTCGAGACCCTGCTGGACAAGGGACTCGTGCTGAACGCCGACATCATGGTCTCGGTGGCCGGGGTGGAGCTGCTGGGCATCCGGCTGCGCGCGGCGCTGGCCTCGTTCGAGACGGCGGCCCGCTACGGCCTGGAGTTCCCCTCCGGCACGGACACGGAGACGGCCGCCTGGCGCGAGACGCGGGAGGAGAAGGAGTCCTGCCCGGCGTGCGGGAAACGCGCCCCGCTGGAGCAGTTGCTGAACCAGTGGTGCCCCTGGTGCGGATGGCGCAGCGCCCAGGCCCAGGCACGGGCGGCGGACGAGGCCGGGCCCGCCGGGGTGACCGGGGGCCGGGACACCGCCGCCGCCCTGCAGGAGGGCCGGGCCACCGGGGCGGCCCAGGAGCCTGCCGCCGAGGAGCCCGCCGCCGAGGAGCCCGCCGCCCAGGAGCCCGCCGCCCAGGAGCCTGCCGCCGAGGAGCCCGCCGCCGGGGAGGCGCAGCGACGTGACGGCTGAACGGCCCCCCATGCGGCCCACCAGGGACCCGCGCGTGACCCTGGACGACCTGGTGGAGGTGCTTCTCGACAAGGGAGCGGTCCTGCACCTGGACCTCATCGTCGCCGTGGCCGACATCCCGTTGATCGGTGTCTCCCTCCGGGCGGCCGTCGCCGGGATGGAGACGATGCTGGAGCACGGCATGATGCGCCACTGGGACGAGGCCACCCGCGCCTGGGCCGAGCGGTCCGTCGCCCGCCGCGCCCTGGACCTGCGGGAGGGGGAGGGCGTCCTGCACCGCACGAGCGGCGGCCACCTGCTGACCGGCGGCGTCTACCACGGCTGGCGGCACGGCACCGTCTACGTCACCGACCAGCGTCTCGTCGTGCTGCGGGCCGAGCCGCGGGAGGTCCTCTGGCAGACCGAGCTGTCGGACGTGTGCGCCGTGCGGATGACGCCGGAACGCACGGTCGGCGGCGAGGAACGCCTCCGCCTGGAGCTGACCCTGGCCGGCGGAGGCCGGGAACTGCTGTCCGCCCGGGAGCCGGAGGCGCTGCACGACTTGCTCACCCGGGCCCGGGCCGGCCGCCCCGTCCCCTCCCTCCCCTTCGGGCACGCCCCCGCCGACGAGGAGGAGGCGGCGCTCGCCGAGGGACACCTGTGGTACGCGGAGCCGCGCCGCTCCGGCCCGCTGTGGCGGGGCGGACGGGCCCGGCTGACCGCCGGCCGGCTGGTGTGGAAGTCCCCGGTGGACTCCCGGCCGGCCCTGGTGCTGCGCACGGCCGACCTCACCGAGGTGCGGCGGGTGCCCGGCTCCGGCCCCGCCGGGGAGGGCTGCGTCCTCGCGCTGCGCACCGCCACGGGCGACGAGGTGCGGCTCGCCGCCGACGACCCGGCCGCCTGGGTCCGGCGGCTGGACGCGGCCCGGCCGGTGGCGGCGGCCGGATGAACGCCGAACGCGGCCGGACGGGCACGAGGGCCGCCGGCCGGAAGCACGAGCAGGACAGGGGAGGACCGACATGCCGTTGACCGTCGACGAGAACAGCCTCAAACAGGGAGTGCTGTCCCTGGTGGTGACCCTGGTGGAGGTCATCCAGGAGGCACTGGACCGCCAGGCGCTGCGCCGCATGAACGGCGGCGACCTGACCCCGGAGGAGTCCGAACGGCTGGCGGACGCCCTGCTGGAACTGGACGAGGCGCTGGAACAGATCAAGGAGGACCACGGCATCGTCTCCTCGGTGGCCGACCTGCACCGCGGGCTGGACGAGGTGGTCGACGACGTGGTGGACAAGCTGATCAACCCCCGGCGCTGGGCGGAGGAGGCACACGGATGACCGAGCACACCGCGCTCTACGTGTACGCGCTGGTCCCCGACCGCCCCGGCGCCGCCGACGGCGTGACCGGGCTGGACGGCCGCCCGCTGCGGCTGGCCGCCGTGCCCGGCACCGGCGTCGCCGCGCTGGTCCACGACGCCGCCCCCACCCCGTTCGAGGGCGGTGACGACGAGGTGCGGCGCTGGGTGGCGGAGCAGAGCGAGGCGGTCACCGCCGTCTGGGAACGCACCGGCAGCGTGCTGCCGATGACCTTCAACGTGCTGGTCGTGGGTGACCCGGCGGCCGGCCGCGGCGCCGAGGAGCGTCTCGCGGACTGGGTGTCGGAGCAGGAGCCCGCCGTCGGCGAGCAGCTGGAGGAGCTGGCGGGCAGGTGCGAGCTGCGGGTGGAGATCACCCTGGACCGCGCGGCCGCAGCGGGCGACGGCCCGCAGCCCGCCTCGGAGGCGGCGGACGAGGTGTTGTCGCCGGGCATGCGCAGGCTGCTGGCCAAGCAGCGGGAGCGGGCGGCCCGCGACGCGGCCGGGCAGCTCGCCGACACGCTGCACGCCGAGGTCCGGCAGCGCCTGCTGTCCGTCGCCGAGGACCTCCGCGACCGCGGGCCCACCGGGCGGGCCGACGGCGAGACCGCCGTCCTGTCCGCCGCCCTGCTGGTCCGCCGGGAGGACATCGAGGCCGTCGGCGCCGTCCTCAGCGACCTCGGCGCCCGGCAGCCGGCCGTCCGGATCCGCTTCCTCGGTCCCTGGCCGCCGTTCTCCTTCACCGACGGCCGCCACCGCGCGCACGCCGGACAGGCGGCGCCCTGACACGGCCGCGGTCCCGCCCGGGGCGAGTGCCCTTTGTCACGGTGTCGAGCCGCGTCCGCGGCCGGCCGGAAGGCCGGACGTCAGCGCGGCGGGGGGTCCGCCGGCCCCCCGGGCGGCGGTGCGGCGGACGCGGGCTTCACCGGGAATCGCTGCCGGCCGCTCCCTGACGTACGGCCGCCTCCGCGTCCTCCGTGAGGGGGAGATGCGCGGCGGTGCCGGTGATGTCGAACAGGCGCCGCACCGCGTCGTGGAACGGGCCCGCCACCGCCAGCCTGCGGCCGGCGGCCGTGTACCGCGCATGGGCCTCCAGCAGGAGGTTCAGCAGGCTGGAGTCGGCGAACCGGATGCGGGACAGGTCCACGACCGTGACCGGTGCGCTCGCCTCCCAGGCCCGGTCCATCCCCTCCTCGAGCGCCTCGACCGTGTCGACGTCGATCTCGCCCGCCACCTCGAGAACGAACGCCTGTGCGCCCTCCCGCACCGTCACCATGTGCTCGTTGCTCATGCCCGCACTCTGCCACCCTCCCGCGTCCACCCCCAAAGGTTCCCTCCGCCTGCCGCGTGAATCCTCGTCGCGCCGGGGTCCCTTCCGGCCGCGGGGACCGGCTTGCGCGGGCGCCCCGAGGTGAGGAAAGGTGGCAGCGCCAAGCATCCGAGGAAGGGAAGGTGAACGGCCGCACCCGTCGGCCGGCTCATGACCACGCTTCCCGACGACCTCGGCACCGGCCCCGCGACCCAGGCCGGCCGCCCGGCGGCCGCCCCCTTCCCCGTCGTCGTCCTGGACGCGTCCGGGCACGTCGTGGACGTCAACATCCCCGCGGCGGCCCTGCTGCCGGACGCCCGTCCCGGGGAGCCCCTCGCCGCCCCGGCCTGGCTCGCCGAGGCGCACCGCGCCCCGGGTGCCGCCACCCCGAGCGGTCCGGTGGGCGAACGCTTCTTCGCCGCCACGGCGTCCCCGCTCGACGGCGGCCTGACCGCCTGGTGGCTGCAGGACGAGACCGTGGAGCGCACGCTGACCGCCGAACTGGAGGCGGAACGCCGGCGCGCCCGCTTCCTGGCCGAGGCGTCCAGTGCCCTGCTCGCGTCGCTGAACCTGGAGCGGTGCATGGAGGTCACCGCCCGGCTGGCGGCCGAGCACCTGGCCGACGCGGCCGTGGTGATCGCGCAGACCGGTGCCCGCCGGCTGCCCGTGGTCGTCCGGGACCAGCGGGGCCGGGTCACCCGGAGCTCCGTGGCCGCCGCTCCCGAGTCGGTGCCCGGCCTGGACGAGGCGCTGCAGGGCTTCCCGCCGGTGCCCCCGCGCTGGATCGACCCCGCCACCGCCCCCGCCTGGCTGATTCCCGAGGAGTTCGGGCCGGTCGGTGCGATGGCGGTCACCCCGCTGCCCGGGCACGGCCTGTCCGCCGGTGCGCTGATCCTGCTGCGGCGTGCCCGGCACGCGGCGTTCGACGCGTCGGAGGCCGAGTTCGCCGGGCTGTTCGCCGCCCGGGCCGGAGCGGCCATGTCGGCCGCGCGGCTGTACGCCGAGCAGAACCAGGTCGCCGACACCCTGATGCGCGCCCTCCTGCCGCCCACCCTGCGGCACGTCGAGGGCACGGAATTCGCCGGGGGCTACCGCGCGAGCGTCGACACCGACCGCGTCGGCGGCGACTTCTACGACGTCCACCCGCCCGGCGAGGACTGCGCGGAGACGCTCGCCGTCCTGGGCGACGTGGCCGGCAAGGGCCTCGACGCGGCCGTGATCACCGGCCGCATCCGGAGCACCCTGCACGCGCTGCGGCCGATGGCGGACGACCACGGCCGGATGCTGCGCCTGCTGAACAACGCGATGCGCAGCGAGGGCGGCCGGGTGCGGTTCGCCACCCTCGTCCTGGCCTCCGCCCACCGCGAGGGCAGCGCCGTGGCGCTGCGCCTGACGTCCGCGGGTCACCCGCCGCCGCTGATCGTGCGGCGGGACGGCACCGTCGAGGAGGCCGACACCGGGGGCACCCTGATCGGCGTCCTCCCGGAGATCACCTCCCGCACCGCGCACGTCCGGCTGGCGCCCGGCGAGACGTGCCTGCTGTACACGGACGGTGTCACCGAGGCCAAGGGCGGCCCGCTCGGTGACGTCCAGTTCGGGGAGGACCGCCTCAAGCGGGCCCTGGCCGAGTGCGGTGGTCTGCCCGCGGCGGCCGTGGTGGAGCGCGTCCAGATGCTCACGGACGCCTGGATCGGCGGCGGCCGGCACGACGACATCGCCGTCCTGGCCATCACCGCGCCCCGCGGGGGAGTCCCGGGTGATGTGGACACCGCGACCCGGGGCAGTCGTACGGTATGACGGTCACACCTTCAGCCTCGCGCAGTGACGGGCCCGCCCACGGCATCGGCGCCCGTCTGGCCCCCGCCACCGGTGACGCACGCGCCGGGCAGTGGGCCGAGAAGCTCTGGCAGGCCGCTCTCGCGGCGGACGAGTACGAGGCCGCCGACGTGGTGACCGGGGCGCTCGACGCCGGACTGGACGCGGAGACGGTCCTCCTGGAGGTCATCGGCGCCGTCCAGCACCGGGTGGGCCTGGAGTGGGCCGCCAACCGCATCGGCGTGGCCGACGAGCACGCCGCGACCGCCATCAGCGACCGGGTCGTCGCCCTCCTGCCCGTGCCCCGCCCCGACCCCGCACGCGGCCGGGTGACGGTCGCCTGCGTGGACAAGGAGTGGCACGCCCTGCCCGCCCGGCTGCTCGCCGAGACCCTGCGGCTGCGCGGCCGGCAGGTCGGCTACCTCGGCGCGCAGGTCCCCACCGCGCACCTGGTCCGGCAGATCCACCGCACCGGATCGTCCGTGGTGTGCCTGTCGGCCGCCCTGTCCACCCGGCTGCCCGTCGCCCACGCGGCGATCACCGCGGTGCAGGCGACCGGGGTCCCCGTCATGGTCGGCGGCCTCGGCTTCGGCGTCGACGGCCGCTACGCCCGGCTGCTCGGCGCCGACGCGTGGGCGCCGGACGCCCGCGCCGCGGCCGACCGGCTGGAGGCCGGGCCGCTGCCCGCACCCCGGCCGCCCCACCAGGCCGTCGACGACCTGCCGCACCTCGCGGACCAGGAATACACCATGGTCACCCGCGCCGCGCACGGCCTGGTGCGCGGCACGATGGAACGCCTGGAACAGCGGTTCCCCCCGATGCGCGACTACGACCAGGACCAGCGCGAGCGCACCGCCGAGGACCTCGCCCACATCGTCGACTTCCTGACCGCCGCCCTCTACGTCGACGACCCCGGCATCCTCACCGGCTTCCTCACCTGGACCGCCGAGATCCTCGCGGCCCGGGGCGTGCCGGCCCGCTCCCTGCCGCCCGCCCTGGACGCCCTGGAGGAGCAGCTGCGGGACTTCCCCCGGACCCGCTCCCTCCTCGACGCCGGACGGGCCGCCCTCGCCTCCGCCGGCTGACCGCCGACGGCGCACGAGCACCCGGACCGCCCCGGAATTCCCGGCGGGGCAGGCCGCTACTGTGGCCCCGTCACCGAAGATCACGGAAGGACGGAACACATGGCGGACATCGTGGAGACGGCGGCGCGGAAGGTCTTCGACCGCTACGACCTGGACGGGGACGGCCAGGTCACCGCGGAGGAGTACCGGCAGGTGGTGGCCGAGCTGGAGGGCTCGCAGATCACCGAGGCCCAGGCCCGCGAGCTGATCGCCTCCCTCGACACCGACGGCGACGGCCGGATGTCCTTCGAGGAGTTCTGGGCGGCCATGAACCGCTGACCCGGCTGCCCGCCCTGGCGGTGCCGGTCGCGGGCGCCGCGGGAGCGCCCCGGCGCGTCCGCAGGGCCCCTCCCGTGGACCCGGGCCCCTCTCGTGGACCCGGGCCCCTCTCGTGGACCCGGGCCCCGGCCGTGGACCCGGGCCCCTCCCGTGGACCCGGGCCCCGGCCGTGGACCCGGGCCCCTCCCGTGGACCCGGGCCCCGGCCCCGGACCCGGGTCCACCGCCGGGGCCCGGCCACCGCTCTGACGGACCGTCGCCTGCCGCCCGGACGCCCGCCGCACACCGAGCCCACCTGGGCGATCACCGGTGGCGGGGCGGTATCGCCGCTCATAGCTTCGGCTCATGACCAAACGACACCTCACCTACCTCGCCTGCACCGCCGCGATCGTGGCCTCGGGCCTGGCCGCCGCACCGTCGGCGGACCACCGCTCCGTGCACCGGGTGACCCCCGGCCAGTCCATCCAGAAGGCCGTCGACGCGGCCGAGCCCGGCGACACGGTCCTCATCGCGCCCGGCACCTACAAGGAGAGCGTCAGCATCACCGTCTCCGACGTGACCCTGCGCGGCTCCGGAGCGGGACGCACCGTACTGGTCCCGGGCACCGGCAAGGACGCCTGCGCCGAGGCCGGCAACGGCATCTGCATCACCGGCACCGACAAGGAACCCCTCGAGGACGTCTCCGTACGCTCGTTGACCCTGCGCGGCTACGAGAAGAACGGCCTGTGGGCCACCCGCACCGAGAAGCTGGAGGTGCGCGGCGTGACCTCCGAGAAGAACGGACAGTGGGGCATCGCCGAGGAGCGCTCGGTGCGCAGCCTGCTCAGCCACAACGTGGCCCGGGACAACGGCGACGCCGGGCTGTTCGTGTCCAACACCATCGACACCGAGGAAGGCGCCCGCGACGCGGACGGCACCGTGATCCGCGACAACCGCATGCTCGGCAACCGCATCGGCGTCACCGTGCGGCGCCTGCGCAACCTCAGCGTCGAACGCAACGAGGCCACCGGCAACTGTGCCGCCGTCTTCGTCGTGGGCGACGAGTCCACGCCGCGCGCCGGCGACCTGAGCGTCACCCGCAACCACATCCACGCCAACAACAAGCACTGCGCCGCCACGCCCCGGCTGCCCTTCCTCCAGGGCTCGGGCATCGTCCTCACCGGCGCCGAGGACACCGTGGTGGCCCGCAACCGGGTCGAGAACAACCAGGGCACCTCCCCGCTGTCCGGCGGCATCGTGCTGTTCAAGAGCTTCGTCGGCGCCGTCAACGAACGCAACGACATCCGCGACAACCTGGTGACCGGCAACAGCCCGGCCGACCTCGCCAACCGCGACACGGCCACCACCAACACGTTCCGCGGCAACACCTGCACCCTCTCCGAGCCCGCCGGCATGTGCTGACCCGGCCCTGCTCGCCCCCCACCCCCCATCACAGCATCAGCAGAAGCGAGGCAACGGATGACCACCGTTGATCCGGCTCCCCCGCCGCCCATGCGGCTGAGGGAGCTCGTTTTCGGGGCGGCCTGCGCCGCCGCCGTACGCGCGGCCGTGCGCCTGGGCGTGCCCGACGCGCTGGACGACACCCCCCTGACCGTCGACGACCTGGCCGAGGCGGTGAAGGCCCCGCCCCACACCCTGCGCCGCCTGCTGCGGGCGCTCACCTGCCAGGGTGTCTTCACCGAGCGGCCCGACGGCACCTTCGCGCACACCGACATGTCCCGCCTGCTGCGCGAGGACGACCCCCACAGCCTGCGCTACATCGCCCTGTGGTGCACCGAACCGTGGACCTGGAACGTCTGGCCGCAGCTCGACGAGGCCGTGCGCTCCGGACGCAACGTCTTCGAGGACGTCTACGACGAGGAGTTCTTCACCTACCTCAACGAGTCGGCCCCCGAGTCCGCGCACGTCTTCAACCGCGCCATGACGACCTCCAGCGAGCAGTCCGCGCGGGACGTCGCCCGGCTGCTCGACCTGACCGGCGTGGCCTCCGTGGTGGACATCGGCGGCGGCCAGGGCCACGTGCTGGCCAGCCTGCTGGAGAAGCACCCCCACCTGCACGGCACCCTGCTGGACCTGCCGGGCGTCGTGGAGAACGCGGACCCGCGGCTGCGCGGGGGCGGCTCCCTGGCCGACCGGGTCACGGTCGTCCCCGGCGACTGCCGCGAGGACATCCCCGTCCAGGCCGACGTGTACATCATCAAGAACGTCCTGGAATGGGACGACGACAGCACCCGCAGGGCCCTGGCCAACATCCGCCGGGCGGCACGGTCCGGGGCCCGGGTCGTCGTCATCGAAAATCTCGTCGACGACACCCCCTCCATGCGGTTCACCACCGCGATGGACCTGCTGCTGCTCCTCAACGTCGGCGGCGCCAAGCACACCCGGCAGAGCATGACCGACCGGCTGACCGGCGCCGGCCTCGTCATCGGCGACGTCAGCCCCGTCAACGCCTACCTGCACGCCTTCGACTGCACCGTCCCCTAGACGCAATGACGGGGCGACGGGCCGGCCCGTCGCCCCGCACACATGAGGCCGCCGGCTCCGCGACCGACGCGGAGCCGGCGGCCTCGGGACGTTCCCGGCCCGCTACGAGCCGGTGCGCTCCCAGCGGTAGAAGCACTCCGCCATGGCGTCCTTCGGGCTGCGCCACGTCGCCGGGTCGTACGGGCTGACGTACGCCTCCAACTGCTCGCTGATGCTGCGGAACTCGGGATGACCGGCCACCTTCGCGATGGCGGGCGCCGGGTCCTGCTCGGACTCGATGAGGTGCAGGTACACGTCGTCGCCGAACTGGAACAGGCGCCGCCGGCTCACCCCGACCAGGTGGGGCAGTTCCCCCTGGTCGGAGGCGGCGAAGACATCGGCGATCCGCGTCGCCGAACCGGGAGCCATCCGGGCGACGATCAGGGCGTGGTGCATCGGTGCTGTCCTTCCTGGACCTTGGACCGTCCCGGACTTCCCGGACCGGTGTCTCAGCGGGTGGACGCGACGGACGCGCCGTCCCGCTCCCGGGCGGCCTGCTCGATCCGGTCCCGGATGAGCGCCATCTGGGTGCGCGAGTTGCGGTTGATGTTGTCCGTCATCCAGGCGTCGTCGACCGGGGCGTCGGGCTTCATCGCGAAGTCCTGCGTCCAGCGCATCTGCACGCCGCCCGGCAGCTGTGCGTACTCCCACAGGATGTCCATGTGGGCGAACGGGCCCGTCTCGACCCGGCGGGCCCGCACCGTCCGTGCCGCGCGGTCCGGGGTGCGCTCCGACACCCAGCTCCACACCTTCCCGTTGTCGTCCGGGTGCATGGTCAGGCGGAACGTCGTCGTGTCGCCCTCGCGCGAGAGCACCTCGACGGAGGCGTACTCGCTGAACAGGTCCGGCCAGTTCTCGAGGTCGTTGGTCATCTCCCAGACGAGGTCGAAGGGAGCGTCGATGGTGATGCTGTTCTCGGTGTGTCCTGCCACTTTTCAGGCTCCAGCCTTGAGGGTGTTGTTGACGAGGTCCAGGAACTCCCGGGGCGTCCTGCAGCGCTCCGAGTCGGGCGGCAGCGACCGGCTGTAGCGGTTCTCCAGCTCGCCGACGATGCCGAGCAGCCCGAGCGAGTCCAGTCCGAAGGAGTCGAAGGGGGACTCCGCGGCCTGCCTCAGCTCCTGCGGGTCGACGGTGATGCCGGCCGCCTTCTTCATCAGGGCGGCCAGTTCGTCGAAGGTCACTTCGGTGGTGATCATGCTGTCTGCTCCTTCCCCGCCCGGTCCTGCCGGGCGGACTCGCCACCGCGGCGCACGACCAGCGCCGCGTTGGAACCCATCAGTCCCCTGCTGAGGACGAGGGCGGTGCGCAGCTCGGCCGGGCGGGCACGCGTCGTCACCAGGTCGAGGTCGTGGCAGATGTCGGACACGTTCGGGGTGGGCGGCACCCGACCGTGTTCCATGGCGAGCACCGCGGCCACCGTGTCCAGCACCGGCGCCGCGCAGTGCGCCCGTCCGATGCCGGTCTTGGGAGCCGTCACGGGAACCCGCGTGCCGTGCGCGCCGAGGGCGTCGGCGATCGCCAGTGCCTCCGCCCGGTCCGCTTCGGGGACGCCCATCGCGTCGGCGAACACCACGTCGATCTCCTCCGGGGCGCAGCCCGCCTCGTCGAGGGCGCCCTCGATCGCCCGGGCCAGGCCGGCCCGGGAGTCCGCCCAGCGGGACGCCCCCGTGAAGGTGGCCGCGTGCCCGGCCAGCGTGGCCCGCACCGGCACACCCCGCTCCCGGGCCCGCTCCTCGTCCTCCACGACGAGCAGCGCACCGCCCTCGGCGGGCACGAAGCCGCAGGCCGCCTCGGTGAACGGGCGGTAGGCCCGCTCGGGCTCCTCGACGGTGCTCAGTTCGGGGTAACCGAGCTGGCACACCATCGAGTACGGGGCGAGCGGCGCCTCGGCGGCCCCCACCAGCATCGTGCCGGTGCCGCGCCGCACGTCGCGGGCCGCGTGCGCCAGGGCGTCCAGCCCGCCGGCCTCGTCACTGGCCACCACACCGCAAGGGCCCTTGAAGCCGCCGCGGATGGAGATCTGGCCGGTGCTCGCCGCGTAGAACCAGGCGATCGACTGGTAGGGGCCGACGAACTTCGGTCCCTGGCCCCAGAGTTTCTGCAGCTCGCGCTGGCCGAACTCACCACCTCCGGATCCGGCGGCGGTGACCACCCCGACGCCGAACGGGTCCGCGGGGTCACCGCTGCCGAGCCCGGCGTCGTCGAGGGCGAGGGCGGCGGCGGCCATCGCGAAGTGGCTGAACCGGTCGGTCTGCACGAGGAACCGGTCCTCGATCAGAGCCCCCGCGTCGAAGGCGCGGACCTCACCGGCCACCCGCAGCGGCAGATCGCCGCAGCCCTCACGGCTGATCCGGTCCAGCACGAAGACACCCTCGCTGACGGCCTTCCAGTAGGCGTCGGGGCGCATCCCGTTGGGCGCGATCACCCCGATCCCGGTGACGGCCGCGCTCCGGGGTCGCCGGCTGTGCCGTGTGCGCTCTGTGCTCATGGGGTCCTCCCGCCCGGCCCGGTCAGCAGCACCGCGGACTGGAAGCCGCCGAACCCGCTGCCCACGGAGAGCACGTTGTCCAGCTTCCGCGGGCGGGCGGTGCGCGGCACGTAGTCCAGGTCGCACTCCGGGTCGGGAGTCTCGTAGTTCGCCGTCGGCGGCACCACCTGGTGCTTCAGCGCCAGGACGCAGGCGACCACCTCGATCGCGCCGATCGCGCCGAGCGAGTGCCCCACCATGGACTTGATGGAGCTCATGGGCGTGTCGTGGGCGTGGGCGCCCAGCGACCGCTTCACCGCCGCCGTCTCGTGCCGGTCGTTCTGCCGGGTGCCGGAGCCGTGCGCGTTGACGTAGTCGATCCGTGTCGGGTCGAGCCGGGCCTGCTCCAGCGTGCTGTCGATGGCCCGGGCCATCTCCAGTCCCTCACTGGTCAGACCCGTCATGTGGTAGGCGTTGCCGAAGGTGGCGTACCCGCCGATCTCGCAGAGGATGTCCGCGCCGCGGGCCCGGGCGTGCTCGTACTCCTCGAGGACGAGCACCGCCGCGCCCTCACCCATGACGAACCCGTCGCGACGGGCGTCGAAGGGCCGGGAGGCGTGCTCGGGGTCGTCGTTGTTCGGCGACGTCGCCTTGATGGCGTCGAAGCACGCCATGGTGATCGGCGATATGGGGGAGTCGGACGCCCCCGCGATGCACACGTCGGCGCGGCCCTCGGCGACGGTGTGGAAGCCGTAGCCGACCGCGTCGAGCCCGGAGGTGCAGCCGGTGGAGACCGTCTGCACCGGGCCGCGGGCGCCGAAGCGTTCGGCGACGACCGAGGCGAGGGTGCTCGGCTGGAACGCCAGGTGCAGCTTCGGATCGGCCGCCCGGTGGTCGACGTCCCAGCGGCTGCCGTGCTCGCTGACCTGGACGTAGTCGTGTTCCAGCCGGGTGGTGCCGCCGACCGCGCTGCCCAGGGAGACCGCGGTGCGCCACGGGTCGGCGGGGGAGGAGCCGAGACCGGCCTCCCGCACCGCCTCGTCGGCCGCGACCGCCGCGAACTGGATGTACCGGTCGGCGTGCTGGCACAGGTCCGGGTCGAGGCCGTGCGCGAAGGGGTCGAAGTCGCACTCGGCGGCTATGCGGGAGCGCAGTCCCGCCGGGTCGAACAGGGTGATGCCGCGGGTGGCGGTGCGGCCGGCTGCGAGGAGGTCCCAGAACGCCGTCGTCCCGGTCCCTCCGGGAGCGACCACACCGATACCGGTGACGGCCACTCGCCGGGTCATTTTATGGCCCCGCTGGGCTCGGAAGGCCGGCCGTGCTGCGGCCCGCCGACCGTCAGCTGCGGTCCGGCCTCGCTGGAGACGTTCTCCTCGGTGTCGACGTGCCCCAGACTCGGGTGCGGGGCCAGCGGACCCAGGTGGAACACCATCCGTGCCTCCTCGTCGGAGACGTTGCGGAAGCGGTGCCGCATGTCGACCGGGATCAGCAGGCCCTGCTCGGCCCGCAGCGGGAACGGCTCACCGTCCAGGTCCACTTCGAGCGCGCCGCTGACGACGTACACGAACTCCTCGGAGTACGGGTGGTAGTGCTCGCCGATGCGCTCACCGGGCTTGATGATGGCCAGGCCCATGAAGCCGCTGGTGGAGCCCACCGTGGCGGGGGTGAGGAGGGTCCTGAGGTCACCCCCGCGCCGGCGGTTGGGTTCCGTCTCGCTCAGGTCCACGATGCGTGGATGCTGCTTGGACATGATTGGTACCTCCGGGTGGGGCGGTGACGTCGGGGCGTCGACGGCCCGACGTCACCGCAGTTGACCGTCAGGAAGCCGCCGAGCTGCGGTCGGTGACGGGCATCATGTCGGCGTGCGACAGGAGCCGGTTGAGGGTGCGGTCCGAGTCCAGGGACCCCTCGACGCCGATCGCGGCGCCGTCCAGCAGCCGCTCCAGCTCGGCGGCCTTGCCGGCGCCCTTGATGCCGAGGGCGGCGTGCAGGTCGAGGTCGAGCTCGCCGGTGACGTCGACCAGGCGGACCACGGTGTCGTCGCGCTGGAAGACGGTGCTCGCGTACACCGGGCCGGACGGGTCGTCGGCCGCGGCCTCGTCCTGGTGGGCCAGGAAGCGGGCCAGTTCCGTGCCACGGCCGGTGACGGCCGGGTAGTACAGCATGTGCCGCCGCAGGCCGGTGGGTTCGGGGCCGGCGGACACCACGTGGTGCACGGCCGGGAGGGCGGCGCGGGTGAAGAACACCCGGGCGGAGTCGGGGTCGGTGAGGTCCCGTTCCTGCTCGAGGTACGGGTCCAGGGCCTGCTCGACGGCCCGTACCCCGGGCTGCTTCGCCACGTGCCGCAGCGCCGCCAGCAGGTCGCCCTCCACTTCGACGGCGCGTACGACCCGGTTGCCGTGCATGAACAGGGACGTGCGGCGCAGCCGGGTGGTCTCGTCGACCTGGGCCTCGGGGGACTCGTACCCGGCCAGGAGTTCGGCGACCTTGGACTCGGAGCCCGGCTTCACGGTGAACGTGAGGGCGTGGCGGGCCACTCCCTCGCCCACGCGGGCGGCGGTCTGCAGGCCGGCCGCCGCCGCGCCGGACGCGGACGGCTGGTCGCGGTGGGTCTCGCGCAGGATGCTGTAGCGCATCGAGCGGGTGTCGCGGACGCAGCTGTGCATCGGCCGGACGGTCTCGACGTGCTCCTCGCTGTTCACCCAGGCCAGGAAGGGCGGGGCGCTCTCCCACTCGCTGGTGATGAGCCACTGCGAGGGGTTCTCGATCGACTGGCAGAGCTGGTCACTGATGTGGCCGGGGACGGAGGCGACCTTGCTCCGCATGTGCTCGTAGGCGTCGAGGAACTGCTGCTGAGCTCCTTCGTACAGGTCGAGCAGCAGGATCACCCGCAGCCTGGAGCCGTCGAAGGCGGACTGCGCTATGCGTCCCGACGTGGTCATCCGGCACACCTCTCCTCTTCTTCGCGACAGTTCTTCTGTCGAGGGTCAGGAACGACCGCCTGTCCGAAGGGGGCCGGGGTCGCCATGACTCGATGGTTGACGCGGCCCGAGGAGCGCGCGAGCGACACGGTGCACCTGGGTGAACCGCGTGCCATCCGGGTGCTGCCGGGACGAGGGGCGGCCCGCACCGGGCATGGAAGAGGCGTCCCCTTTCCCAGCCCCGCGCGGGCCACGCTGGAGGCGTTTCTCCATGAACCGATTCGAAGCGGCCGGCGAGGTCGGTCACCGCACGCCCGTCCTCGTCGTCGGGGGCTCGCTCGTGGGCCTGTCCACGTCCGTGTTCCTCGGACGCCTCGGCGTGCCCCACACGCTGGTCGAACGTCACGCCGGCACGTCCGTGCACCCGCGCGGACGCGGCAACAACGTGCGGACCATGGAGCTGTTCCGGACCGCCGGCGTCGAGGAGGGGATCAAGCGGGCCGCTTCCGTGCTGGCGGACAACCACGGCATCCTCCAGACGCCGAGCCTGGTGGGCGATGCGGGGGAGTGGCTGTTCCGCGAGATCGACCCCGGCGGCGGCCTGGCCCGCTTCAGCCCCACCGGCTGGTGCCTGTGCAGCCAGAACGACCTCGAACCCGTGCTGGTGGAGGCGGCCCGCGAACTCGGCGGCGACCTGCGCTTCCACACCGAGATGATGTCCTTCGACCAGGACGCCGACGGGGTCACCGCCCGGGTCAAGAGCCGGGAGACCGGCGAGCACACCACCATCCGGGCGGACTACCTCGTCGCCGCCGACGGCCCCCGCAGCCCCGTCCGGGAGCGGCTGGGCATCGCCCACAACGGCCCCGGCGACCTGTTCCACAACGTCAGCATCACCTTCACCTCCCGTGACCTGGCCGACGTGGTGGGGGACCGGCGCTTCATCGTCTGCTACCTGACCAGCCCGGACGGCGACGGTGCCCTGCTGCCGGTGGACAACCGCGAGCGCTGGGTGTTCCACGCCCCCTGGCACCCCGAACACGGGGAGACGCTGGAGGAGTTCACCGACGAGCGGTGCGCCGCCCACATCCGGCGCGCCGTGGGCGTACCGGACCTCGATGTCACCGTCACCGCCCGCGCCGCCTGGCACGCCGCCGAGCGGGTCGCCGAACGGTACGCCGACGGCCGGGTGTTCCTGGCCGGCGATTCGGCCCACGAGATGTCCCCCACGGGGGCCTTCGGCTCCAACACCGGTATCCAGGACGCGCACAACCTCGCCTGGAAGCTGGCCGCGGTGCTCGGCGGCTGGGCCGGCCCCGGGCTGCTGGACTCCTACGACGCCGAGCGCAGGCCCGTCGCCGAGGCGACCAGCGCCCGCGCCTCGTCACGCTCGGTCGAGCACAGCCACCCCGGCTACACCCCCGCCGAGGGGGCGGGCGGCCCCGGGGGCCGCAAGGGCGGCATCCTCAACGTGGCCCTGGCCTACCGCTACCCGCGGGGCGCGGTCCTCGGCGCCGACCCCGCCGACCCCGTCGTCCCCGACGGGGTGCGGCTGGTCGGCGAGCCGGGCAGCCGCGCCCCCCACGTCTGGCTGGAGCGGGCCGGCAGCCGGATCTCCACCCTCGACCTGTACGAGCGCACGCCCGTACTGCTGAGCGCCGCGGGCGCCGACTGCCCCTGGCACGCGGCGGCGGCCCGGGTGGCCGAGCGGCTGTCCGTGCCGCTCACCGCCTACCGGGTGGGCGACGGGCCGGACACCGACCTGCGTCCGGTGGACGGCGCGGACTGGGCCGGGGCGCACGGCATCACCGCCGGCGGCGCGGTCCTCGTCCGCCCCGACGGGTTCGTCGCGTGGCGGTCCGAGGGCCCGGTCACCGACCCGGCCCGGGTGCTGCGGGAGGCCGTCGGGGCGGTCTTCGACCGGCACTGACCGGGGCGGCGGCAGGCCGGGCGTCAGCTCCCTCCGATGCCTCCCTGCCGCCCCCGCTCCGCCTTGGCCTGGTGCTGCTCGAAGCGCTGCACCGCGGGCCCGTCGACGTTCCACGGCCACGGGGTGACGGTGCCCTGCAGGACCTGGAAGACGTGGTGCGCGTCGGCGGCCCGCCCGGCCGCGCACAGCGCGTACGCCAGCACGTTCAGGTCGGCCTGGGCCGCCGCGTGCTGGAAGAAGCCCGGCTTGGCCCACAGCCCGGACGCCTGCTCCAGGGCCGCCGCGATCTGCCCGCCCTCCCACAGCTGGCCCGCCGTCATGGCCCGCACCCCGCCCTGCGCGAGCAGCCCCTGGTACTGCCGGACGGCGGCCGCGATCTCGATCGCCGCGCAGGGCGCGTTGGCGGGGATGCGGGTGCGGACGACGTCGATGAAGTCCAGGACGGAGGCGCTCGAACCGCCCTCCTCCGGCGACAGGTAGGCGAGCATCTGCACATACGCCTCGCGGTGCCAGCGGTCGCGGCCGGTGGCCTCCCGCCAGATGGCGTTGACGTCGTTCTGCCCGTACCGCTCGACCCGGGCCAGCCCGAGCAGGACCACCCAGGGTGTCGGGTCGGCGGGGGAGATCTCGGCGGCCCGGTGGCACTGGTTGACCAGCTGTGCGGCGTCCTCCGCCCGCCGGTCCCGCAGGCCGCGCATCACGCCGACCCAGGAGTGGAAGACCAGCGCGTCGGCGTTGTCCGGTTCCCGGGACAGCCAGGCCGAGGCGAGCCCGGTGCCGGCCGTCGCCTCGGCGAGGACGGAGGCGCGGTGGCTGCGGCGGTCCCAGTCGTCCCCCGCCTCCTCCAGCAGCGTGGCGACGAGCGTCACCTCCGGAGCCCGGCCGCTTCCGGCACCTCGCTTGTTCAACTGCCGCAGGGCGCGCGCCAGATCGGCGTCGTCGAGGGCGGGAACGATACGGGGACGTCTGCTGGTGCGACTGCTGAAGAGGGACATGCCCGCAGCGTAGGAAGTGTTTCACGCTGAGCAAGCGATCCCGGACGATCGTTACCGATCTGGACCCCCAGGTTCGCTTTCTGTCACCGATCCGGGCGGCGCGATTCCGGCCGGCGGGTCCCGCCGGCCGTGCGCGGCAACGGCCGCGGGGCCGACGACCACGCCGGCCCCGCTGCTTCTTCGCGGGGGCGCTCCCACGTCCCCGCCCCGTTCCGTACCGGTCAGACCGCCGGCGCCGGGAACGTCGGGTACTCCACGCCCGAGACGTGCTGGACGACCCGGACGACCTGGCAGGAGTAGCCGAACTCGTTGTCGTACCAGAGGTAGAGGATCGCGTTGTCGTCCTCGACCTTCAGGGCGCCCGCGTCCACGATCGAGGCGTGGCGCGAGCCGATGAAGTCGCTGGAGACCGCGTCGGGGGCGCTGATGAAGTCGATCTGGCGCTTCAGCGGCGAGGTGAGCGAGACGTTGCGCAGGTAGTCCAGGACCTCCTGGCGGTCGGTGGCCCGGCCCAGGCGGAGGTTGAGGATCGCTATGGAGACGTCGGGCACCGGCACGCGGATGGAGCTGCCGGTGATGCGTGCCTTGAGGTCGGGCAGCGCCTTGGCGACGGCGGAGGCGGCACCGGTCTCGGTGATCACCATGTTCATCGGCGCCGAGCGGCCGCGTCGGTCGGACTTGTGGTAGTTGTCCAGCAGGTTCTGGTCGTTGGTGAACGAGTGGACGGTCTCCACGTGGCCGCTCAGCACGCCGTACTCGTCGGCCATGGCCTTCAGCGGCGGCACGATCGCGTTGGTGGTGCAGGAGGCGCAGGACAGGATCTGCTCGTCCGGCTTGAGGGTGTCGTGGTTGACGCCGTGCACGATGTTGGGCACGTCGCCCTTGCCGGGCGCGGTCAGGACGACCTTGTCGACGCCGGGGCGCAGGTGCTGCGAGAGGCCCTCGCGGTCGCGCCACTTGCCGGTGTTGTCGATCAGGATCGCGTTCTTGATGCCGTACGCCGTGTAGTCGACCTGCGAGGGGTCGTTCGCGTAGATCACCTTGATGCTGTTGCCGTTGGCGGTGATCGTGCTGTTCGCCTCGTCCACGGTGATGGTGCCCTGGAACTGGCCGTGCACGGAGTCGCGGCGCAGCAGGGAGGCGCGCTTGACGAGGTCCTGCTCGCCGCCCTGGCGGACGACGATGGCGCGCAGCATCAGGCCGTTGCCGGATCCGGACTTCTCGATCAGCAGCCGGGCGAGGAGCCGGCCGATGCGGCCGAAGCCGTAGAGGACGACGTCGCGCGGCTCGCGGCGGTCGATCTTGTTGGCGCCGGTGGCGCCCGCGACGGCCTCCGCGGTGAACTCCGCCACCGACAGTCCGCGGTCGTCCGCCCGGTAGGTCGCGGCCAGCATGCCGATGTCGATCTGGGACGGGCCGAGGTCGAGCGTGGTGAGCGCCTGGAGGAACGGCAGCGTCTCGGTGACGGAGAGTTCCTCGCCGGCGATCTGCCGGGCGAAGCGGTGGGTCTTGAGGATGCTGACCACCGACTTGTTCACCAAGGAGCGGCTGTGCAGCAGGACGGTGACGTCCCGCTCGCGGTGCAGCTTCCCGATGATCGGGATCATCGACTCAGCGGTCTCCTCGCGGTGTTGCCAGGTGGTGAACGAGTCTTCGTTGACAGTCACAGGATCATCTTTCGAGCTAGACGGCGCTCATATGATAGCCAGGTGTTTCAGGGGAGCGGCAGGGGGTCCGATTCCCCAGGGTTGCGCCGCGGCGGACCGGGTACGCGTGCAGGACCGCGCCCGGAAGCGATCTTGGTCCGGGTGTGCCGCACGAACCTCCGCCAGCAGGGAATCTGTCATGGAAACACCCGCGCACGAGAACAACGCCCCCACGCCCGCCCAGCGCGCCCTGGACGCGCTGGCGCAGAACACCGAGGACGCTGCCGCGCTGGACGCTCTGGCGGGCAGTGACGTCCTGATCCCGGTGCCCGACGACACGGGCGACGAGGAGGCCGCCGATCCCGGTGCCGTGGCGCTGCCGGTGCTGGAGCAGCCGGGCGGCACCCAGGTGGTGCCCGTGTTCACCTCGGAGACGGAGATGGCGGGACTGCTGCCGTTCGTCTCCCGCTACCGCCTGGTGCCGCTCGGGGCGCTCGCCGCGCAGTGGCCGGCCGAGGAGCTCTCCCTCACCATCGACGGCAGCTCCGAGCACCGGCTGACCCTCACCTCGGAGGGAGTGCGCACGCTGCTCGCCCGCCCCTAGCGCGCCGTCCGCCCCTGTCCCCCCGGCACCCCGCCGGCCGGTGCGGGACGGAGGCGGGTCCCCTGCGGTCCGGCTCCGCGGGACCACCGGGGCGGTCGTCCGGTACGGACCGTGCTCCGTCGGCCAACCTCCGTGCCCCGCAGGCCTGTTGACACGCCAACGCTGCCCGAGTCCGGGACACGGTGGACCCGGTTGCGGGACAGTGGAGGAGCCCGCAGAGCGGCGCCCGCGGTGGAGGTGGACGACATGCTGAGGACTCCCGTCGACGGGACACGGCTGCACATCCTGACCTGGCTCAAACAGCCCGGACTCGTCGAGAGCGGCGCCACCGCCGACGCCGTCGCGGTCCGCTTAGGGATGCCCGGCCCGGTCGCCCGCACCCACCTCGGCCTCCTCACCGCCCTCGGCCTGCTGCACGTCGACCGCTCCGACGGCCCGCCGCGCTACCGGCGCGACGAGGTGCGCATCGCCGAGGTGGCCCGCATGATCGAAAAGGGCTGGCAGCACGGCTGGTGACCGGCCCCCGCCCCGTCCCGGCCACCCGTCCGGTGCCGGTACGCTGAGAGCGTCGCGGGCCCGGCCCGTGCCCGGCGGTGGGGCCCGCCGGATCCGAACCGCGGCACGGTGGCCGCCAACGGTCCCTCCTTGCGATCGCGTGCACCCCGAGACCGGGGGGCGCCCGGCGAGTAGGAGGCGTGGACCCGATGAATCCCCCGCACGTTCCGGCCGTGGGCGAGCCCGCGGATCCCGATGCCGCCGTCCACGGACCCCTTCGGCAGCCGCCTGCCCGGCGGCCGCACGTTCCTGTGGTGGCCGTGGTGGCACTGGGCGGCGCGCTCGGCGCCTCGGCCCGCTACGGGGCGTCCCTGCTGTGGCCGACGGCCGACGGCGGCTTCCCGTGGACCACGCTGGGCGTGAACGCCGTCGGGTGCGCCGTGATCGGCGTGTTCATGGTCGTCATCGGCGACGTGTGGGCGGCCCACCGGCTGGTGCGGCCGTTCTTCGGCACCGGGGTGCTGGGCGGGTTCACGACCTTCTCGACCTACGCGGTCGACATCCAGAGGCTGGTCGACGCCGACCGGGCCGCCGCGGGGCTGGCCTGCCTGGCGCTGACACCGCTGGTGGCGCTGGCCGCGGTGTGGGGCGGCGCCGGGGTGACGCGCAGGATCGTGACATGGAGGCAGCCATGAGGACACCGGCCGGTCGCGCCCTGCGCCTGACAGTCCTCGTCGGGGAGAACGACGTCTGGCACCACAGGCCGCTGTACACCGAGATCGTGCACCGGGCCCATCGGGCCGGGCTCGCCGGGGCGTCGGTGTTCCGCGGGATCGAGGGGTTCGGCGCCTCCTCGCTGATCCACACCACCCGGCTGCTGTCGCTGAGTGAGGACCTGCCCGTGGCGGTGGTGATCGTCGACGACGAGACCCGCGTCCGCGCGTTCCTGCCCCGGCTCGACGAACTGGTCGCCGGGGGCCTGGTCATGCTGGACGAGTGCGAGGTCCTTCGCGGTGCCGGCCGGGACGGGGAGCGCGCGCAGTGAACTGGCTGCTGGTCGTCGTCGGCGGCGCCGTCGGCGCGCCCCTGCGGTACCTGACCGACCTCGGGGTGTCGAAGCGGCACGACAGCGTCTTCCCCTGGGGCACCTTCACCGTCAACGTGGCCGGCTGCCTCGTCCTGGGCGTGCTCACCGGCGCCGTCACCTACGGGGCCGCCCCGCACTCGGTGCAGCTGCTGCTCGGCACCGGGCTGTGCGGGGCGCTGACCACGTACTCGACGTTCTCCTACGAGACGATGCGGCTGGCCGGGAGCGGGGCGAGGCTCCTCGCCGCCGCCAACGTCGTCGTCAGTGTCGTGACCGGCGTGGGCGCCGCCTTCGCGGGTGCCGCGGCGGCCCGCCTCCTCTGGGGGTGACCAGGGGCGCACAATGGGGATCATGACGTCGTCGATGACCTTCCTGCCGGTACTGGAACGCATCGCCGAGGAGATCGAGCGCACCCCCGGCCGGGGGACTCCCGCCCACTACATCCCGGCGCTCGCGGCCCGGGACCCGCGCCGCTTCGGCATGGCCGTCGCCGAGCTGGACGGCACGGTGTACGGGGTGGGGGACTGGCAGGAGCCGTTCTCGGCGCAGTCGATCACCAAGGTGTTCACGCTGGCCCTGGTGCTGGCCCGGGAGGGCGACTCCCTGTGGGAGCACGTGGGCCGGGAGCCGTCCGGCAACCCCTTCAACTCGCTGGTGCAGCTGGAGTACGAGGACGGCATCCCCCGCAACCCGTTCATCAACGCGGGCGCCCTCGTCGTCACCGACCGGCTGCACACCCGTACCGGCGACGCGGCCGGGGAACTGCTCGCCCTGCTGCGCGCCGAGAGCGGCAACCCCGGCCTGGACTTCGACCTGGAGATCGCCGCCTCCGAGGAGACCCACGGCGACCGCAACGCCGCCCTCGCTCATTTCATGGCGTCCTACGGCAACATCGACAACCCGGTGCCGGCCCTGCTCGACCAGTACTTCCGGCAGTGCTCCGTCGCCGCCTCCTGCGCCGACCTGGCGCCCGCCACCTCCTTCCTGGCCCGGCACGGCATCCGGGCCGACGGCACCCGGCTGCTCAGCCGCAGCCAGGCCAAGCAGGTCAACGCCGTGATGCTGACCTGCGGGACCTACGACGCGGCCGGCGACTTCGCCTACCGGGTGGGCCTGCCCGGCAAGAGCGGGGTGGGCGGCGGCATCATCGCGGTCGTCCCGGGCCGCTGCACGCTCTGCGTGTGGAGCCCGGGCCTGGACGAGCACGGCAACTCGGTGGCGGGTGTGGCGGCCCTGGACCGCTTCACCACCCTGACCGGTCTGTCGGTGTTCTGACCGGCTGCCCGCGGGCGGCGGCCCGGTGCATCAGTCGCGCGGGGCCGGGCCGAAGGCCAGGCGCAGCACCAGCGCCACGGCCGCCGCGCCCAGCAGCGCGGCACCCGCGACCGTCCAGGCCACCGGCCGCTCCCGCGGGCCGGCCCCGGCTGCGGCGGCGGCGACGGTGCGGGCCTCCGGGCCCGCCGCGACCCCGGCCTCGGTCCCGGGCCACAGGGCGTCGAGGGACCCGACCGGGTCGACCCGTCCCGCGGCCTCGAAGCCCCAGTCCAGCAGGGAGCGCGCCTCCTCGTACACGGCGTGGGTGCCGCCCGAGCGGGGGTTCATCACGGTCACCACCAGGGTGCGTCCGTCCCGGCGCGCCGCCGCGACCAGCGTGTGGCCGGCGCGGGACGTGTAGCCGTTCTTGATCCCGACCAGCCCCCGGTAGGGCTTCACCCCGTCCGCGCCGGTCAGCAGCCGGTTGGTGTTGAGGATCCCGTACGTCCCCCCGTCCCGGCCGGGGAAGCGGGCCTCGGCGCGGGCGCAGTACCGGGCGAAGTCGGGATTGCGCAGCCCCGCCCGGCCGAACACCGCCAGGTCGAAGGCCGAGGACACCTGGCCCGGCGCGTCGTAGCCGTCGGGCGACTTGACCCGGGTGTCGCGGGCGCCCAGGGCGCGTGCCTTGGCCTGCATGCGTTCCACCGTGGCCCGCCGGCCGCCGTTGAGAGCGGACAGGACGTGCACGGCGTCGTTGCCCGAACTGAGGAACACCCCGTTCCACAGGTCGGACACCCGGTAGGCGCGGTCCTCTGCCACCCCCACCAGGCTACTGCCGGCGCCGATGCCCTTGAGCTCCTTCGGGCTGACGGTGTGGCGCACGCCGGCCGGCAGGCTGGGCAGCAGGGTGAGGGCGAACAGGGTCTTCAGGGTGCTGGCGGGCGGCAGCTTCCGGTGCGCCTCGTGGGCGGCGAGCACCGTTCCGGTGCGGGCGTCGGCCACCAGCCACGACCGGGCGGACAGGTCCGGGACCTCGGGAGCCCCGGCACGGCGGCGGACCTGGGTGCCGGACCGGTACAGCAGCGACGCCGGGGCGGCCGACGCCGTGGCTCCCGCGTCCGGCGGCCGGGTGTCGGTGGCCGGGCGGGCGGTCGCGGTGGCCGGCGCGAGGGCCAGCAGGCCGGCCGTGCAGAGGGCGCACCCGGAGGCGGCGGCCCGCGAAGCAAATCCGATGGTCATCCCGTCAACGTAGGAATGCCACCCGCACCGCGCCGCGCCGACCGGGCCGGAGGCCGGCCGTGAGCACCCGGATGCCGCACGCCGGCCGGCCGCCGGCCTGCCCGGGGACGGTCACGCCGGGTGCTGTCCGGCCTCCCGGGCGATCTGCTCGAACCGCGCGCCCATGGCCGCCGCCAGCGCCTGGGCGCCCGACAGCGGGCGGACCATCACGGTGAACGCGTCGATCAGGCCGTCGTCGTCCAGGTGGATGAAGTCGCAGCCCTCGACCTCGCGGTCGCCGACCCGGGCCTTGAACACCAGGGCGTGGTCGCGGCCCGCGGTGTCGTGGATCTCGCGCACGTACCGGAAGTCCTCGAAGACCTCGGCCACCGCGCGCAGGATCGCGGCGGTGATCGCCTTGCCCGCGTAGGGCTTGAACACGACCGGACTGGTGAAGACGACGTCCTCGGCCAGCAGGGCCACGGCGGCATCGAGGTCCTGCGCCTCGACCGCTTCACGGAATGCCCGCATCACAGCTCCATAGTCAACTAATTGAATAGGTGTGGATGAGATTAATCATCCGCTGCTAGCGTTGTCCACATGTCCCTCAAGTACGCCGTCCTGGCCGCGCTCCTGGAGGGCGAGGCGTCGGGCTACGAGCTGTCCAGGCTGTTCGACGTCTCGTTCGCCAACTTCTGGGCCTCCACCCCGCAGCAGCTCTACCGCGAACTCGAACGGCTCGCCGGGGACGGGCTGATCGAGGCCCGGGTGGTCCGCCAGGAACGCCGGCCGGACAAGCGGATGTTCTCCCTCACCGAGGCGGGCCGCGAGGACCTGGACACCTTCGCCGCGACCCCGCCCCGGCGCCCCACCGTCATCCGTGACGAACTGCTGATCAAGATCCAGGCCATGGACGGAGTGCCCCCGGAGGCGACCCGGACGCTCGTGGAGGAGCGCCGGGACTGGGCCCGGGCCAAGCTGGCCCGCTACGCGCGGGTGCGCGAACGCCTGCTGGACGGCCGCACCGAGGAGGAGTACCTGCGGCACGCCGACCGGGTCGGGCCGTATCTCACGCTGCTGGGCGGCATCGGTTTCGAGGAGGAGAACCTGTGCTGGTGCGAACGCGTTCTCGCGGTCCTGGCCGGACGCACCCGCCCCGAGCCGGCCCCCTCACCCTCCCGGACGTCCTAGGCTGAGCCGATGTTCAGCCCCGAAGGCCCCCGGCTGCGCGAACTCGCCGTCCAGGCACTGTCGTCCGTGGAACACGGCTACGACCTCCTCGCGCCGAAGTTCGACCACACCCCCTTCCGCACGCCCGACCCGCTGCTGCGCGCCACCGCCTCCGCGCTCCGCCGGACCGGGCCCTACGCCAAGGGCCTCGACCTGTGCTGCGGGACCGGCGCCGGCGTGGACGTGCTCACCGGGCTGTGCCGCGAGAGCGTCACCGCGGTGGACTTCAGCGCCGGCATGCTGGACGTGGCGCGGCGCAGCGCCCGGCCGGGCGGGCCGCCGGTGGGCTGGGTGCGGGCGGACGCACGGGCCCTGCCGTTCGGGCCGGTCTTCGACCTCGTGGTGAGCTTCGGCGCCCTCGGCCACTTCCTGCCGCGCGAGGTGCCCGGGCTGTTCGCGCAGGTCCATGCGGTGCTGCGGCCCGGCGGCCGGTTCGCCCTGCCCGTGGTCGCGCCGCCCCGGCCCGGCACCGTCGGGCACGCCGTGCTGCTCGGGTTCGACACGGTGATGCGGGTGCGCAACGCCCTGTGGCGTCCGCCGTTCGTCATGTACTACCGGGCGCTGCGCTTCGGCGACCTCGTGGGCGGACTGGAGGGGGCGGGGTTCCGGGTGGAGTTCCAGCCGCTGCCCGGGTTCGGCCGGCGGCGCGACGGCAGCCCGCGGGTCCGTCTGGTCGTCGGGGTGCGCCCGGAGGCGTGACGGCCGCACCTCCGCGAGGGCCGGCCACCGGCACCCCGCGGAGGCGGCCGGCGGGGGAGAGGGACGTGCGTCCGTCCCGGGGCCCTCACACGGCGGCCGGCAGGGTGAACTCGTAGACCAGCGCGTCCTGCTGGGTGTCCACGACCAGCTCGGTGATCTCCAGGGGCCGGGCGTACTGGTCGTGCACGCGCCGGGTGACCCGCACCGACGGCGTGCCGGCGATCCGGGCGATGGTGTCGCGGTGGTGCAGTGTCAGGCCGGCGCGGCGCAGCCAGTCGTAGGCGCGCCGCAGCTCCGCGGCGGCAGTGCCGTCGGCGCGGCCGCGGTAGCGGGCCAGTTCGGGGACCTCCGCCAGCGCCGTCGCGGAAAACGATGTCACGGCGGTCCGCTGCTCGCCCCCGTCCGCCGACGCCGACCAGTAGCGGTGTACCAGGGTCGGCCGGGCCGGCGCCAGGTCCAGGGCCTCGGCGTGACCGGGCGGCGGATGCTCCCAGGCGATGGTCGCCCGGGTCACCGCGCCCCGCCCGGCACACCGGGAGCCGACCGGGAAGGTGAGGGAGGCGGGGGTCTCCACCGGCAGGCCGGGCAGCGTGGCATGGCTGCCCCGCCGGTCGGTGGCGACCAGTCCGTCACGGCGCAGCACCTCCAGCGCCTGCCGTACCGTCTCCCGGCTGACGCCGAAGTGACCGGCCAGCTGCCGCTCGCCCGGCAGCCGCTCACCGGGCGGGATGGTCCCGGCGTGCAGCTCGCCGAGCAGCTCCGCGGCGATCCGCCGGTACAGGGGTTCGTCCTCGGCCGGCGGGGGGTCCTGCGGGGTGGTGCGGGTCATGCCGCGCCTCCTGGATGGTCACGTTCCGTATGCGCTCGGGCTCGGTGCGCCACCACATCTACCATTGGTCTAAACCAGCAGGGAAGAGCGATCCTCTACTTCGGCCGAAACCGGACCGGGTGCCGGCCCCCTCACAGCGCGCCGTAGACCGCGTCGATCAAGGCCGTCTTGCGCGGGTCGTCGGCGATATGAGGCCCCATCCGGTTCATCACGTAGCCCATCGACACCCCCGCCTCCGGGTCGGCCAGTCCGAAGGAGCCGCCGAAGCCGTCGTGTCCGAAAGCCCTCGGGTTGGGGCCGTACGAGCCGTTCGGCCCGCTGAGCCACAGACCGAGCCCGATCTCGGTCTCGTGCGCGAAGCCCGCGCCGAGCACCAGGTCCCGGCAGCTGCCCTGCCCCTCGCGCACCCGCTCCGCGGCCGAGGGGGACAGCAGCCCGCGGCCCCCGGGCGTCCCGCCTCCCGTGAGGAGGCCGTACAGCTCGGCGACGGCCCGGGCGGTGCCGTGTCCGTTGGCGGCCGGTATCTCGGCCGCCCGCCACGCGGCGGTGTTGGCGGCGGACGCGCCCGCCGCCGGATTGGCCAGCGCGGCGATCGCGGCGGGCTCCGACGGCAGCGCCGCCGCGGACCCGCCCCCGGCCGGCCGGGCCGGCGCCTGCACCAGCTCGGCGATCCGGCCGGCGTCCCGCTCAGGGCGGCCGATGGTGAAGTCGATCCCCCGCGGGCCGGTCACCTCCCGCTCCAGGAACGCGCCGGGCCGCAGTCCCGACACCCGCCGCACGACCTCGCCGACCAGGTGGCCGTAGGTCAGCGCGTGGTAGCCGGACCGGGTGCCGGGCTCCCACCAGGGCTCGGTCGCGGCCAGCCGCCGCGTGGTCAGCTCCCAGTCGTAGAGCTGCTCCAGGGTGTGCGGCTCGCGCAGCCCGGCCAGCCCGGCCCGGTGCGAGAGCAGATGACGGACCAGGACCTTCTCCTTGCCCGCCGCCGCGAACCCCGGCCAGTACGCGGCCACCGGGGCGTCCAGGTCGAGCAGCCCCCGGTCGGCGAGCAGGTGCGCGGCGAGCGCCACCGGACCCTTCGTCGTGGACCACACGTTGACCACGGTGTCCCGCTCCCAGGGCCGTGTCCGGGCGGCGTCCGCCCACCCGCCCCACAGGTCCACCACCGTGCTGCCGTCCACCATCACGGCCACGGCGGCGCCCAGCTCCTGACGCTCGCGGACGTTCTCCTCGAACGCCGCACGCACCGTCGCGAACCGCGGCTCGCAGTGACCGTGAACCAGTACGTCGTGCTCGGACATGGGCCCTCCGTCGGCCGTCGGGAAGACCGGACCGCGATGGCGCGGCCCGGGCGGCCTAGAACGTACCGACTGGTCGGACCGGACGGAAGGCCCCGTCCCGACGGGCGGGACGGTCTGCGTCCCGGGGGCCCGCAAGCCCAACCCTGACACGGCCTGCCCGACGGTGCCTCAGACGTGCGAGCGCATCCAGCGCAGCTGGACCGCCTCGTGGAACGGGCCGCCGCCCTCGTGGTCGTTGAAGTCGTACACCTCGATCGACTTGTCGTCGTGCGCCCAGGAGTTGAACGCCGCGAACACCGTCGACGGCGGGCAGGTCTGGTCCTCCAGCGCCACGGAGAACAGCGCCGGAGCCCGGCCGCGGGCCGCGAAGTGCACCCCGTCGAAGTACGACAGGGTGCGCAGGGCGTCGGCGGTCCGCCCGGGCCGCGACTTCAGGAACAGGCCGATCTCCCGGTACGGGGGCCGGTCGGTGAGCGTCACGGCCCGCGGGAAGTCGCACAGGAACGGCACGTCCGGCGCCACACCCGCCAGGTCCGGCACCAGACCGCCCACCGCGATCGCCAGGCCGCCGCCCTGACTGGCCCCGGCCACCACGGTGCGCGCCGCGTCGGCCAGCGGATGCGAACGAGCGGCCTCCACCGCGCGCACGGCGTCCGTGAACACCCGGCGGTAGTAGTAGTTCTCCGGCGCGTCGAGACCGCGGGTCATGAACCCGGGGTGCGACGGCCCGCTGCCCACCGGGTCGGCGGTGACCTCCCCGGGCCCCCAGCCGCTGCCCTGGCCCCGGGTGTCCATCACGAAGTGCGCCCGGCCGGCGGACGCCCACAGCAGGTGCTCGTGGGGCAGCCCGCGGCCCCCTCCGTAGCCGATGAACTGCACCACCAGCGGCAGCGGCCCCGTGGCCCCGGCGGGCACCGTCAGCCACCCCTTGACCGGGTGACCGCCGAACCCGGCGAACGTCACGTCGAACACCCGCACCGTGGACAGCTCCGTGTCGACCGGCTCGAAGCGCGCGTCCAGATCGTGCGCGCGGGCCTCCGCGAGCGTCTTCGCCCAGAACGCATCGAAGTCCTCGGGCTCGGTGCCGGACCCGCGGTACTCGCGCAGTCCGTCGAGGGGAAGGTCGAACAGGGCCATCAACAACCGCCTTCGTCAGCAGAGTACGCGCAACGATCACACGGTACGGGCGCCGTCCGAGCCCGTACCAGAGCCCGCCCGGCCGTCCCGTCAGACGCCACGGCGGGTCCACTCGGGCCCGGTACGGTCCCAGTCCCGCTCCCACTCGGCCAGCCGCCGGCGCATCGCCACCGACCGCACCGCGCCGTGCGCGAGCAGCACCGCGGCCACCGTGCCGCCCGCGGCACAGCCGCCCACGCCCGCCGTGTGCTGCCAGACCGAGGCGACATCCACCGGCGGCGGCACGTTCCGCCCCCGCGCGTCGAACCACACGTGCACCCGGTCGCCCGGCCGCGCGGTGGCCGGCACCCGGGCGACGGCCTCGCGCATCCCCTCGTCCGGGTCCGCCCAGCGCACCGTCGCGCGGTAGGCGTGCCCGCGTTCCTGCACCGTGGGCCGCGCGCCCGTGGCACGCCCGGTGATCTCCACGGCCACCCGGTGCCGTTCCGCGCGCTGCTCCGCCGCCGCGGTCCTCGCCTCGCCGTACGCCCACCAGGCCGCGGCGGCGCCCACCAGCGGGCCGCCCACGGCCACCAGCACGGCGACGGCCAGTGCCGTCCACGCCTCGACGGCGTCCGACCGGCGCCGCAGCGGACTGCCCCGCAGCAGCCGGCCCCTCACCATCGGGGTTCGCATCCTCGCCGTCTCCCTCACCGTCGTCGCAGCCGCCGGGCCGGACGGCGGGCGCGCGGCCCGCGCCGCGACCCCCGTGGCACGGGCCGCGCACGCGCCGCCGGCCCTGCGACGGGAGTGCCCGCGACCACCGCGGCGAAACGGCGGGATCCCGCGCACGGGCCGCAGCGTCACGGGCGGCGGCCGGGGCGTCAGCCGAAGCGCTCGATCCGGATCCGGTCCACGGGCTGACCGGCCGCCACGAGCAGCCTGGAGGCGTGCTCCGCGAAGGAGTTGGACCCGCACACGTACGCCTCCCACCCGCCGGGCGGGCACCGGTCGAAGAATGGCGCCAGATGACCGGCCGTCATGCGTCCCACCGGCACGCCCGGCGGGGCGCTCCGGGTGAACACGCGCGTGGTCTCCGCGCCGTACTCGCGGGCGTAGATCAGCTCCTCGGGGCTGCGCGCCGACACCAGCAGGCGCAGCGGCACGGACAGGCCCCGGGCCCGGTGGTGCCGCACCATCGACATCAGCGGCACCACCCCCGACCCGGCTCCCAGCAGCAGCGCGGGCCGGTCGCCGGGCCAGGCGAAGAAGCCGCTGAGCGGGCCGCGCACGTCCACCCGGTCACCGGGCCGGGCCACGGTGTGGAACCAGCCGGACACCTCGCCGTCCGCCACCCGGTCGAGGGTCAGCTCGAAGTGGCCGGGGTCGTCGGGTGCGGACGCGATCGAGTAGTGCCGTTGGGCGACGTAGCCGTCGGGGGCGGTCAGCCGCACCATCAGGTGCTGGCCCGGCACGTGGGGCGACCAGTCCGGCACCGCGAAGCGGAAGGTCGCCGCGCGGGGGGTCTCCCGGCGGATCTCGGTCAGGGTGGCCGTCCGCCACCGGGAGGCGGTCCGCTCGCTCACGGCGATGCGTCCGGGCACGGCGAACCGCGTCGGCGGCAGGAAGCGCTCCGGGGCGGTCCCCGGGATCTCGGTCTCAGTCACCGGAGTACCGCTGCTCCTCCCAGGGGTTGCCGCGCGGGTGGTAGCCGTTGCCCTCCCAGAAGCCCGGCTCCTCGTGGTCGAGGACCCGCAGGCCCGCGACCCACTTGACGCTCTTCCAGAAGTACAGGTGCGGCACCACCAGCCGGGCCGGGCCGCCGTGTTCGGGTGTGAGCGGTTCGCCGTGGTGGTCCCAGACGATCCAGGCCCGCCCGCCGCGCACGTCGGCCAGCGGCAGGGAGGCGGTGTATCCGGTGTGCGCGTACGCCACCACGTGGGACGCGGACTCCAGCGGCCGGACCACGTCCAGGAAGGCGTCCAGGGACACGCCCCCGAACCGCACGCCGAACTTCGACCAGCCCGTCACGCAGTGGATGTCCCCCTCGTACGACGAGGCCGGCAGGGCGTGCGCCTGCTCCCAGTCCCAGGTGCGCTCCTCCGCCACCAGGCCGTCGACGCGGAACGTCCAGTCGGCGGGCGACAGGTCGGGCGTGACCTCGGCGGACAGCACCGGCCAGGTGTCGCGTGCGTCGTACTGGCCGGGCGGCAGCTCCGGGCCGGCCGTGCGGGGGCGGCCGGTGAAGTCTCGGGTGATGTTCACGTGATCGGTGATTCCGTTGCGGGTGCGGGGTGGTTCCGGTTCCCACGGTACGGGGTGCCGGAGATCGCCGCGGCGGTGCGGGGGCCGTGCGGCGTCCGGTACTGTTGCCGTCCGGCCGCGGACGGACGCGGCCCCTCAGGGCTGGGGAGGTGGGAGAGATCACCGCTCTGTCAGGACGGGAGCTCCCGCCTCGAAGCGACGCGGATCACCGCCCGTAGGTGACCCGCGGGAGCGCCCCTCGGCTCTCGAAAGGGCTTCACCGCCATGCCGCCCCAGCCACCCGCGCGCCCTCCGTCCCCCTCCACCGGCCCGCCCTCCGCACCCGCGCCGGGACCACCGGCCACCGATCCTGCCCCGGCGCCCCCGGTCACCGCCGCGGTCTCCGCCTGCGCCGTCCCCCCGTCCGAGGGCCCTCCGCCGTCCCCGCCCCTGTCGCGGGACGCCGTGGCGGGCGTGCTCCGGGCCGCCGGCTGCGTCTTCGCCGAGGACGAGGCGGACCTGATCCTCGCCGCCGCGCGCGACGCGCGGGAGGCCGCCGGGCTGGTCGAGCGCCGGGCCCGCGGTCTGCCCCTCGAACAGGTCGTCGGCTGGGCCGGCTTCCGCGGCCGTCGCATCGGCGTCGCGCCCGGGGTCTTCGTGCCGCGCCGGCGCACCGAGTTCCTGGTGGCCGAGGCCCTCGCGCAGGCTCCGGACGCGGCCGTCGTGGTGGACCTGTGCTGCGGCTCGGGAGCCGTCGGCGCGGCCCTGGCCGCCGAACTGGACGGCGTCGAAGTGCACGCCGCCGACATCGATCCGGCCGCCGTCCGGTGCGCCCGCCGCAACCTCGCGGAGGTCGGCGGCCGGGTCCACACCGGCGACCTGTTCGAGGCGCTCCCGGCCCGGCTGCGGGGCCGGGTCGACGTGCTGGCGGCCAACGTGCCCTACGTGCCCACCGGCGAGATCGGCCTGCTGCCGACGGAGGCCCGCGACCACGAGCCGCGGGTCGCGCTCGACGGCGGCGCCGACGGCCTGGAGGTGCTGCGCCGGGTGGCCGCCGGCGCCCCGGACTGGCTGGCGCCCGGCGGCTGTCTGCTGGTCGAGACGAGCCGGCGGCAGGCGCCCGCGGCGGTCCGCGCCTTCACCACGGCCGGACTGCGGACCCGGTCGGCGGTGTCCGAGGAGGAAGACGCCCACGTGGTGGTCGGGGTCGCGCCCCGGCCGCCGAGCCCGGGCCGCCCGGCCCACGGCTCCCCGGCGGGGACGGTCACTCGGGGGTCGTCGCCCGGGCGATGAGCAGGGCCACGTCGTCGAAGTTGTCCGGCTCGTGCAGGGTGCGCAGGAGCAGGTCGCAGAGCTCCTCCAGGGGTTGGTCGGGGCAGTCGAGCAGGGTGAGGAGCCGGCCCAGCCGCTCGTCCAGCGGATGCCGCCGGGTCTCCACCAGACCGTCGGTGTAGAACACCAGCCGGTCGCCCGGCTCCAGGTCGACGACGGTGGTGGAGAAGGCCACCCCGCCCACGCCGAGCGGCACCCCCGTCGGCAGGTCGAGCAGCTCCGGCACGCACCCGGACCGGACCCGCACCGGCGGCAGGTGCCCGGCGTTGGCGATCACGCACTGCCGCTGCCCGGGATCGTGGACGGCGTACACACACGTGGCGATGGCCTGGTCGAGGTCGCCGGAGATGCGGTCCAGGTGGTCCAGCAGCACCGCCGGGTCGAGGTTGAGGGAGGCCAGGGTGTTCGTCGCGGTGCGCAGCCGGCCCATGGTGGCGGCGGCGGGGATGCCGCTGCCCATCACGTCCCCGACCACCAGGGCGGTCCGGTCGCCGGCCAGCGGGATCACGTCGAACCAGTCGCCGCCCACCTCGCTGGTGGCGCCCGCCGGCTGGTAACGCGAGGCGAGCTCCAGCCCTCCGGTGCGGGGCGGGAGGCTGGGCAGCAGACTCCGTTGGAGGGTGAGCGCGGTGGCCCGGGCGTTCTGGTACCAGCGGGCGTTGTCGATCTGCACGGCCGCCCGGGACGCCAGTTCCCGGGCCAGCAGCAGGTCGTCGTCGTCGAACGGCAGCGGGTTGCGGCTGCGCTTGAGGTCCAGCGCGCCCAGCACCTCGCCGCGCGCGATCAGCGGCACCGCGAGGTACGAGTGCACGCCCGCCCGGCTCAGCAGTTCGGCGGCCTCCGGGGAGCGGGCGATGCGGGGCAGGTCGTCGTCCTTGACCACCGGCACCATGACCGGCCGGGCGGTGCGCACGCACTCCGTGACCAGCCGGTCCGGCGCGTAGCGGGCCAGCCCGCCGGGCGGGTCGGCCGCCCGCAGCGCGTCCGGGACCTTGTCGCCCTGGACGGCCAGCGCCCGGATCACCGCGGGCTCGCCCGGGCTCAGGGTGCTGCGACGGCCCCGGACCACCGAGTCCAGCAGGTCCACCGCGGCCACGTCGGCGAGTTCCGGTACCGCCACGGCGGCCAGCTCGCGCGCCGTGCGGTCCAGGTCCAGGGTGGTGCCGATGCGGGCGGACGCGTCGGCGATGAGGGCGAGCCGGCGCCGGGCGGTTTCGGCCTCGACGCTCGCCCGGTACTGCTCGGTGACGTCCACCACGGACATCGCCACGCCCAGCACCGTGCCGAGCGCGTTCTCCAGCCGGTACAGCGAGACCGTCCAGGCGTGGTCCTCGTCCGGATCGGCCGGTGTGCGGCCGACGGCGGACCGGTCGACCACCGGCTGCCCGGTGTCCAGCACCCGGCGGGCGGCGTTCTCGATGGCGTCGGCGTCCAGCTGCGGCAGCACCTCCGGCACCGTGCGGCCCAGGTGTTGCGCGGCCGGGATGCCGTTGATCTGCTCCAGCGCGGGATTGACGGAGACGTAGCGCAGCCGCGTGTCCAGCACGGCCAGCCCGATGGGGGACTGGGCCACGATCCGGGTGGACAGCGCGACGTCCTGTTCCATCCGCCGCACCGTCGACTGGTCGACCGCGAGACCGAGGGCGAAGACCTCCCCCTGGTCGTCGAGCAGCCGCATGTTGCGGAACTCCACGAGCCGGGTGCCGCCGTCCTTGCGCCGGATGGGGAACGCCCCGGCCCAGCTCTGTCCGGTGCGCATCACGTCGGCGAACAGCTCGACGACCAGGTCCAGGTGCTTCTCGTGCACCATGATCCGGGCGGCGAACTGGCCCAGCGCCTCCTGGACGGTGTACCCGAACAGTTCCTCGGCCTGGGGACTCCACAGGACCACGCGTCCCTCGGCGTCCAGCACCACCGAGGCCACGCCCAGCACGTCGAGCAGCCCGCTGGGACGCACCGGCCCGCGCTCCGGGCCGCCGTCCCCTGCCAGGGGTGCCCCGGCTGCACTCATCCCACGCCCGCCTTCGCCGCTCGGGCCGGCACCTCCGCGCGGTACCGGCTTCCCTTGTTCTACCGCGCGCGGGGGCGATTTTCCGCCGCTCCTGCCGTCCCGGTTCCAGCTTCTCCCTTTCCGGTGCGGCGGTCACCCCGGCGCGACGCGCATGTGCGTACCGGGTTGCGGGTACCCGCGATGCCCTCGTTCCGTCAGTCGTACCCGGCTCCGGCGACCTGCGGGTAGTGCCCGGGCGGGGCCGGTGCTTTGCTGGGGGAGGGGCGGGGCACGGCGGGGGTCACGAGAGGAGCGATCCCGATGAGCAGTGAGCGACCGCACCCGGAGTCCGTCTCGGTCGAGATCAGCGGATGCAGCAAGCACGACGCCCGGATCGTGTTCGACACGCTGTGCGCGTGCTTCACGTCGGACCGGTGCGCCGAGGACGTCCCCGAGGAGTTCCACGAGACCCGGCCCACGGTGTGGCTGGGCACGTTCGACGTCGCCGACCCGCACGAGGGCGCAGCCGCGCCGGTCAGGCTGTCGTCGTCCGTGGACGCCGACGTGCACGGCGGCTACTGGGCCATCGACCGGTTCCGCAGCACGCTGGGCGACCTGTTCACCGTGCACGACCTGACCACGGTCTCGGGCGACCAGGAGAGGGAACTGCACGTGCGTCTCGAGAGCCGCTGACGCGCACCGGGCCCCCGGGGGAGCGCCCTCGGGGGTCCGCTGTGCCCTCCGTCACCTTTATGCAACTAGTTGCACAAGGTGCCGCGCGTCCTCTACAACAGAGGCACCACACCGCGCACGGAGGGCCCGATGAGCCGTTACCCACACCTGCTGACCCCCCTCGACCTGGGCTTCACCACCCTGCCCAACCGGGTCCTCATGGGCTCCATGCACGTGGGCCTGGAGGAGGCCGAGGGCGGCTTCGCCCGCATGGCCGAGTTCTACGCGACCCGCGCGCGCGGCGGGGTCGGCCTCATCGTCACCGGCGGCATCGCGCCCAACGACGAGGGACGCCCCTACGAGGGCGGCGCCAGGATCACCACCGACGCGGAGGCCGAGCAGCACCGGGTCGTCACCGACGCGGTGCACGAGGCGGGCGGCCGCATCGCCCTGCAGATCCTGCACTTCGGCCGCTACGCCTACCACCAGGACCTCGTCGCCCCGAGCCCCCTCCAGGCGCCGATCAGCCCCTACCCGCCCCGCGAGCTGAGCGACGCGGACGTCGAGCGCACCATCGACGACTACGCGCGCGCCGCCCGCCTCGCCCGCCAGGCCGGCTACGACGGCGTCGAGATCATGGGCTCCGAGGGCTACCTGATCAACGAGTTCATCGCCCGGCAGACCAACCACCGCACCGACCGCTGGGGCGGCTCCTACGAGAACCGGATGCGCTTCCCCGTCGAGATCGTCCGCCGGGTGCGCGAGGCGGTCGGCGAGGACTTCATCGTCATCTACCGGCTCTCCATGCTCGACCTGGTCCCCGGCGGCTCCACCCTGGACGAGGTGATCACCCTGGCCAGGGCCGTCGAGGAGGCCGGGGCCACGATCATCAACACCGGCATCGGCTGGCACGAGGCGCGCATCCCCACCATCGCCACCTCCGTGCCCCGGGGCGCCTACACCTGGGTCACCAAGCGGCTGATGGGCGAGGTGTCCGTCCCGCTCGTCACCACCAACCGCATCAACACCCCCGAACTCGCCGAGCAGCTGCTCGCCGAGGGCCACGCCGACATGGTGTCGATGGCCCGGCCGATGCTCGCCGACCCCGACTTCGTCGCCAAGGCCGCCGAGGGCAGGCCCGAGGCGATCAACACCTGCATCGGCTGCAACCAGGCCTGCCTCGACCACACCTTCAGCGGGCAGATCACCTCCTGCCTGGTCAACCCGAGGGCCTGCCACGAGACGGAGCTGGTGCTCTCGCCGACCCGGCGCCGCAAGCGCGTCGCGGTCGTCGGCGCCGGCCCGGCCGGCCTCGCCTGCGCGGTCAGCGCGGCCGAACGCGGCCACGACGTCACCCTGTTCGACGCCGCGAGCGAGATCGGCGGGCAGCTCAACGTGGCCCGCAAGGTCCCCGGCAAGCAGGAGTTCGACGAGACCCTGCGCTACTTCCGCACCCGGCTCGCGGAACTGGCCGTCGACGTCCGCCTCGACACCTGGGTCACCGCCGACGACGTCGCCGGACACGACGAGGTCGTCGTCGCCACCGGTGTCGTGCCGCGCGTCCCCGACATCCCCGGCGTCGACCACCCCCGCGTCCTCGGCTACCTCGACGTCCTCAGGGACGGCGCCCCCGTCGGCGACCGGGTCGCCGTCCTCGGCGCGGGCGGCATCGGCTTCGACGTCGCCGCCTACCTCACCGACAGCGGGGAGAAGGCCCACGAGGACCCCGGGACCTACTTCCGGCACTGGGGCGTCGACCTCGACTACACCGCCCCCGGCGGCCTCGGCACGCCCGACCGGCCCGCGACGCCGCGCACCGTGCACCTGCTCCAGCGCAAGACCACCAAGGTCGGTGCGGGCCTCGGCAAGACCACCGGCTGGATCCACCGCACCGAACTGCGGCACCGCGGCGTCACCATGGTCCCCGGAGTGGTCTACGACCGGATCGACGACGCCGGACTGCACGTCACCGTCGACGGCGAGAGCACCGTCCTGGAGGTCGACACCGTGGTCCTGTGCACCGGCCAGGAGCCCCGCCGGGACCTCCACGAGGAGCTGGTCGCCGCCGGGCGCCCGGTCCACCTCATCGGCGGCGCCGACGTGGCCGCCGAACTGGACGCCAAGCGCGCCATCAAGCAGGGCACCGAACTCGCCGCCTCCCTCTAGGCACGGGTGCGGACCGTGCCGGGCCCGGGGGAGCCGGTACGGTCCGCACCACCGGCCGTCGGGGCCCCGTCCCTAGGATGAGCCCATGTCACTCCCGCACGCGATCCTCACCGCCCTGCTCGAGAAGCCGTCGTCGGGGCTGGAGCTGACGCGCCGGTTCGACAAGTCGATCGGCTACTTCTGGTCCGCGACGCATCAGCAGATCTACCGCGAGCTGGGCCGGCTGGAGGGCGAGGGCCTCATCAGGGCCCTGCCGGCGCAGCAGCCGGCCCGCGGGCAGAAGAAGTCCTACGAGGTCCTGCCCGCGGGACGCGCGGAACTGGCCCGCTGGACCGCCGCGTCCCAGGATCCCAAGCCGCACCGGGACGCCATGCTGCTGCGCCTGCGGGCGGCCGCCGTGGTCGGCACGGAGGGCATCGAGGACGACCTGCGGCGCCATCTGGAGCTGCACCGGCGGCAGTTGGCGGAGTACCAGGAGATCCAGCGGCGGGACTTCCCGCCCGGCCGGGACGATCCCGAGGACCGCCTGCGGCACCTGGTGCTCCGCGCGGGCATCGACCTGGAGACGTTCTGGACCGGCTGGCTCGAGCACGCGCTCACCGAGCTCGCCGGGCTGCCGGACCCGGAGGACCGGCCTGCGCCGTGGGCCACGGACCGGCCGGACCCCGGCGGGCCGCACACGGGGTGAGTACCCGGGGCCGGACGCGGCCGCACACGGGGGAGTACCCGCGGCCGGACCGCGGGGACCCGGCAACCCCGGTGCGGGGGTGGGGACATCGACGCCGGCCGCCGGACCGGAGCGCGTCGGACGTGGAGGCGGCCGGCGCCGGCTCAGAGGCGGTGCGGCCGGCTGCGGCGGCGCAGGAACCAGGCGGTGCCGAGGAGACCGGTACCGACCAGCGCGCCGCCCGCGACCAGGGTCACCGTGCCGTAGTCCGTCGAACCGCCGCCGACCCCGCCCATGACACCGCGCGACGGGGAGGCCGAGGGGGTCACCCGGCTCGGGCTGGGCGCGGGCGAGACGATGACGGACTGGGTGCCCGCGGTGCTGCCGTTGGAGCACATCACGATCACCGTGTAGGTGCCGGGTGTGACGTTCGACCAGGCGGCGGACTGCGTCGAGGCGTTGCCCGACAGGGCCACCTGACGGCCCTGGGCGAAGCTGGTCTGGCTGCTGTTGAGCAGCGAGGCCGCGCCCCAGTTGCCGTTGATCTGGGTGCACGCGGAGGTGGTGACCGAGACGGTGGAGCCGGTGGTGCTCACCGAGATGCCGGAATCGGCGGCGGCCGGGGAGGCCAGCGCGAGGGTGAGCGCGGCGGCGGCTGCCGCGGTCGGGCCGGAGCGGAACAGGGACATGGAGTAGCGCATCGTGGACTGCCTTCCGGCGGCACGGTTGGCGGTACATCCCTTGCGCCGCCGAGGGTGGGGAACGTCCCGTGCTGCCACACAGGGCCAGCCAATGCGCACCGGACGCACCCCGCACCCCGGCCGCCGCCGGGCAGGTGACACGGCGTCGCGCGGTCCGTCACGGGGGCGTCCGGCGGGGTCAGTTCCGGGTGCCGGTGGTCACCGTGCGCTCCGCCGAGAAGGCGCCCCAGGTGCCGTCCGGGAGCATCGGCCGGATCCGCACCCGGTGGGTGACGCCCGCCTCCGTGCCCACGTAGAAGGAGTACGCGGCCCGGCCGCGCGGGACGTCGCCGCCGAAGACCAAGGAGGTGGCCGCCCGGCCGTCCAGGTGGACCTGGTACTCGGTCACCAGGCCGTCCACGTCCGGCGGAACCCAGCTCAGGTCGAGGTGGTACGCCCCGTCGGCGCGGCGCACCCGGGCCGTGAACCGGGTGGGCGCGGTACCGGACGCGTCCTCCGAAGAGCCCGGTGTGGTGATCCGGACGGCGGAACTCGCGGGGGAGACGTTGCCGGCCGCGTCGCGCGCCCGGACCGTGAACACGTAGCGGGTGCCCGGCCGCAGCCCGGTGAGCACCGTGGCGGTCTGGCTCCCGCCGATGCTGTGGATCTTCGTGCCGGCCTGGTGGACGTCGTAGGAGACCACGTCCCGGTCGTCCGTGGCGGCCGGCCAGGACAGCTGGACCGCCGTGGGTCCCGCCGCCCTGCCCTCCGGCCGGCCGGGCCGGGTGGGGGCCGAGCGGTCCTGGGGAGCGGCACGCGGCGTCCTCGCCCGCACCTCCCGGCTGGGCGGGCCCAGCCGCCCGTCCGTGTCCCGCGCCCGCACGGTGAACACGTAGGAGGTCGAGGGGCGCAGCCCGGTGACGTCCACCATGTGCGCGGAACCGGCGACCTCCACGGCCTTCGCGGAGTCCCGGTACACCTCGTACCGGGAGATCCTCCCCTCGGACCGGGGCAGCGCGTTCCACATCACGTGCACGCTGGTGGCGGTCCCGGCCTCGGCGGTGACACCGCTCGGCGCCCCCGGCGCCCGGCCCTCGCCGCCATCCCCGGCGTCGCCCGGTCCGCAGGCGGCAAGGAACAGGAGGAGGACACCCAGCGCCCCGGGCCGCCGACGAGCGGCGCGGGGCGCCGTGCGAGGGGGCCGCGGGCGGGCGGTGGCGGGCCCGGCGGTCGAGGACTGCTGCACGGCTCCTCCTGTCCGGCGAGGGCTTCCCGGCGCGGGCGTGGGACGACACGCCGGAGGTTCCGGCCGGCCGGGACCGGCCCCTGACCCGCCGAATGGTCCGTACCAATATGCCGTTGCTGACGCGGTCACATCAAGTGGGGCGGGGTGGGTGAACCGTCCGCGGGATTACGTATGCTGACCATCCGAACGGCTGAACTGCTCATGAGGGCTCGGCAGTTCATGCCCGGTGGCGCGGAACGCTGTCGTCGCTGATCCCGCGCCGGCGAGGGTGACCGGGGCGGCGCGAGCCGGAACACGGCTCGGCCCCCGGCGCCCGCGCGACGCCGGCCGTGCGCCGTCCGGCCCCGCTGCGGTGGCCCCCCGACGGGCCCGGAATGAGATTGGCTGAGGGGTGAGTGCCCGTCAGTGTCCCCGACGAGAGGCCCCCGAACGTGTTCCGTGTCCCCTCGCTCACCCTGGCCGTGGCCGGTGCCGCCCTGCTCGCCCCCGCCGTGCTCCCCTCCGCACCGGCCCCGCAGCACCGCACCGCACCGGTCGCCTGGAGCGGGAACCCCGTGTCCGCCGCCGACCTGCTGGCCCGCGTGAGCGACTGCACCCGCGTCTCCCACGGCCTCTACCGCACCGACCACGGCACCGCGGCCACCGTCCCCGTGTGCGGCACCCGCGACGTCGTGCACTGGAAGGCCGACCTGGACATCGACTGCGACGGCCGGCCCGGCCCCCGCTGCAACGCCGGCACCGACCCCACGTTCACCGCCGCCACCGCCTTCGTCCAGTCCGACGGCCGCCCGCTGAGCTCCGAGACCCTGCCGCACATCGTGGTGCCCGCCCCCAGCGCCGTCTGGGACTACCGGGAACACGGCGTGCGCGGCGGCTCCGTGGCGGCCGTGATCCACCGCGACCGGGTCCAGTACGCGGTCGTCGGCGACGTGGGTCCCGCGCACATCATCGGCGAGGCCTCCTACGCCACCGCCGAGGCCCTCGGCATCGACCCCGACCCGAGCACCGGCGGCACGTCCTCGGGGGTCACCTACATCGTGTTCAAGAACAGCAGGGTCACTCCCATCGAGGACCCCGACGCGGCGGTGGCCCTGGGCGAGGAACTCGCCCGCCGGTTCGTCGAGGGCGGCTGACCGCCCACGGGGCGGGGCGGGCGGGGCATCCACGAGCCCCACCCGCCCCGGCCCCGGGGAAACGGCCGGAACCCTCAGGTCTTGCGGTACGTGTACGCGTCCGCCGCCGCGGCCTCCACCGCCGCCAGGTCCGCCCCGGTGGCCGCCGTGACCACCGCGGCCACCGCGCCCTCCACGAACGGCGCGTCGACCAGCCGCGTGTTACCGGGGAGTTCGTCCCCGTCCGCGAGCAGCGTCTTCACCGTGAGCACCGCGCTGCCCAGGTCGGTCAGCACGGCCACCCCTGCGCCGCGGTCGACGGACGCCGCCGCGGCCGTGATGAGCTCGGCACTGGTGCCCAGCCCGCCGTCCTCGGTGCCGCCCGCCGGGGCGACGGGCACTGCGTCGCCGGCGCCCGACAGCCCTTTCGCCAGCTCCGCGACCGACGCGGCCACCTCCGCGCTGTGCGAGACCAGCACGATGCCCACCGTCCTGTCCTCACTCACCGTCGGCCCCCGTCCCGGCCGCGGCCGTCTCCAGGGCGGCGATCAGGAGCGCCGCCGACGTCGCCCCCGGATCCTGGTGCCCGATGCTGCGCTCGCCGAGATAGCTGGCCCGGCCCTTGTGCGCCTGCATGGGCGTCGTCGCGACGGCGGCCTCCTCGGCGGCGCTGCGGGCCGCCGCGAAGGACGAACCGAGCGCGTCCACGGCCGGCACCAGCGCGTCGATCATGGTCTTGTCGCCGGGTGCGGCTCCGCCGAGCTGCCTCACCGCGTCCACCCCGGCGCGCAGCGCCTCGGCCAGCTGCTGTTCGTCCACCTCGTCGGCGTCGCCCAGCGTCTTCCCGGCCCGGCGCAGCAGCGTGCCGTACAGCGGGCCGGAGGCACCGCCCACCTTCGAGATGAGCAGCCGGCCCGCCAGGGTCAGCACGGCGCCGGGCGTGGCGGGCGGTTCCTTCTCCAGCGCGTCCCGCACCGCCGTGAACCCGCGCCGCAGGTTCCCGCCGTGGTCGGCGTCCCCGATCGGCGAGTCGAGGGCGGTGAGCCGTTCCGCCTCGCGGTCCACGGACGCGGCGGTCGCCAGCATCCAACGGCGGAAGAAAGCGGCATCGAGCACGGAAACTCCTCGCATGGTAGGTACTCCTCGACCCTGCCCCCTGAGCCCGTCACATACCCCAGCGCAGGCCCGGTGTGCTCACCGGGGCGTCCCACAGGCGCAGCAGCTCCTCGTCGACCTGGCACAGGGTGACCGAGGCGCCGGCCATGTCCAGCGAGGTCACGTAGTTCCCCACGAGGATCCGCGCGACCGGGACGCCGCGCTCGCCGAGCACCCGCTGCACCTCGGCGTTGAAGCCGTACAGCTCCAGCAGCGGGGTCGCGCCCATGCCGTTGACCAGGACGAGGACCGGGTTGCGCGGGGTGACGTCCGCGAGGATCGCGTCGACCGCGGCCTCGGCGATCTCGCCCGCCGTCATCATCGGGCGCCGCTCCCGGCCCGGCTCGCCGTGGATACCGATGCCCAACTCCAGCTCACCCTGCGGCAGGTCGAAGGTGGGGCTGCCCTTGGCGGGCGTGGTGACCGCGCTGAGCGCGACGCCGAAGCTGCGGGAGTTCTCGTTGACCTGCCGGGCGACGGCCTCCACCCGCTCCAGCGGCTGCCCCTCGTCGGCGGCGGCGCCCGCGATCTTCTCCACGAACAGCGTGGCACCCGTCCCGCGGCGGCCGGCGGTGTACAGGCTGTCGGTCACCGCGACGTCGTCGTTGACCAGGACCTTCGCGACCTGCACCCCCTCGTCCTCGGCCAGTTCGGCGGCCATGTCGAAGTTCAGCACGTCGCCCGTGTAGTTCTTCACGATGAACAGCACCCCGGCGCCGCTGTCCACGGCCGCCGCGGCCCGCACCATCTGGTCGGGCACCGGCGAGGTGAACACCTCTCCCGGGCAGGCGGCGGAGAGCATCCCCGGCCCGACGAACCCGCCGTGCAACGGCTCGTGCCCGGAGCCGCCGCCGGACACCAGCCCGACCTTCCCGGCCACCGGCGCGTCCTTGCGGACGATCACCCGGTTCTCCACGTCCACCGTCAGTTCGGGATGAGCCGCCGCCATGCCCCGCAGCGCGTCGGCGACCACGGTCTCCGGGACGTTGATGAGCATCTTCATGGGTGCCTCCTTGGGACCCGCCGGGCGGGTCCGCCGCTGGTTCCTGCTGGTCGGATGGAAGAGGAACGGGTATCGGGGCCCGGCGGGCCGTGAGCCGGGTGCTGCCGGTGGCGCATGAGGGGTTGTCACGTCGGTCGGGCGGTCGGCGGCACTCGGCTGAGAGGGCCGCTAGTCGGCAGTATCGACCTTGGCGCGGCGAAGGGCACGCGCACGAGCAGGACCGGCCGCGCCCGGACGGCAGGGCGGACCGGTCGTGGGCCGGGACGCACCCCGCCGCACGGCGTGCCCGCCGCCGGACGCTACCGGCGGGCGCGGCGGTGGGCGACGAGCAGGCCGAGGAGCAGCCCGGCCAGGAGGGTGACGGTCAGGACGCTCCACAGGGGGAGCGTGACCGTGGGGATCCACAGCCGTACCGTGACCGAGCCCGTGTTGGCGGCGATGAACCAGATGGCCGCGGCCACGATCAGCAGGGACCCGATGGTGCGCAGCCGGACGGCCCGGCCCTTGACCGTCACGGTCGGCGGACCGTACGCGCCGGCGGAGCTCCGGGTGTTCCGGGACATACCGTCCATTATCGGCCCGGCCGTCGCACGCGGCGACTTCCGGTGCGCCCCGCCGGCGTGCTCGTCCCCGGCGGCCCCGGTGGGCCGCCCGCGCGCCGTCCGGCGGCCTGCGCGATCCGGGTGGTTCCTGCGTGCGGGAGGCGGGAACGCGGGTCACGATGAGGTGGGCGGCGGAAACGGACCGTCTCGCCCGGGTCCGGGAAGAGGTGGATGGTCGTGACGCGGGACGACGGTCGGCGACGCCCGGAGACGTCCCCACCACGGGAGACGACGGACCCGCACCGCTCCACGGCCGGGTACGCGAGGCCGGCGACCGACCGGCAGCGCATGTCGGGCCTGCTCTCCGCCGTCCTCTCACTGAGCCGGGAACTGGAGCTCCCCGTCGTCCTGCGGCGCATCGTGACCACCGCGATGGACCTGGTCGACGCCCGCTACGGCGCCCTCGGCGTCCTCGACGACGAGGCGAGCGGCCTGGAGGAGTTCATCCCCCTCGGCCTGAGCGACCAGGAGTACCGGGACCTGGCCGGCTCCGAGTTCCCGCACGGCCGCGGACTGCTCGGGCATCTGATCCACCACCCCGAGCCGCTGCGGGTGCGGGACCTGACGCGCCACCCCGACTCCATCGGCTTCCCCGACGGGCATCCGCCGATGCGCACGCTGCTCGGGGTGGCCATCAGCGTGCGCGGGCGCATCTACGGCAACCTGTACCTGTGCGACCGGCGCGACGGCGAGCCGTTCGACGAGGCGGACGAGGCCGTCGTGACGGCGCTCGCCGGTGCCGCGGGCATCGCCATCGAGAACGCCCGCCTGTTCGAGCAGACCCGCGCCTCCGCCGAGCAGTTCCAGCGGCTGCTGCTGCCCCGCCTGCCCGACCTCGCCCCCTTCGAGGCGGCCGCCGTCTACCGGCCCGCCACCGCCCCCGGCCACCACCTGGGCGGGGACTGGTACGACGCCCTGCTGCTCCCGGACGGCAGCTGCGCGGTCATCATCGGTGACGTCATCGGCCACGACATGAAGGCCGCCGCGGCCATGGCGCAAATCCGCAACATGCTGCGGGCCCTGCTCTACGACCGCCGCACGCCGCCCAGCCTGATCCTGCACCGCCTCGACCACACCCTGCACGCGATCACCGAGGCACCGGTCACCACCGCCTGCCTGGCCCGCGTGGAGAGCGACGGGGACGGGCGGCACCTGCACTGGTCCACCGCGGGCCACCTGCCGCCGCTGGTCGTCACCGCCGACGGCCGCACCCGCTACCTCCACGCCGACCCCGGCCTGCCGCTCGGCGTCGACGAAGCGGTGCCGCGGCCCGACCACACGCATCCGCTGCGGGCGGGGGACACGGTCCTGCTGTTCACCGACGGGCTGGTGGAGCACCCCCGCCGGCCCCTGGACGCGTGCATGGACGAACTGGCCGCCCTCGCCGCCCAGCACATCGGCAAGGATCTCGACGCACTGTGCCGGACCCTGGCCGACCGGCACCCCAGCGACGGGCACGACGACCTCGCCGCCCTCGCCCTCAGGCTCCCCGCGCCCGGCGCCGGCCGGACCACGTGACACCGCCGCGGCGCGCGGTGGCCCCCGCCCGGCGCCCCGGCGGCTCCCCGGGCCGGCGGACGGTCACAGGCGCAGGGTGAACCAGGTGGTCTTGCCTTCGTCGGTGGGGCGCACGCCCCAGCTGTCGGCGAGGACGCGCACGAGGTTGAGCCCCCGGCCGCACTCCTCGTCCTCGTCGGCCCGCCGGGGCTCCGGCAGGCAGGGGCTGCCGTCCCCGACCTCCACGGTGACGTCGGCCGCCGTCCGGCACACGTGCAGGGTGACCGGCCCCTGGGCGTGCTGGACGGCGTTGGTCAACAGCTCGGAGACGAGCAGGCGCGCGTCGTCGGCCTTCCCGTCGCAGCCCCAGGCGATCAGCGCCTCGCTGAGGAAGGCGCGCCCCTCGGGCACCGACTCGGGCCGGGTGGCCAGGGTCGTGGTGAGGGACGCCAGGGGCGCGGCGGGCAGCCGGGCGAGCAGCAGCGTGACGTCGTCGTCGTGGCCCTCGGCGTCCGGCCGCAGGGTGGACAGGATGCGGTCGGCCGCCTCGTCCAGCCCCGGCGGCCCGGCGGTGAACAGGGCGCCGCAGGCGGACGCGAGCGCGGCGAGGCTGTCCTCGATGTCGCAGCCCGGGGTCTCGATCAGGCCGTCGGTGTAGAGCACCAGGGTGGCGCCCGGCGGCACCGCGGCCGACGCCTGCTCGTAGAGGACGCCGCCCACGCCGAGCGGCGCGTTCACCGGGGCCGCCAGTGGCCGAGCCCCCTGCCCGGGCACGGCCACCAGCACCGGCAGGTGTCCGGCGGAGCACAGGGTCACCGTCGCCTCGTCGGCGGCCACGACGAGGTAGCAGCAGGTGACCAGCTGGTCGGGCACGTCCAGGTCCGCGACGCAGGCGTCCAGGGCCTGCATCAGCCGCCGGGGCCGCATGCCCGTCTTCGCCAGCGCGTGCGCCGCCGACCGCAGCTGGCCCATGACGGCGGCCGCCTCCAGGCCGCGGCCCATCACGTCGCCGATCAGCACGCCGACCCGCCCGGCGCCCAGCGGTATCAGATCGAACCAGTCGCCGCCCACGCCCGCCCCCTGGGTGGCCGGACGGTAGCGGCTCGCGGTGACCAGGCCGGGGACGTCCGGCGGGGTGCCCATCAGGCTGCGCTGCAGGGTCAGGGCGACATGGCGCTGCTGCTCGTACAGGGCGGTCAGTTCCGCCTCGGCCCGCTTGCGGTCGCTGATGTCGCGGACGATCGCGCACACGCCGATGACCGTGCCGTCCTGCGCCCGCCGCGGCCACAGGGTGACGTCCACGTCCAGCAGCGCACCGGACCGGGTGAGGCGCAGCGTCTCGAAGTGCTCCACCTTCTCGCCGAGCCGGAGCCGGTCCAGCAGCGCGGCGATCTCGTCCTGGTGGCCGTCGGGGGCGAGGAGGGAGATGTGCCGGCCCATCACCTCGGCGGCGGTGTACCCGTACAGCCGCTGGGCGGCGGCGTTCCAGTAGGTGATCCGGCCGTCGAGCGTCTTGGCGAGGATGGCGTCCTGGGAGGACTCCACCAGGGCGGCCAGCTCGCTGATGCGTTCCTCGGCGGCCTTGCGGTCGCTCACGTCGCGGACGGCGGCGGAGATCAGCAGACCCTCGGCGGTCTCCAGCGGGCTGAGGCTGATCTCGACGGGGAACTCGCTGCCGTCGCGGCGCAGTCCGTACAGGTCGAGACCGGCTCCCATCGGGCGGACCTGCCGGTTCGCCAGGTAGGCGTCGCGGTGCAGGGTGTGGTGACCGCGCGAGCGCTGCGGGACGAGCAACTCGACCGGTTGGCCGAGGAGTTCCCCGCGCTCGTAGCCGAACAGCGCCTCGGTCTGGGCGTTCACCAGGGCGATCGTCCCGGTCCCGTCGACGATGACCATGGCGTCCGGTGCCGCCTCCAGCAGGCCGCGGAACCGCTCCTCGGCCGCTCCCGGTTCGCCGGGCCGCGCGCAGGCCGCCGGCCGGCCCGGGGGGAGAACCGCGAGCGGATGCGTGGCCGTACCGCCGGTGTTGTCGCTCATGTCCGCCCCAGCCGCCCTGCTGCCAGTGATGTCCGGCCATCCCAGCGCACCCGGACGCGGACCGGGCCCCGTTGTCCCAAAACGGCGACTTTCGGGCCGGGCCCGCCCGGTGACGCACCGCTTGTGACCGGCTCAGCGCCCGGGGTGTCCTCCTCCGCCCCGGCCGGCAGGGGCCGCCGGGCGGGGGACGGCCGCCCCGAGCGGATCGGCCGCGGGTCGGACAAGCTGGAGAGAGGGCGGACACCGGCCGCGCGCCGGGTCCCGCCGGACCACCACGGAAGCGAGGTGCGGCATGAAGGGTTACGTCTTCCACGGCCCCGGGCGGGCCGCGTGGGAGGAGGTCCCCGACCCGGGCCTGCGGGACGCCACCGACGCCGTCGTCCGGGTCACCGCCGTGACCGTCTGCGGGACCGACCTGCACATCCTCAAGGGCGACGTGCCCGAGGTGCCGCCCGGCACCGTGCTCGGTCACGAGGCGGTGGGCGAGGTCGTCGAGGCGGGGAGCGCCGTGACCGCCGTACGTCCCGGCGACCGGGTGCTGGTCTCCTGCATCAGCTCCTGCGGACGGTGCCCCTCCTGCCGGCAGGGCATGTACGGGCAGTGCCGCGGGGGCGGCGGCTGGATCCTCGGCCACACCGTCGACGGCACCCAGGCCGAGTACGTCCGCGTGCCGTTCGCCGACCTGTCCCTGCATCCGCTGCCGGGCGCGGTGGCCGACCGGGACGCCGTGCTGCTGGCCGACATCTTCCCCACCGCCTACGAGGTGGGCGTGCTCAACGGGAGGGTGCGGCCCGGGGACACCGTCGTGGTCGTCGGCGCGGGACCCGTCGGGCTGGCCGCCGTCGCCACCGCCCGGTTCTTCGCCCCCGAGCGGATCATCGCGGTCGACCTGGCCGCGTCCCGGCTGGAGGCCGCCCGGAAGCTCGGCGCCGACGCCGTGGCCGACGCGGGGGAGGACCCCGCGCAACTGGTCGCCGACCTCACGGACGGGCAGGGCGCCGACGTCGCGATCGAAGCGGTCGGCGTGCCCGGCACGTTCGAGATGTGCGCCCGCATGGTGCGGCCCGGCGGACGCGTCGCCAATGTCGGGGTCCACGGCAAACCCGTCACCCTGCACCTGGAGGACCTGTGGATCAGGAACCTGACGATCACCACGGGCCTCGTCGACACCCGGACCACCCCCGTGCTGCTGCGGATGGCCGCCGCCGGCCGGCTGCCGACCTCGCAGCTGGTCACCCACACGTTCGGGCCGGACGGGATGCAGGAGGCCTACGACGTGTTCGCGGGCGCCGCCGAGACCGGTGCCCTCAAGGTCGTGGTGGGTGAGGAACCCCACGACGTCGTCGCCGTGCGGGCCGGGTGACGGCAGCGCAGTGACCTCCGGCACCCGGGCGGGGGCCCTTCGGCCCCTGTCCCGGGCCGGTCCGGTCACCGACGCTGGGAGTGTCCGCCCGACGACATCCGAGCAGGTGGGTGGAGATCATGGAGAACTCCCCGAAGACCGTCGCCGACGTCATGACGCGCACCGTGGTGGCCCTGGCCGGCGGGGCGACGTTCAAGGACATCGCCAGGACCTTGAAGCAGTGGCGGGTCAGCGCGCTGCCCGTCCTGGACGACGCGGGCCGGGTCATCGGCGTCGTGTCGGAGGCCGATCTGCTCCGCAAGGAGGAATTCCGCGACAGCGACCCGCCCGGCCCCGTCTTCCTGCGCGGCCCTGCCGAGCCGCACAAGGCCGACGCGGTGACCGCGGAGCAGCTCATGACCGCCCCGGCCCTGACCGTCACCCCCGACGCCACGCCGGCCCGGGCCGCCCGCATCATGGCCCGGCGCGGGGTGAAGCGGCTGCCGGTGGTCGACGGCGAGGGCGTGCTGAAGGGCATCGTCAGCCGTGCCGACCTGCTGAAGGTGTTCCTGCGCGGCGACGACGAGATCGCCCGGGAGATCCGCGGCGTGATCGCCTCCCGGCGCTTCCCCGCCTCCATGGAGGCGGTGCGGGTGGACGTGCGCGACGGCGTGGTCACCCTCACCGGCCACGTTCCCGACCCCTCCCTGGTGCCCTTCGCGGTGCGGGTCGTCCGCTCCGTCGAGGGCGTGGTGGACGTGCACAGCCTGCTGTCGGGCCCCCGACGGCGCCCGCCCCTCGACCCGGACTTCGCGGACGGCGCGGAGCGTCACGGCGAGAGGAACGGGACGGACGGGACACCGGAGAAGGCCGAAGCCTCCTGACCCCGCCCGCCGGCCGCACGGTCAGGGCTTGCGGTTCTCCCGGACCACCACCACGGGGCAGGCGGCGTGCTGGGCGCAGCGCTGGCTGACCGAGCCGAGCATGGTCCTGGCGAAGCCTCCCCGGCCCCGGTGACCGACCACGAGCAGGTCCGCCCGCTCCGAGGCACGGATCAGCACCTCCGACGGGTCGCCCTCGACCAGGCGCTCCCGCAGCCCCGGCGGACGCTCCCCGGGGAAGGCCGCCTCCAGCGCCTGCCCGAAGCGGTGCCGCGCCTGCTCCAGGTCGAGGTCGGGCTCGATGGCGCGCCCGCCCCAGCTCGGCGTCACCCAGGTGTCCCAGGAGTGGATCGCCTCCACCTCACCGCCGACCAGCTCCGCGTACCGTGCCGCCCAGCGCAGGGCCTCGTACGACGCGGGGGAACCGTCCACGCCCACTACCACCAGAGGAACCGGCTCGAGGGATTCCATGGCCACCTCACTGGGTCGACGTTGTCCTACGTCCACGCTGCCCCGCCCGGGGCCGCCCCGCCAACCGGACGTGCCCAACGGGTCCGGACACGGGCCGCGGGCCGCGGGTCAGAGGCTCGCCGCGTGGTCGGGGACGTAGGTCTGCAGCTCGCGCGGCGGACGGCGGTAACCGGTCGACGGCGGGCGTTCCGGCAGCTCCAGGACGGGCGGCGTCACCTCCGTGTAGGGAACGGAGGACAGCAGGTGCGCGATGGTGTTCAGCCGCGCCCGGCGCTTGTCGTCGCTCTCCACGACGAACCACGGCGCCTCGGCGATGTCCGTGTGCACCATCATCTCGTCCTTGGCCCGGGAGTAGGCCTCCCACCGGGTGATCGACTCCAGGTCCATCGGCGACAGCTTCCAGCGGCGCCGCGGGTCCTCCAGGCGGCGCTGGAACCGCTCCTGCTGCACGGCGTCGCTGACCGAGAACCAGTACTTGCGCAGCAGGATCCCGTCCTCCACCAGCATCCGCTCGAACAGGGGGCACTGGCGCAGGAACAGCTGGTACTCCTCCTTGGTGCAGAAGCCCATGACGTGCTCGACGCCGGCCCGGTTGTACCAGGACCGGTCGAACAGCACGATCTCCCCGGCGGCCGGCAGATGCTGCACGTACCGCTGGAAGTACCACTGGGTCCGCTCGCGCTCCGTCGGTTTCGGCAGCGCCGCGATGCGCGCGCCGCGCGGGTTGAGGTGCTCGGCGACCCGCTTGATGGTGCCGCCCTTGCCGGCCGCGTCCCGGCCCTCGAAGACCACGACCAGCCGGACGCCCTCCGCCCGCACCCACTCCTGCAGCCGCACCAGTTCCGTCTGCAGCCGCAGCAGTTCCTTCTCGTAGACCTTGCGCGGCACCTTCGCCGCCGCCGTGTCCGCCATGAACGCCTCCACCGCCCGGTGATCCGGCCGTGCTCCGCCGGGTCACTCCGCCGAGTCCACCACCCGGCGTCACGCTACTGAGCGGCGCCGGACCGCGCACCCGGCGGGGGCCGACCGGCCCTCCGGCCGGGCCCGGTCGGCCCCTGGGCACCGGGGGCGGGACGGCGGACGCTCGAAGCGTGGAGCAGTCCGCGACCGTGAGAGGAGGCGGTCCGCGATGACGAACACCGTGCTGGTCGCCTACGGAACGACCAACGGCTCGACGGCGGAGATCGCCGAGGCCGTCGCCGGCGTCCTTCGCCGTGAGGGGCTGACGGCCGAGGCCCTGCCCGCCCGGTCGGTGCGCAGCGTGACGCCGTACGACGCCGTCGTGGTGGGCGGCGGCCTGTACGCCGGACGCTGGCACCGGGACGCCCGGCGCTTCGTGCGCCGGTACCGCCGGGACCTCGCCGGGATGCCGCTGTGGTTCTTCAGCAGCGGGCCGCTGGACGCCTCGGCCTCCGAGAAGGACATCCCGCCCGCCCCCGGCGTCCGCCGGCTCATGGACCGCACGGACGCCGTGGACCACGCGACCTTCGGCGGCCGTCTGGAGGACGGCGCGAAGGGCTTCGTCGCCCGGATGATCCTGCGCTCCGGCAAGGGCGGGGACTTCCGCGACTTCGACGCGATCGAACGCTGGTCCGCGCGGGTGGCGGGGGAACTGACCGGGGCCGGTGTCGGCGGCTCCGCCTGACCACCGGGTGCGCCGTCCGGGCGGCGGCGCACCGGGCCGTCGCCGGGGAGGCGAGTCCACCGACCGCCATCGCGCGGGGCCGCGGTGCGTCGCCCGGTCGGCCGCCCCGCGCACCGCTCCGGCCGACCGGACGCTGCGGTAGGGCAAGAGGCGAGCCCGGCTGAGGGCGGGTCCGGCCGTGTTCAGCCGCCGCCCGGGCCGGTGCGGGCCCGGGCCTCGGGGCGGATCAGCAGCAGCGCGATGTCGTCCCCCGGGGCGGGCACGTGCCGGACGAGGTTGTCGGCCATGGCGTCCAGGTCGGTCGGATCGGCGGCCTCCACCAGCCCGGCGAGGGTGGCGACCGCGTCGTCGAAGTCCACCCCGGGCGCCTCGACCAGCCCGTCCGTGTACAGGACGAGCACGCAGCCGGGAGGCAGCGGGAACTCCAGCGCCGGGTAGTCGGCGTGCGGTTCGACGCCCAGCAGCAGACCGGGCGGGACGCGGAGCAGAACGGTCCGTCCGTCCGCGTGCCGCAGCAGGGGCGGCGGGTGCCCGGCGGTGGCCAGGCGGACGCGGCGGCCGGCGAGGTCGAGGTGGGCGTACAGACAGCTGGTGAACAGGCCCGGGTCGAGGTCGGCGAGCAGCCGGTTGGTGCCCGTCAGGACGGTGTCCGGGGGAGCGCCGAGGGCGGCGTGGACGTGGACGGCGGTGCGCACCTGGCCCATGAGGGCGGCGGCGTCCACGTTGTGGCCCTGCACGTCGCCGATGGTGGCGACCACCGTGTGCCGGTCGAGCCGGATGAGGTCGTAGAAGTCCCCGCCGATGCCCAGGCCGCGGGCGGCGGGGAGATAGCGGGCGGTCACCTCGAGGCCGTCGACCACCGGAAGGGTGTGGGGGAGGAGGGCCGCCTGCAGCCGGTGGGCGAGGGCGTGCTTGCTGTCGTAGAGCCGGGCCCGGTCCAGGGCCTGGCCGACCAGCCCGGCCAGGGAGGTCAGCACGGCGCGTTCACCGGGCGGGAAGGAATGGGGCCGCTCGTAGGCGAGCAGCAGGGAGCCGATCGGGCGGCCGGAGGCGATCAGCGGCAGCAGTGCCCACGCGGACATCCCGTCCTCGTGCACCGCGCCCGGGTAGGCGCTCTTCAGTTCCGCGAAGGAGGCGAAGAAGTCCGGCTCACCCGTCGTCAGGGGCCTGACGGCGGGGATGTCCGGGGAGAGCGGCGCGGCGTCGTAGCGGTCGAGGACGTCCGCCTGGTACCCGCGGTGCCCGACGATCATCAGCCGGCCGTCGTCCGCGGTCATCAGCATCATGGCCTGTACGTCGAGCGCCGGCATCAGCTGGTCGGCGGTCTGGTCCACCACGTCCTGCACGCCGACCGCCTCGGTGAGCGTGGCCGCCAGGTGCATGAGGTGGTACAGCACAGTGGAGCGGCCCGGACCGGTGGCCGGCACGGAAGGGGGTTTCGGGGCGCCGTCGTCCGCCCGGCCGGGCAGGATGCGGACGCTGATGCCGGAGGAGTCCGGGTACAGCTCGAAGGTCAGCCACGTGCCCGGGGGCCGCAGCACCGTGAACACCTGCGGGCGACGGGTGACCAGCGCGGCCCGGTAGCGGTCCTCGACATGGGGGACGTCCATCCACGGCAGAGCCTCCCACAACAGGGCGCCCAGCAGGGCGGAGCGGTCTGCGGCCACCAGACCGGCCGCCTCGGGGGTGATGAACGTGATGCGGCCGCTGAGGTCCAGCGCGCACGAACCGCCGGGCAGGCGCTCGACGAAGGCGGTCATCGCGCGCGCCTCGGCGACGGGCCGGATCCGGGGCGGCAGCGGGGGGAGGACGCGGGGACGGCCCCTGGGCATCAGGGGGTCGCCGCGCTCGGCGCTCTGCTGCATGACGCGCCCCAGGTGCTGGCACCCGGCTTCGAGGGCCTCGCGCTCCGCTGGGCTCAGGTCCGGACCGTGGGAGGAGGGCCACAGCAGGACCAGCCCGCCCCACACCGACTCTCCGGCGGCGACCGGCGCGGCGGCCAGGGAGAAGTCGTAGGGCAGGACCAGCGCGGGTTTCGGGTAGCGGCGGGCCATCTCCTCCTGGCCCCCGATCCACACCAGGCGCCGGTGCCGCACGGCGTCCGCCACCGGAATGGGGTCGGTCAGGGCCACCCGCCGCCAGGGGGCGGCCATCTCCTGCGGAGCGCCGGCGACCATCACCAGCCACAGCGCGCTCCCGCCGGGCGGCAGCACGTACAGCAGCGCGCCGGTCGCCCCGCAGTCCCGCACCACCGTGGTCAGCGCCGTGTCCATCAACTGCCCGTCCCGGTCCGCGGCGGCGACGGTCGCGGTGGGGCGGTGCCGCACCGGCCGCACCGAGCGTCGTCCATAGGGGGACCATACGCCCGGCCCCCGGCAGCGGCATCCAGGCACGGCGCCGACGACCCGGGACCGGGGGTTTGCCCTGCCACCCCGGGGCTACGCGAAGAGGGGAGGCCGTGTGCGGTCGACGGTGCCGATCGGCCGCGCCGAGGCGTCGGAGGAGGACAGGATGCAGCACGATCAGCAGGCCCGGACGGGGGACCCCGCCCGCCGTCCGCACCACGGGGCGACCGGCCGGCGCTCCCGGCGCAGCGGCACCGAACCGGTGACGGCCCGGAGCCCGTTGGGGCTGCGCCTGCTCCTGTCCGGCTTCTTCCTGCCGCTGTTCGTCGCGGCGACCGTCCTGTTCGCCCTGTGGGCGGCGGACTCGGACGCCGGCGACAGCCCGGGCCGCGGCCCACTCGTCGGCATCACCGTGGCGTGCGCCGTGCTGGCCCTGATCGCCGCGGCGGACGTCCTGGTCGTCCTGCGGCGGCGCCGGAGCGAGCGCCGCGGCCGCACCGCCGGGCGGTGAGGCGCCGCGCCTTGCGCGGCCCCGTGGCGACGGGGGCGCCGGTCAGGGGTCCGGCTGCTCGCGGGCCTCGCGCAGGCGCCGGTTGTGCCAGAGGACGGCACGGTGGATCTCCGGCTCGTGCAGGCCGGTGCGGCGGGCGACCTCGGCGACCGTGAGGGCGGGCGGGCCCGCGCTGAGCGCCTGGGTGACCTTCGCGGCCCACAGCTCCTCCTCGACGAAGGGGCGGCGCCGGTAGTCCTCCCGGAGCTCCTCGAGATGCTGCTCGCCGCAGGCGGTGAGCAGGCGCAGGCCGTCGGCGCGGCCGCCGCGCCCCTGCGCGCAGGAGGAGTCGGGCACCAGGGCGCACACCGCCCGGTCGGCGGGGAAGACCGCGCCGCACTGGTCGCACAGCTCGACCGGGGGGATGTCGTCGCGGTGGGCATGCCCACCGCGCCGGGGGCGTTTCCACATGAGGACTCCCGCGGACGACGGCGCGACGGCTCGGCTGCGCCGCACCGGCGGATGTCGTCAGTCTGCCCCCTGCGGACGCGGCCGACACGGTCGGCTTCCGGTCACGGCACCCCGAGCTCGAACAGCACGTACCCCGCGTACGAGCCCGAGGCCAGCGCCGCCGTGCCCAGCACCACGGCCAGCGAGGGCCCGCGCAGGCGCCGCATCGCCAGGGCCAAGGGGATGACGAGCGGGAACAGCGGGAGCAGGTAGCGGGAGACGTTGCCGAAGATCTGCTGGGTGCCCATCACCATCAGGTAGGACAGCACCGTGTAGACGACCAGGACGGCCGGCGGGCGCAGCCGGACCAGCAGCACCGTGAGCACCGGCACCAGGAGCACCACCCCGACCCCGACGACGTCCTCGAAGGGCATCGCGAAGAGATAGTCGAAGTGGCCCACGGGCACGGAGGAGAGCACGTCGAGGGTGTGGCGGCCGTAGTCGAACCTGTGGGCCCAGGCGCCGTCCTGGAGGGTGCTGTAGCCGTTCCACTCGCCCATGCGGTATCCGACCCAGCCCAGGTATCCGGCGGTCCCGAGCGGCGCGATCAGCACCGCGGCCAGCGGACGGCGCAGACGCTCCCGGCGGCGCCACACCGCCACCAGTCCGGCCACCGCGAGGGCGGCGACCAGTGCCACGGCGGTCGGGCGGGCCAGCCCGGCCGTGAAGACGAGGACCCCGGCGGTGAGCCAGCGCCGGGTCAGGACGGCGTAGCAGGCCCAGGCCGCGAGCGCCGTGTACACCGACTCGGAGTACACCGCCCACTGCGCGCCCGACCCGGGCCACACCGCCCACAGCCCCACCGCGATCAGCCCGGCCCGGCGACCGCCCAGCCGGGCCGTCACGGCGTGGATCCCGAGGGCCGCGACGAAGGAGGCGACGACCGCGACGGCCATGCCGGAGCCGTACGGGCCGAGCCCGGTCACCTCCGAGACCATCCGCATCAGGGCCGGGTACAGCGGGAAGAACGCCGCCGAGTTGCCCTCCAGGGTGATCAGGCCGGTGGCGCCCGGGACGGGTTCCAGGGCGGGGTCGTAGCCGTGCAGGGCGATCTGCTGGTACCACCAGCCGTCCCAGCTGCCGAGGACGTCCCAGGGGTGCTCGCCGCCGCCGAACCGCGGGTGCTTCTCGCGGAAGTCACCGGCCGCGTCCAGCAGGTACATGAACACGGCGAACCCGGCCAGCTTCAGCACGCCGTACACGGCGAGCACCGGGCCGTGCTCCGCGGCCGCCCGGCGCAGCCACGCGTGCCGGACGGGCCGCCGCGCGGGGGTGCGGGTGGCCGGAGCGGGGTCAGGAGCGGGGTCCGGGGCGCGCGCCGGGACGACCGCGGCCGGGGTGACGGAAGCCGGGGTGCCGGCGGTCGGGGTGCCGGCGGTCGGGGTGCCTGCGGTCGGGGTGACGGCAGCCGGGGTGACGGCGGAGGGAGGCGGGCCGGTCCGGCCGGTGCCGGTGCTCATGGGCGGGGGGTTCCTGTCGTGCGGCGGGAGGCGGAACGGGAGCCGGGGAACACCCAGGCCCGCAGGAGGAGAAAACGCAGCAGGGTCGCGGCGAGGCCGGCCAGGACCAGGGTCAGCAGCTCGGCGCCGGGGGAGGCGCCGGGCACCGCGCGGTGCAGCAGGGCCAGCGAGCCGCTGGTCAGGGCCAGACCGACCAGGAAGGCGGCCAGGCCCTTCAGGTGATGCCGCAGCACCCCGCCGCGCCCCCGTACGCCGAAGGTGAGCCGGCGGTTCGCGGCGGTGTTGGCGAGCGTGCCGGCCAGCAGGGCGAGCGCGTTGGCCGCCTGCGCCCCGGTCCAGGGCCGCAGCACCGTGTACAGCAGCAGGTGGAACAGCGTGCTGGCGGCGCCGACCGCGGCGAACCGCAGCAACTGCGGGACCAGGCCGGGCGGCAGTCCGTCGGCGCGGCGCAGCGCGGTCAACGGCGGCCGCCCGCCGGCGAGGGCGCGCCCGAGCCGGGCCATGCCGCGCAGGTCGGCCAGGGCGGTGGAGAGGAGGTCGACCCGGCTGTCGGGGTCGTCCACCCAGTCCACCGGCACCTCGTGGATGCGCAGCCCGGCACGCTCGGCGAGCACCAGCAGTTCGGTGTCGAAGAACCACTCGCGGTCCTCGACCAGCGGCAGCAGGTGTTCGGCGACGTCCCGCCGCACCGCCTTGAATCCGCACTGCGCGTCGGTGAAGCCCACCGCGAGGGTGCCGCGGAGCAGGTGGTTGTAGCAGCGCGAGATGATCTCCCGTTTGGGGCCGCGCACCACCCGGGAACCACGGGCCAGGCGGGTGCCGATGGCGACGTCCGAGTGCCCGGAGATCAGCGGGGCGACCAGCGGCAGCAGGGCGGCGAGGTCGGTGGACAGGTCCACGTCGAGGTAGGCGAGCACCGGGGCGCGGGACCGGGTCCAGGCGGCGTGCAGCGCCCGGCCGCGCCCCTTCGCGGCCAGCCGGATCCAGTCGGTGCCCGGCAGCTCGCGGGCCAGGCGTGCCGCGATCACCGGGGTGCGGTCGGTGCTGGCGTTGTCGGCGACGGTGATGCGGAACGCGTAGGGGAACGTTTCCGTCAGGTGGGTGTGGAGCCGCCGGACGCAGGGCTCCAGGTCGTTCTCCTCGTTGTGCACGGGGACGACGACGTCCAGCACCGGATCCGGATGGCCCGCGGGGAGCGGCGCGCGGCGCGGCAGTACGGCCGGCGCCGCGGCGGTGGAGGGGGTGCGGCGGCCGGCCGGGGCGGACCGCCTCGCGGTACTCATGGCTGGATCACGGTCTCTCTCGGCGGGACGGAAACGGCGCGCCCGACTGACGGGTGCATGCCGAACAGGTCGGTGGACGGGTGCGGACGGACGGCTCACGGTCGTGGTCGAAACGATCGTGGTGAAAACGGTCGTGGTGAAGCGGTTGTGGGGAAGCGGTCGTGGTCGAAGGGGGCGCGGAACGCGCGCCGGGCGCCGCTAGCCGCTGCCGGCCGACTCCCCACCGGCCGACGACGAGGGTTCTCCGCCGGACGCGCCGGACGCGCCGGACGCGCCGGACCCGCCGGTCGGCGGGGGAGCGTCCGCCGTGGCGGACTGCGACGGGGTCGCCCCGCCCGTCGCCCGTCCGTCCGCCCCCTGGGGGGTGGAGGTCGGCGGCGTGGTCGGTGTGCTGTCGCCCGCGGGCGGCGTGGTGCCGGAGACGTCCGTGGACGACGGGCCGGTGGGCGTCCGGGACACGGTGGCGTCCGGGCTGGCCCCGGCCGTCTCCGTCGGCGTCGGGGCGGCCGGGGGCGGTGTCGGGCTGGTCGTGGGCAGCGGCCCGGGGCCGGCCGGCTCGGTCCGCGAGTCGACGCCGGGCAGCAGGGCCAGCCCGATGCCGAGGCCGGTCACCGCGAGGGCCGAGCCGCCGGCCCGCCACAGCGTCCGCGCGCGTCGGCGGGCACGGATGCCGTGCCGCAGCCGCTGTCGCTGCTCGTCCGCGAAGGGGGTCTGCTGCCGGGTGTCGCGCATCATGCGCGTCAGCTCCCGCTCGAAGTCGTCCATCGCTTCTCCCCTCAGCCCACGGGCCGGACGGCGTCGGACAGGATGCTGCGCAGGCGGGCCACGCCCCGGGAGGCGTGGGACCGTGCGGTCCCCACCGGGCAGCCGAGCGCCTGCGCCACCTGGGCCTCCGGCAGGTCCTCGCAGTAGCGCAGGACGACGGCCGCGCGCTGCCGGGGGGAGAGCAGCGCCAGCGCGGCCTCCAGACGGGAGCGTTCCGCCACCGTCGAGGACACGTCGTCCGGCAGCGGCCGGTCGGGCAGCGCCTCCACCGGGCGCTCGCCCCACCAGCGGCGCCGCGCGGACCGGGCCGCCAGCCGCACCAGGATCGTGCGGACGTACGCCTCCGGCGCCTGCTCGCCGACCCTCGGCCAGGCGAACCACAGCTTCACCAGCGATTCCTGCACCAGATCCTCGGCCCGCTGCCGGTCCCCGCCGGTGAGCAGCCGCGCGACATGGAGCAGCGTCGACCAGCGGGCAGCCACGAACTCGTCGAAGCCGTCGGCCCCGGACCGCTCCATCCCCCACCGCCCCCGCGTCCGAAAATCCCCTTACACAAGAGACAAAGACTCGTGGCCCCCCGGAACGATGCACCCGCCTGCTGTGATCCCGGTCACCCGGTCACCCGGTCACCCGGTCACCCGGTCACCCGGTGACGCGGCCGGTCGGGCGAGCGGTCACCCGGACATGCGGAAGGGCGGGCCGCGGGCACCTGACCGCCCGGAGGTGATCAGGGCCCCGCGGCCCGCCCGTGAAGGTCTCGGCCGTGGAGAAGGGGAGCGCGCCGGTGCGCTACGTGCGGTCGCCCTTGGGCTTGCCCCGCTGGTCGGGCGTGCCGTGCGGCGGCGGCCCGAAGGGCTGCGGCGAGGTGGCGGGGGTGACCGGGGAGCCGCCCCGGGCGGCGCCCGTCTCCGGGCGCAGCGCGCCCGGGTCGCCGGACGTCGGCTCGGCGCCCGCCCGCAACTGCTCCAGCCGGGCCGTCAGCAGTTCGGTCACCGGGAGCCGGTCGGCGTGCGTGCGCTCATAGGCCAGGAGTTCCTCGACCTCGGCGGTGCTCAGGGACCGCACCCGGCTCTCCAGGCCGCCGAGCGGCAGGTGGTCGTAGTCCGGCAGCGGCAGGGCGTTGTGGGCGGGGTCGGCCATGGTTCTCACTTCCCTGTACGGCGTACTGTGCGGGCGCGTCGCGCCGGCCGATCGACGGGCCCGTGCGACATCGCCGGGTCAGCGGGTTCCCGGGCCGCCGCTGCCGAACCCGCCGCTGCTGCCCTCGTCCCAGCGCGGCCGCTCCCGCGATGTGCCGGTCCGCGTACCGGAATTGCCGCGGCCGTCCATCTCATGGGGCGTCAGCCGCTGGTCGCTGCGCGGCATCTCGTTCGGCTCCCGCTGTTCCCGGGTCTCGCGGACGGGGCCGCCCTCGGGCATCCGGGGCTGCTCCTCGGGGCGGGGGCGGGCGGTGTCACCGCGCCGCACGCGACGGCTGCCGAGCGCGAAGGCGGCGATCAGCACGCCCACCACCACGACACCCACAACCAGTCCGATGCCCACGGCGCCGCGGCCCGCGGCGAGGTCGGTCGTCTCCATCCAAGCGGTGTTCACCATGGCCCGCGGGTACCCCCGGCCGTCCCGGACGAACACGCTCCCGTGTCCCGCCGCCGCCGGGTTTGACCGTACCGGGCCCGGCAACCCGCGCTGTGTGACGACGACATTTTCGCAGCAGGAGTTGTTCCGGTTCCTGGAGGACCGCTTCGCCTGCGCCCAGGCGTGCACCGAGTGCGCCCGGGCCTGCGCGCTGCGGGCGAGCCTGGTGGATCCGGACGGGACGCAGGACCAGGAACTGGTACGGCGCAAGGGCATCATGTGCGCGGAGGTCTGCGACGCGACGTGCCGTGTGCTGTCCGAGCAGAACCAGGTGGACGAGGCGGTCATCCGGTCGCAGGTGGAGTGGTGCCGGGAGGTGTGCCTGGAGGCCGCCCACGCCTTCGACGCACATCCCGGCGCCGAGAAGACGGCCCGGGCATGCCGCGACTGCGCGCGGGCCTGCACGGAGTTCCTCGACACCCTGAACTGACCGGCCGGGGCCGCCGGGAGCGGCCCCGGCGGGCACGCGCCCGCCATTCCCAATTACTGGAACAGGTTCTACCGTGTGCGCCGACAGGACCGCCCGGCCGAGCCTGGAGGCGCCGTGCATCTGGACCACACGCCCGAGCAGCGACGGCTGCGCGCCGAACTGCGCGCCTACTTCGCCACTCTGGTGCCCGACCGGGACCGCGCCCGGCAGGCCGACCCGGCCGCGCAGAAGCGGTTCTACCGGGACACCATCCGCCGCCTCGGCGCCGACGGGCGGCTCGGCGCGGGCTGGCCGCGGGAGTACGGCGGCAGCGGGCTCACCGCGACCGAACAGTTCATCTTCTTCGACGAGGCCGCCCAGGCCGGTGTCCCGCTCCCGCTCATGGCCCTGAACACCGTCGGCCCGACGATCATGCGGTACGGCACCGACGAGCAGAAGCGCTACTTCCTGCCCAGGATCCTCTCCGGCGAGATCGACTTCGCCATCGGCTACAGCGAACCCGAGGCGGGCACCGACCTGGCCGCGCTGCGCACCCGCGCGGTGCGCGAGGGGGACACGTACGTCGTCAACGGGCAGAAGATCTGGACCACCAACGGCGACACCGCCGACTGGGTGTGGCTGGCGGTGCGCACCGACCCGGACGCCCCCGCGCACCGCGGCATCAGCATCCTGCTGGTGCCGACCTCCGACCCCGGCTACTCCTGCACCCTGATCGACACCCTCGCCTCGCACGACACCACGGCGAGCCACTACGACGACGTACGGGTCCCGGTGAGCCACCGGGTCGGCCCCGAGAACCAGGGCTGGCGGCTCATCACCAACCAGCTCAACCACGAACGGGTCACGCTCGCCGCCCACGGCACGATGGCCGTACGGGCCCTGCACGACGTGCAGCACTGGGCGCTGGAGACCAAGCTGACCGACGGCCGCCGGGTCGTCGACCTGCCGTGGGTGCGCCGGCTTCTGGCCCGCACCCACACCCGGCTGGAGGCGCTCAGACTCCTCAACTGGCGCATGGTCGCCGCCGTCGAGGACGGCACCCTCACCCCGCAGGAGGCGTCCGCCGTCAAGGTCTACGGCTCCGAGGCCCGGCGCGACGCCTACGCCTGGCTGATGGAGATCGTCGCCGTCCCGGGCGCACTGAAGGAGGGCTCGGCGGGCGCCGTCCTGCACGGCGAACTGGAACGCGGCTACCGCTCGGCGGTCATCTTCACCTTCGGCGGCGGCAACAACGAGATCCAGCGCGAGATCATCTCCTGGATCGGCCTCGGGATGCCCCGGGTCCGGCGGTAGGACGCGGGTGACGAGGATCCCTGGCCGGCACACGGGCCGGTCTCATCGCCGGGCTCCTCAGCCGGGTCCGCCCAGCATGATCTTCCACACCCGGGTCGCCACCTGCAGGTTGAGGCGCTCCTCCACGTTCGTGAGGTCATGGCCGCTGAGCTCGCGGATGCGCTGGAGCCGGTAGCGGAGCGTGCTGCGGTGGATCGCGAGGGACGCGGCGGTCTCGGCGTAGTTGCCGCCGCAGTCGAAGTACCGGGACAGGGTCTCCACGAGCGCCGTACGGTGCCGGCCGTCGTAGTCGACGAGCTGTCCGAGCCATTCGTGAACGAACGCCTCCAGCTCCCGGTACTCGTTGCCGGGCCCCAGGATTCGGTAGAGGCCCAGGTCGTCGAAGAACGACGTGCCGTACCGCTGTCGGGACCGGCGGCGTACCTCCAGGGCACGCAGTGCCTCTTGGTACCGGCCGGGGATGCCGTCCGGGGTGTTGCAACGGGCGCTCACCCCGATCGTCCCGTCCCGGGTGCCGGTCTCCCGGGCGAGCGCCTCGTACAGGGCGTGGTCGTGCGGCCTGCCCTCGGCGACCAGCACCACGTGGTCGGAGCGCTGAGTCACCAGCGACGGCATGCCCACGTCCGAAGCCGTCCGGCCCACGGTCCGCGCGAAGGCGTCGTCCGCGGACCGTCCCCTCCACTGCACGACGATCACGTACTGGGTGCGGTGAAGGTCGTGTCCGGACGCCTCGGACCGGGCGTAGGCGCTCTTCTCGTCCGTTCCCTCCAGAAGATCGTCGACCAACTCGCGGCGCAGCCGCAGTTCGACCTCCGCCAGCCGGCGCTGGTGCGACAGTTCCAGGGCGAGTGATGTGGCGGCGTGCTCCAGAGCGAACACGGTGTACTCGTCGGCCTCGCCCCCGGGGTCGAGCAGGGCCAGCACCCCGAGCACCTCACCGCGTGGGCGTATCAGGGAGATGAGCCGGTCCTTGATCCGCACCGGTCCGTCTCTCCTGGCGACCCCCTGGAGCATCTCCTCATGGCGGGCGGGGTCCGGTTCCGGACAGGGGTCGGGTCGGCCGGGACCGGTCCAGGAGCGCAGTCGGCCGAAGCGGTCCTCGACCAGCACGGGAAGACCGGTGAGCGCATGCAGTGCGCCGGTGATGGCCTCCTCGCCGCCGCCCGCGGCCGCGACCCCGGCGAGGGCCTCGTGCACGGCTCGCTGGTATCCCCCCTCCACGAGCTGGGAGATCAGCCGCCGCTGGAGGGTTGTTCGTTCCCGTCGCAGTCGGTGCAGCTCCAGCGCCTCGTCCTGCCTGCGGCGGTGCGCGACGGCGACCGACAGGGCCGCGGCGGCGAGGCGCACCAGCGTGGTGAGCAGGAAGTGCTGGGCGTGGGTGGGCCGGGAGCGAGAGGTCACCACGAGGTAGCCGTGCAGTCCACCGGGCCCGTGCAGGGCCAGTGCCCGGCCCCGTGACCGGCCGGGAACGGGCACCGGGCTGTCTTCCCCCGTCAGCTCTCGCACCGCCCGGTCGATGGCCGACGCGCGGTCCTGCCCGGCCTGCGGGCCGGGGATCAGCCGGCCGTGCCCTCGGAGGTATCCGGCCTCAGCCCTGTACGGGCCGACGGCCGACACGTGATCCAAGGCAAGGCGCAGGATCTCACTCTCGTCCCGGGTGTCGAACAGGGCACGGGAGAGTGCCGGCAGCTTGCGGTATGCGAGGGCGGAAAGGGGCGGGCGGGAGCTTCTCCGCAAGATCGTGGGGTGCTGTCCCAGACGGACCGACGGAAGACGGCCTTCCTGGTCGGAACGGCGCCGGTACGTGTTCCTGACCCGGCTGCATGCCATGTGATCACTCCTGTCCCTGTGGCCTGGAGCGGTGACAGTGACCCTCCTCGACGACGTCCCGGAGCGAATACCACGATGCCCGGAATGTTCGTTTCGTGCTCGCGGGGGGACGGGCTCCGTCGTTCTTTGATCTGCCGGGTGGAGGCGTGGAGCCGCCCGGTTCGGGAGTCTGGGGCGTGTCGGGTGCCGCTGTGCACACCGGCAGGAAGGACTGGGCAATGACCGAGCAGCCTCGCAGGCCCGTTGCCGCGTACGAGACGTACCAGGAGGCCGAACGCACCGTCGAACACCTCTCGGACCAGGGGTTTCCCGTGGAGAGGGTGGCCATCATCGGCCAGGACGTCCGCCTCGTCGAGCAGGTCGTCGGGCGGATGGATTACGGCCGGGCCGCCCTGCACGGTGCGGTCAGCGGGGCGCTTCCCGGCGCGCTGATCGGCTGGCTCTTCGGCTTGGTCGACTGGGTGGACCCCCTCGTGTCCGCGTTGCTCGTCGCCCTCTACGGCCTGGTGTTCGGGGCGGTCGTGGGCGCGCTGTTCGGCCTGCTGCTGTACGCCCTGCAGCGTGGCCGCCGGGACTTCGCCTCCGTTCGCTCGATGGAGCCCAGCCGGTACGTCGTCGTCGTGGACGAAGCGGTCGCCGACGAGGCCGTACGGCTGCTCGGCGGCTTGCGGCCCACCGGTGCCGGCGGGCGTCCCGCCCATACCTGAACGATCAGTGCCGGCGCATGTCGCCGCACCGGGAGGAGTTCCTCATGGCCAAGGCAGTGGGCATCGACCTGGGCACCACGAACTCGGTGATCGCCGTGTGGGAGGGCGGCGAGTCATCCGTCGTGCCCAACACCGAAGGCAACCGCACGACACCGTCGGTGGTGGCCTTCACCGACACCGGGGAGCGGCTGGTGGGCCAGCTGGCCCGGCGCCAGGCGATCCTCAACCCCAAGGGCACCATCTACTCGGCCAAACGGTTCATCGGCCGGCATTTCGACGAGATCTCCGACGAGGCCAGGGCGGTGGCCTACGACGTCGTCGAGGGCGACGGCGGGGCAGCCCGCTTCAAGGTGCGCGACAAGCTCTACGCGCCGGAGGAGATCAGCGCCCAGGTGCTGCGCAAGCTCGCCGACGATGCTTCCAAGCAGCTGGGGGAGCGGGTCACGGAGGCGGTCATCACCGTACCCGCCTACTTCAACGACGCTCAGCGCACCGCCACCAAGGACGCCGGACGGATCGCGGGACTGGAGGTACTGCGCATCATCAACGAGCCGACCGCGGCTGCCCTCGCGTACGGCATGGACAAGAAGGAGCACGAGACCGTCCTCGTCTTCGACCTGGGCGGCGGAACCTTCGACGTGAGCATTCTCGACGTCGGCGACGGCGTCGTGGAGGTGCGCTCCACGGCCGGTGACAGCCATCTGGGCGGCGACGACTTCGACCGGCGGCTCGTGGATCACCTCGCGGACGGCTTCCAGAAGGAGAACGGCATCGACCTGCGCAAGGACCCGCAGGCGCTGCAACGCTTGTTCGAGGCGGCCGAGAAGGCCAAGACCGAGCTCAGTTCGGTGACGCAGACGCAGGTCAGCCTGCCGTTCATCACCGCCGACGCCTCCGGCCCGAAACACCTCACCGACTCCGTCATGCGGTCCACCTTCGAGCAGATCACCGGTGACCTGGTGGAGCGATGCCTGGGACCGGTGCAGCAGGCCATGTCCGACGCCAAGGTGGGCGAGAGCGACATCGACGAGGTCATCCTCGTCGGCGGTTCCACCCGCGTCCCCGCCGTCCAGGCGCTGGTGCGCCGGCTGACCGGCGGCAAGGAACCCAACATGAGCGTCAACCCGGACGAGGTCGTGGCCCTGGGCGCTGCGATCCAGGCCGGGGTGCTCAAGGGCGAGGTCAAGGACGTCCTGCTGCTCGATGTCACGCCCCTGTCGCTGGGTGTGGAGACGCGCGGCGGCGTCATGACGAAGATCATCGAGCGGAACACCACCATTCCGGTGCGTCGCACCGAGACCTTCTCCACCGCCGACGACAACCAGCCCGCCGTCGACATCGTCGTCCTCCAGGGCGAGCGCGAACTGGCCGCCGACAACCGGGTGCTCGGCCGCTTCCAGCTCACCGACATCCGCCCGGCGCCGCGCGGCGAGCCACAGATCGAGGTCACCTTCGACATCGACGCGAACGGCATCCTCAACGTCAGGGCCCGGGACCGGGACACCGGCAAGGAACAGGGCATCACCATCACCGAGAGCTCCAACCTGGACCGCAGTGAGGTCGAGCGCATGGTCCAGGAGGCCGAGCGCAACCAGGGCCAGGACCGGGCTCTGCGCGAGGCCGTCGATGCCCGCAACGAGCTCGACGCCGTGGCGTACCAGGTCGAAAAGCGCCTCGCCGAGCTGGGCGACGCCGCACCTGCGCACGAGAAGGCACGCGCCGAGATGCTGGTGTCGGATGCCCGGGCGGCAGTCAAGGAGGAGGCAGGCGTGGAACGAGTGCGGCCCCTGACCTCCGAACTCCAGCAGGTTCTTTCAGGACTGGCGGCCCATCACGGCGGCGCCACCACGGGCGGTCCCGAGCAGGACACCACCGGCGGCGGCCCGAGCGGCGGCGGGGACGACGACGTCATCGATGCCGAGTTCGACAAGGACTGAGGAACCGTCATGCCGATCCACCCCAGGGAGTCCGACCCGGCCGTGCCGGACCCGGCCGGCCAGGCTCCGGAGAGCGCCGTACGCTCGCCGGGAGGGGAGCTTCCGCCCTCGGGCCCGCCGGCCGGGCCGGGGTCCGACACGGACGAGGGACCCGGCCCCGACGCGTCCCGCGGTGGCTCCGCACCCTCCGAGGAGGAGCAGCACACGGCCGAGCTGAGGGAACTCGAGGACCGCTGGCGGCGCGCACTCGCCGACCTCGACAACCTCCGCAAGCGCCACGCCAGGGAACTGGAGCGGGAGCGGACGGTCGAGAGGTCCCGCACGGCGGCCGCCTTCCTGCCCGTCCTGGACAACCTCGAACTCGCCCTGGCGCACGCCGGATCCGACCCCGACGCCATCGTCGAGGGCGTCCGGGCGGTCCGCGACCAGGCGGTGAACGTCCTCGAACTGCTCGGCTACCCGCGGCACGCCGAGACCGGCGTCGCCTTCGACCCGGCCTGGCACGAGGTGGTCGGCGTCGTCAACGAACCCGACGCCCCACCGGGCACGGTCGTCGAGGTGCTGCGCCCGGGCTACGGGGACGGCGAACGCCAGCTCCGGCCCGCCGCCGTCACGGTCGCGAAGCGGGAGTGACCCGTCATGGCACAGGACTTCTACCAGGTGCTGGGCGTGTCACGGACCGCGAGCCAGGACGAGATCCAGCAGGCATATCGCAAACTGGCCCGCAAGTACCACCCCGACGTCAACAAGGACCCGGGGGCGGAGGAGCGCTTCAAGGACCTCAACGAGGCGTACAGCGTCCTGTCGGACCCCAGGACCCGGGCCCGCTACGACCGCTTCGGCGAGGACTTCCGGAAGGTCCCCGAGGACTGGGAGGAGCGGGTCGGCGCCGGCGCCGGACCCGGCGGCGGCTTCCGCGCCCGGCGGACCGCGGGTGCGGGCGGCCCTCGTGTCCGGTACACCGGCTTCGGCGACGACTTCGCAGCGGAGGGCGTCGACATCGACGACCTGCTCGGCTCGCTCTTCGGAGCAGGCGCCGCCCGCGGCGGTGTACCGGGGGCGGACCAGGAGGCCGAGCTGCCGCTCACCGTCGAGGAGGCGTACCGGGGCGGCCGCCGCACCGTCACGCTCGCCGGTCCCACCGGGCAGCCGCGGCGGTACGAGGTCGATGTACCGCCCGGCGTCACCGCCGGACAGCGCATCCGGCTGGCGGGCGAGGGCGGACGGGGCAGTGGTGACGCCGCCGCGGGAGACCTGTATCTGCGGGTCCGCATCCAGCCGCACCCCCGGTTCCGGCTGGACGGCCGGGACGTGTACGTGCAGCTTCCGGTCACCCCCTGGGAGGCCGCGCTGGGCGCCACGGTTCCGGTGCCCACCCCCGGCGGCGGCACGGCCAAGGTCACGGTGCCCGCGGGCTCGTCCAGTGGCCGGCGGCTGCGGCTGCGCGGCGAGGGCATGCCGAACCCGCGCGGTGCCGACGGCAACCTCTACGCCGAACTCCGCGTGATGGTGCCGCCCAAGCTGAGCGACCGGGAGCGCGAGCTGTTCGAGGAGCTCGCCGCCACCTCTTCGTACGATCCCAGGAGGACGTCATGAGCGACCGACCCTCATGGGGGGTGACCGGTGGCGGGCCCGCCCGGGCCGGCGGGGGCGGGCCTCCCGCACGGACGGGCGCCGGCTCCACGGCCGTGCGGTACGCGCTCGTCCCCGTGCCCAGGCTTTCCCTGGACACCGTGGCCCGCCGCGCCGGAGTCCATCCCGACCTGGTCCGCCGGTTCGTCGCCCTGGGCCTGGTCGACGCCGAGCGCGACGCTGCGGGGCGCCTGGTGTTCGACTCCAGCGCCCCGGCGGTGCTCGCCCGCGTCCAGCGACTGCGCTCCGGCCTGTGTCTCAACTACGCATCCATCGGTCTGGTGCTCGATCTGCTGGACCGCATCACCCTGCTCGAAGCCGCACTGCGCCGCGCCGGTACGAGGAGTGACATACCGCCATGGACATGAACCGTCTCACCCAGAAGTCACAGGAAGCCCTTCAGGAGGCGCAGACCGTCGCCGTCCGCAGGGGACAGACCGAGGTGGACGGTGAGCATCTGCTGCTCGCGCTCCTCGACCAGGAGGACGGTCTCATCCCGCGGCTGCTGCAACAGGCGGGCAGGGAGCCCCAGGAACTCCGCGCGGCCGTGCGGGAGGAACTTTCCCGCCGGCCCAAGGTGACCGGCCCGGGCGCCGCGCCGGGCCAGGTGTTCGTCACCCGGCGCCTGTCCCGGCTGCTGGACGCGGCCGAGCGGGAGGCCAAACGCCTCAAGGACGAGTACGTGTCCGTGGAACATCTCCTGCTGGCCCTGGCCGAGGAGGGCTCGTCCACCTCCGCCGGACGGCTGCTCAAGGAGCACGGCATCACCCGGGACTCGTTCCTGAGCGCGCTCACCCAGATCCGCGGTAACCAGCGCGTCACCTCGGCCAACCCCGAAGTGGCGTACGAGGCCCTGGAGAAGTACGGCCGCGACCTGGTGGCCGAGGCCAGGGACGGCAAGCTGGACCCGGTCATCGGCCGCGACGCCGAGATCCGCCGCGTCACCCAGATCCTCAGCCGCAAGTCCAAGAACAACCCGGTCCTCATCGGCGACCCCGGCGTCGGCAAGACCGCCATCGTCGAGGGCCTCGCCCAGCGCATCGTCCGCGGCGACGTACCCGAAGGACTGCGCGACAAGACCGTGTTCGCACTCGACATGGGCTCCCTGGTGGCCGGGGCGAAGTACCGGGGCGAGTTCGAAGAACGCCTCAAGGCCGTGCTGTCCGAGGTGAAGGCCGCCCAGGGGCACATCCTGCTCTTCGTCGACGAACTCCACACCGTCGTGGGCGCCGGCGCCGCCGAAGGAGCCATGGACGCGGGCAACATGCTCAAGCCGATGCTCGCCCGCGGCGAACTCCACATGATCGGCGCCACCACCCTCGACGAGTACCGCAAGCACATCGAGAAGGACGCCGCCCTCGAACGCCGCTTCCAGCAGGTCCTGGTCGAGGAGCCGAGCGTGGAGGACACCATCTCCATCCTGCGCGGACTGCGCGAACGCCTCGAGATCTTCCACGGCGTGAAGATCCAGGACACCGCGCTGGTGTCCGCGGCCACCCTCAGCCACCGCTACATCACCGACCGGTTCCTGCCCGACAAGGCCATCGACCTCGTCGACGAGGCGTGCGCCCGGCTGCGGACCGAGATCGACTCCATGCCCGCCGAACTCGACGAGATCACCCGCCGCGTCACGCGCCTGGAGATCGAGGAGGCGGCACTGTCCAAGGAGACCGATCCCGCCAGCAAGGCCCGCCTGGAGGAACTGCGCAGGGAACTGGCCGACCTGCGCGGCGAGGCCGACGCCAAGCACGCCCAGTGGGAGGCCGAACGGCAGGCGATCCGCCGCGTGCAGGGGCTGCGCCAGGAACTGGAGCAGGTCCGCCACGAGGCGGAGGAGGCGGAACGGGCCTACGACCTCAACCGCGCCGCCGAACTCCGCTACGGCCGCCTCCAGGACCTGGAACGCCGGCTGGCGGCCGAGGAGGAGCAACTGGCCGCGAAGCAGGGGCAGAAACGGCTGCTGCGCGAGGTCGTCACCGAGGAGGAGATCGCCGACATCGTCGCCGCCTGGACCGGCATCCCCGTCAGCCGCCTGAAGGAGGGCGAACGCGAGAAGCTGCTGCGCCTCGACGAGATCCTGCGCGAGCGTGTCATCGGCCAGGACGAGGCCGTCCAGCTCGTCGCCGACGCCATCATCCGCGCCCGCTCCGGTATCCGCGACCCCCGCCGACCGATCGGCTCGTTCATCTTCCTCGGCCCCACCGGCGTGGGGAAGACCGAGCTGGCCAAGACCCTCGCCCGGGCCCTGTTCGACTCCGAGGACAACATGGTCCGGCTCGACATGAGCGAGTACCAGGAGCGGCACACCGTCAGCCGGCTCATGGGCGCGCCGCCCGGATACGTCGGCTACGAGGAGGGCGGCCAGCTCACCGAGGCGGTACGCCGCAAGCCGTACTCGGTGGTGCTGTTCGACGAGATCGAGAAGGCCCACAGCGAAGTCTTCAACACCCTGCTGCAGGTCCTCGACGACGGCCGTATCACCGACGCCCAGGGCCGTACGGTCGACTTCCGCAACACCGTGATCATCATGACGTCCAACATCGGCTCCGAGCACCTCCTCGGCGGTGCCACCGCCGACGGTGAGGTCAAGCCGGACGCCCGCGCCCTGGTGATGGGCGAGCTGCGCGGGCACTTCCGCCCGGAGTTCCTCAACCGCGTCGACGACATCGTGCTGTTCAGGCCGCTCGGTGAGCGGCAGATCGAGCGGATCGTGGAGCTGCAGTTCGACGAGCTGAGGCAGCGCCTCGCCGAACGCCGCATCACCGTCGAACTCACCGACGCGGCACGCGAGCTGATCGCCCACCAGGGTTACGACCCCGTGTACGGGGCCCGGCCGCTGCGGCGTTACATCTCCCACGAGGTCGAGACGCTGGTGGGGCGCGCCCTGCTGCGCGGCGACGTACCGGACGGTGCGCAGGTCCGCGTCGACGCCGCGCACGGAGAGCTGGTGGTCACCTACGACCCGCCCGAGGACGAGAAGGGAGCGCGGGCGGCATGAGTACCCTGCACGCCACCCACGTCACCTGCCCCCACTGCGGGCGCACCAACCGGGTGCCCGCGGCCGCCGAGGGCCGCCCCAAATGCGCCAACTGCAAGCAGTTCCTGCCGTGGTCGGCCGAGGCGGGTGACGACGACTTCACCGAGGTCGCCGAGCAGGCCACCGTGCCGGTCGTGGTCGACCTGTGGGCCACCTGGTGCGGCCCCTGCCGCATGGTGAGCCCGGCGCTGGAGAAGGTGGCCGCCGATCTCGCGGGAAGGATCAAACTGGTCAAGGTCGACATCGACAAGAACCCGCGCCTCGCGCAGCGCTTCGAGGTCCAGGCGGTACCGACGCTGCTGATCCTCGACAAGGGACAGACCATCGCCCGGCAGGCGGGGGCCGCACCCGCCCCTGCCCTGCGGCGATGGGTGGAACAGTCGATCGCCGGCCGCGGACCGGCCGGGAAAGGATGACCGGCCATGACCGTACGGACCGACCCCCACCTCGCCCTCGTACGCCCCGTGACCCCGCGCACCGCGGGATGCGAGGAGTGCCTGGCCACGCGTTCGCCCTGGGTCCACCTCAGGCTCTGCCTGACCTGCGGCCACGTCGGCTGCTGCGACTCCTCGCCGAACCGGCACGCCCGCCGTCACGCCGCCGCCGACGGTCATCCGATCGCCGCGTCGCTGGAGCCCGGCGAGAACTGGCGGTGGTGCTTCGTCCACGAGGCGTTCGTGTGATGCGCGGCGACGAGACACGGCCGGGCTCAGCACCTGCGCCGGGCGAGCAGGAGGAGAGCGTCCCCTTCGAGACTCCTGACGTCTACGGCGCCTATCCGCGCCTTTCGGACGACCAGCTGGCCCTCCTGGCACAGCGAGGCCGGCGGCGCACGGTGGACGCCGGTGATGTGCTGATCCGGGAGGGGGAGCGGTGCGAGTCGTTCTATGTCGTCCTCAGTGGGGCGCTTGCCATCGTGGAGGGCTACGGCACGCCTGACGAACGGCTGCTACGCGTGCACGGCCCCGGCCGCTTCATCGGCGAACTCGGTCTCCTGAACGGACAGGTGGCCTTCTACACCGCCGTGGTCAGGGACCCGGGCGAGATCCTGGTGCTGTCCATGGACCAACTGCGTGACCTGGTGACCCGGGACTCCGCACTGGGCGATGTGGTGCTGCGCGCCTGCCTCGGCCGCCGTGCCCTGCTCGTCGGGCAGGGCGCCGGTTTCCGCATCATCGGCTCACGCTACTCGCCCGACACCAGGCGGATGCGCGAGTTCGCCGCCCGCAACCGTCTGCCGCACCGCTGGATCGATCTGGAGACGGACCAGGAAGCCGAGGCACTGCTGCGCCGCTTCGGGGTCGGTCCGGAGGAGACACCCCTGGTGATCTGGCGGGACACGACCCTGCTGCGCAATCCCAGCAACGCCGAACTGGCCCGGCTGATCGGCCTCCCGCCCCTGCCGTCGGGCGACAGCCACGGCGACCTCCTCGTCGTCGGGGCCGGTCCGGCCGGTCTCGCGGCCGCAGTGAACGCCGCCTCGGAAGGCCTCGGAACAACCGTGGTCGAGGCGCTGGCCACCGGCGGCCAGGCGGGGACGTCCTCCCGCATCGAGAATCTGCTCGGCTTCCCGTCCGGCATCTCCGGCGCCGAGCTCACCGAGCGCGCTGTGCTCCAGGCGGAGAAGTTCGGCGCCCGGATCGGCATGCCGGCGGAGGCTGCCCGGCTCGAACGGCGGGGCAGCCACTACGCCGTCGGGTTCACCGACGGCAGCGAGGTCACCGCCCGTACCCTCGTCCTGGCCACCGGCGCCCGCTACCGCCGCCTCCACGTGCCCGGCATCGAACCGCTGGAATCCGCGAGCGTGCACTACTCGGCGACCGTCTATGAGGCCCAGCAGTGCCGTACCGACCCGGTGGCGGTGGTGGGCGGCGGCAACTCCGCGGGCCAGGCCGTGCTCTTCCTGGCCGGGTACGCGCCCGAGGTGTACCTGCTCGTCCGCGGGCCGAGCCTCGACGAGCACATGTCCCGCTACCTGATCGATCACATCGAGCGTCACCCGCGGGTACGCGTGCTCCTGCAGACCGAGATCACCGAGGCGCGCGGCGACAAGGTCCTGGAGGCGGTCACCGTGGTCGACCACCGTGCGGGCACGCACCGCCGGCTCGCAGTGCGGGCCCTGTTCGTCTTCACCGGCGCCGACCCGCACACCGAGTGGCTGTCCGGCGCGCTCGCCCTCGACGCGCGCGGCTTCGTGCTCACCGGCGCGGACGCTCAGGCCTGCTCGGTCCCCGAACTGTGGCAGAGCCAGGGCCGCGACTGCCTGACGCTGGAGACCACCCTGCCCGGCGTCTTCGCCGCCGGCGACGTCCGCAGCGGCTCGGTGAAGCGCGTGGCCTCCGCCGTCGGCGACGGCGCGATGAGTATCCACTTCGTGCACCGCTACCTGGGCCACACGGTCGAGCCCGGCGGTACCGACGACTCCCCGCAGACCCGTCCGAAGGAGTCCGCTTGGCTCGCTTGACACCAAGGGGGCGACGAGATCACGAGAAGGAGAAGGAGGCGATGGGAATGGCCACGCCCGTCCGGCACCGCCGAGGTGCCACAGCACAGGCCAGGCCGCTCGGCTGGGCCCGCAATCCGCTGACGGAGTTCGACCAGCTGCTCAGCGAGATGAGCGGGCTGATCGAATCCACGGTGGGAGGCGCGGCGACCGCAGTCGCGTGGACACCCCTGGCGGATGTCACGGAGTCCGACGACGCCTTCCACGTCGAGATCGAACTCCCCGGCGTCAAGAGCAAGGACATCGACGTCGAGGCGAGCGGCCAGGAGCTGGTGGTCACCGGAGAGATCAAGGAGAAGGAACGCAAGGGCGTCCTGCGCCGGAGCACCCGCCGCACCGGGGCCTTCGAGTACCGGCTGCGGCTGCCCGGAGAGGTCGACACCGAGAAGATCGGCGCGCAGATGTCGGACGGCGTGCTCACCATCACCGTCCCCAAGGCCGAGGTCGCCAAGCCCCGGCGCGTCGAGATCAGCGAGTCGAGTGAGGGCACCGGAAGCAGCGGCTGACGCGAACGCCGCGGTTCCGGACACCCGTCCGGCACCGCGGCTCGGCCGCCGAGCTGCGACATCCGGGGTCGGTCATCAGGTGCGTCCCGTGTCACCCCTCACGCGGTGGAGACCCGCCGCCGGCTTCCTTGCGGCGCCGCAGGCGCCAGCTGCGCAGCAGCCGGAGAGGAAGCAGGCCCAGCGGTGTCCGTCGGCCCATGTCCGCCAGGTCCTCGCGGTCGAACGCCCGTGCGTAACGCTCGGCGTCCTGGGGCGTCGGATACCGCTTGCTTCCCTTCGCTCCGCACTCGCGCGCGCAGCGCCAGAGCATCGTGTCGCCCTCATGCAGAAAGCGATAACGGTGTCCGAGGAGGTGGCAGCGCAGCACAGATGACCACATTAGGCGGACCGGCCCACTCCGGCCTGTTCTGTCCCTCACGGAACGGACCATGGCCCTGAACGAGGAGGCATGGCATGACCACCACCGCCGAGCTCGGTGTCGTCACCACCAAGGTCCCCGCCCGGCTCGACCGGCTGCCATGGTCCCGGTTCCATTGGCGGATCGTCATCGGCCTGGGAACCGTCTGGATCCTGGACGGACTCGAAGTGACGATCGTCGGGGCGGTCGCCGCCCGGATGACCGAGCCGGGCAGCGGCATCAACCTGACCAGTGCCGACATCGGGACTGCCGCCGCCATCTACGTGGCAGGCGCATGTGCGGGCGCTCTCCTGTTCGGGAGGCTCACCGACCGCTACGGGCGCAAGAAGCTGTTCATGCTCACGCTCGGCATCTACATCCTCGCCACCGTCGCGACCGCGTTTGCGCACGACGCCTGGTTCCTCTACCTCGCCCGCTTCGTCACCGGTATGGGCATCGGCGGAGAGTACGCCGCGATCAACTCGGCCATCGACGAGCTGATTCCGGCCCGTAACCGCGGGCAGACGGATCTGGCCATCAACGGCAGCTATTGGATCGGTGCGGCGCTCGGCAGCCTGGTCGCCGTGCTGCTTCTCAACGAGAATCTGCTGTCGGCCGACCTCGGCTGGCGGCTGGCCTTCGGCCTGGGCGGCGTCCTGGGCCTGGGCATCATGCTGGTACGCCGGCATGTACCGGAGAGTCCACGCTGGCTGTTCATCCACGGGAAAGAAGCCGAGGCGGAACGCATCGTCGACCGGATCGAGGCCGAGGTGCGCCAAGAGATCCAGCGCGAGCTGCCGGAACCGGGCGAAGCGGTGACCGTACGGCAGCGCGACGTCATCCCGTTCAGGGAGATCGCCGGCGTGGCTGTGCGGCGGTACCCGCGTCGCGCTGTTCTCGGTCTGGCGCTCTTCGTCGGACAGGCGTTCCTGTACAACGCGATCGTCTTCGACCTGGGCACGATTATGAACGGCTTCTTCGACATCGGATCGGGCTCGGTCCCCTACTTCCTGGCCCTCTTCGCCGTCGCCAACTTCCTCGGACCACTCCTCCTCGGCCGGCTGTTCGACACCGTGGGCAGAAAGCCGATGATCGCGGGCACCTACTTCGGCTCCGCCGTCGTGGCAGCCGTCCTCGCCGTCCTGCTGGTCAACGGCGCCCTGACGGCATGGTGGTTCTTCCTGCTGGTCTCGCTGACCTTCTTCGTGGCCTCCGCGGGAGCGAGCTCCGCCTACCTGACGGTGAGCGAGGTCTTCCCCATGGAGACCCGGGCCCTGTCCATCTCGCTGTTCTTCGCGATCGGCACGGCCGTGGGCGGAATCACCGGCCCGCTGCTGTTCGGTCATCTGATCCACAGTGGCGACGCGGACCTGGTGGCCATCGGATTCCTGGTCGGGGCGGCAGCCATGGCGCTGGGCGGGCTGGCCGAGGTCTTCTTCGGTGTCCGGGCCGAACAGCAGTCTCTGGAGAACATCGCCCGGCCCCTCACCGCTGAGGAAGCCGAGGCGGCCTGGCGCGACGAGCCCGCGCCGCAGGACGCCCGGGACCGCCGCCTGCCCGAGCGCGACCGGCGGGCCGCGGACGAGCGGCAACAGCGGATCGCCGACCGCACCGCGCGCCGCCGGGAGCGGGAGCGCACCGGAGCCCGCCGCTACCGCCCGGGCACCGGGCAGGGAAGCCGGATGTACTCGCCGGGGATGGCCGGCACCGCGGGAACGGCGAGCCGTACGTCCGCCATGGCCGAACAACGCCTCGACGACGAGGTCGAACAGATCACCCAGGCGCTCCAGGAATCAGGTCCGACGAGTCGCGACCAACTCGAACAGGCCGTGGCCGGCCGCTCCTGGGGCCCCGGACGATTCCGCCGTGCCCTGCGTGAGTCCGAGCGGGAGGCCAGGATCAAGGGCGTCGGTAGGGGCACCTATGCGCCGGCGGACGGACGCGGCCGGTCCGGCAGCGCGCCGGACGACCCCCATGACCAGCGGTGACCAGTACAGAAGGAGGCAGCAATGAAGTACGACGCATTCCTCGCCCGGGTACGCGAGCGAGGCGAGTACAAGGATCAGGACGAAGCCGAGCATGTCACCAAGGCCGTGCTCGAAGTGCTGGCCCAGCGGATCAGCCCCGGAGAGGTCAGGGATCTGGCATCCCAGCTGCCCGGCCCGCTGGGACAGTTCCTCCACGACGCCACGCCACAACGGGCGCAGAGCTTCGGGATCGAGGAATTCCACCGCCGGGTCGCCGAACGCACCAACGCCCGGCCCCGTACGGCGCAGTGGGACGCCAGCGCGGTCCTGAGCACCGTTGCCGACGCCGTCACCGGCGGCGAACTGAATCAGATCATCAGCCAGCTTCCCTCGAGCTACGCGGTCCTGTTCGGCAAGGCCGACCTCGCGGACTGAGCCCTCGAGGCACCCCGGAACGAAAGGCCCGCACACATGGTTGAAACAGGTTTCTCCTCGTTCGACACCATGGTGGACAAAGCCAATCGCCTCCTCAAGGAGGTCGAGGAGGCCTTCGGATGGCCCAAGGAACGGCGTAAGCAGTCCTACGCGGCGCTGCGGGCAGTGCTGCACCCGCTCCGGGATCGTCTCCCGGTCGAGACGGCCGTGCAGTTCGGCGCTCAGCTGCCGACCATCGTCAGGGGCGTCTACTACGACGGCTGGAAACCGGCCGAAACGCCTGTGAGGATGAGCAATGAGGAGTTCCTGGCACGGGTCCGGAGTGAATTCCCCTATGCCGTCGAGGGCGGCACCGAGAAGCTGGTGCGCACGGTCCTGAAAACTCTGGCGCTTCATGTGAGTGCCGGCGAATGGGAGCACCTCAAATCCCGGGTGCCGAACTCGTTCGCCGCGCTCCTGCCGTGACCCGGCGAAGAGTGGTCCTCGGTGAATACGTGGTCGAACGCGTCGCCACCCGGTTCGTACGCAGGCTCCACAGCCGCCGTCGAGACAACCCGCCCGGTGCCGATGGAGGGAGGGAGGAAGGCGCTCACCGTTTCCGTGGGCAGCTGCACCGCCCTGGCACGCATGCGCTGGGCGATGGTGTCCCCCGACCCGGCGGACGCGTCCGTGTCCATGCGTTCGATGGTCCCCGCGACGACGGGCCCCCACGATCCGCGCGTCCTACAGGAGCAGGTCGAAGACGGCTCGGGCTTCGTCCCAGTGCTGGGTCTGGGGGTTCTTCAGGTCGGGGTGAAGGATCTTGAAGCTCTGGGCAAGGGCGAGGCTGAGTCCGCCGATGATGTCCGGATAGGCCGCCTCGGTGTCCTGGTCGGGTGTGCGGTCGAGAGGGGGGTGGGTGGCGAGCTGTTCGAGGATCGGCTTGAGTTCCACTTCCTCGTCGATCGCCCGGAAGCGATGGATGCTCTCCTGCAGGCCCTTCGTGATCGGCAGGTCGCACGTGCGGATGATGTCGCGGTCATTGGCCTTGGCTGTGGCCTGGGCGACGGTCAGCAGATCGTAGAGCTTGGCGTCGACGAAATCGCTGTATCGCTTGAGGTCGTTCTTGTCGACGTTCAGCCCTGCGGCCGCACGGAAGAACCTCTCGAACCTGGCGATGGACATCACGGTCATGATGGCAACCTCCGGCTGCGGGCGCCGGGCGGCTCCCAGCCCCCTGTCCTTCAGACCCAGCTTGACCGATGGGGCATGGGAACACTTGCGCATGCCGGGCCCAACCGACCCACCCCGCATTGCCCCGTCAGGACCAGGAGGCGACCCGGCGGCAGGGATCCGACGTGTCACGTGGCGACGGCGGCAATCCGGGGGCATCCTGTGGGCACTTACGGTCTCGTGGGGCAGCCGACGAGAAGGGTCCAGCCATGCCGAAGCCGTCGCAGGGCGTCACGGTCGTGGCTCTCCTGGCAGATCCGGACACGCCGACGGAGATCGCTGAGCGGATGGCCCGGAGACTTTCCGACCGGCTCTCCAGAAAGTCGGGCACGGGGCGACGGTTCGACGTCGGGGTGGTCAGTGAGCCCGTCACCGCGGGGAGCGAGGACCCGCCCACCGTGATGCGTCGGATCAGGGAACGCGCGAACGCGGAGGACTGGGACGTCGTCGTGGCGCTCACCGACCTTCCGCTGCACGCGCACGGACGCAAACTCGTGGTGGATCTGAATCACGAATACCGCCTGGCGCTGCTTTCCCTGCCCTCACTGGGGGCTGGCGGCTGCAGACGAGGGCTCAGAGGGCGGTGGAGGAGGCCGTACTCAGCCTGACGGGTCGGCGGGACGCGCCGCCGCGGGCCTTCGACGATCCTCTCGCGCCGGTCCGTCCAGGCCCGGTCGACGAGGACGACACCGCCGATCTCCGGTACACCACCGGCGGGCCCCGCGGCTACCTCAGGGTGCTCGGCGGCATGGTCCGGGCCAACCGGCCGTGGCGGCTGGTGCCGGGCTTGTCGAAGGCCATGGCGGCCGCACTCGCCACGGGAGCGATCGCCACCGTGAACGCCACCGTCTGGAGCCTTGCCGCGTCCCTGAGCACCCCCCGTCTCGTGATCGCCATGGTCGGATCCATCGCGCTCATGATCGGCTGGCTGATCGTGGACGCGCATTCTGTGGCATCGAACGGCGGAGATCTCGCCGGAAGAGAGGAAGAGGGCGGCTCTGTACAACGCCTCGACGGTCGTGACCGTGGCTATCGGGGTGCTCGTCTGCTACGCGGGGCTGCTGGTCATCAACCTGATGTGGGCGCTTTTCATCCTCAACGACCAGGTGTTCGCTTTCATGACGCGAAGCCCGTTGCACCTCACGGAGTACCTGACGCTCGCCTGGTTCGTCGCTTCGGTCGCCACCGTGGGCGGTGCCCTGGGATCAGGCTTGGAGAGTGACGAGGCGATCCGGGCAGCCGCCTACTCCAAGCGTGAACAGGAACGTCGGCGCAGGCTCGAGGACGACCACGAAGACTAGCCGGGGTCCGGTGCGGGACACACGGCGCTGGTCGGTGCGGGACACACGGCGCTGGTCGGTGGTGGTCCGGATGCGCCACGGTCGCTGACCGGTGCGGGTGCCCGCTGTCAGTGGGGTGTGCCAGAGTCTGCGCATGCTGGAGATCGTGGTGGAGACGGAGAACCGGGAGCGGCACGTCCGTGTGTCCGCGGAGGCGCTGGCCGGGCTGGTCCGGCGCATCGGCGGGCCGGGCGACCGGTTCCTGGTCCTGCAGCGGATACCCGACCTGCCCGACGTCTTCGCCCAGGTGTGGCACGAGTCCGGCGGCGACTACACCCTGGAGCACCGCGACGGCGCCCCGGACCGGCACCGGCGGACGTCGGCCGACGGGTCCGGGACCGTGATCGCGGCGCTCACCGGCTGGGCCCGCCAGGAGGCCGGGTGGGACAGCGGGCCGCGGTGGTCGCCGCTGGACCCGGGCCCCGCCCGCGAGGTGCCGCCGCTCGACCTCGGCGCGGAGGAGCGCGAGCAGTTGGAGGCGCGGGTCCGTGAGGCGCTGGCCGGCGGCTACGTCTCCCGCGCCGACCTGGCGGAGATCGCCGAGGACCACCTGGTCACCGGCGACCGCCGGCCCGTCTCCCGGGAGCAGGCACGGGCGCTGGCCGACCGACTGTGGCTGGAACGGGTCGCCGAGCAGGCCGGCTGGCAGGGGGAGACGGACCCCGAGCGGCTGACCCGCGCGTTCTCCGCGCTGGAGGCCGCCGGGATCACGGCCTGCGAGAACTTCACCTGCTGCCGGAACTGCGGCGATTCCGAGATCGGCGGAGTGGGCCGGCCGGACGCCCGCGGCTTCGTCTACTTCCACTCCCAGGGCACGGACTCCGCCGCGGCCGGCCACGGACTGCCGCTCCTGTACGGCGGTTTCGACGGCGCACCCGCGACCGCGGCGGCCGTCGGCCGGGAGGCCGTGGCCGCCCTCGCGGCGGCCGGCCTCCGTACCGAGTGGGACGGCGACCCCGGCCGGGTCGTCACCGTCACGCCTCTGGACTGGCGCCGCCGCCTGACCGGCTAGCGGCCGGCGGCGGCCGGGGAACCGGACCGGCCCGCACGAGGGCGGGGCGGCCGGGAGGGTCCTGACCCGGCCGCGCGCCGTCCGGGCCGGGGCGGACGCCGGTCCGGCGGATGCGCCCGCGGATGCACGGCCGGGCACCGTACAAAGTCGGACGAGATGTCGCCATACTGGTCGGGCCAGGGGAGGGCGCGGCGGACAGCGACGGGGGCGGGCAGCGGAGATGGGGGACACCAGACTGATCCACGGCCGGTACCGGCTGCTCGACCGGATCGGGCGCGGCGGCATGGGTGAGGTGTGGCGGGCACGGGACGAGTCCCTGGGCCGGCAGGTGGCGGTGAAGTGCCTCAAACCGATCGGCCCCCAGCACGACCAGGCGTCCGGCCGGGTCCTGCGGGAGCGGTTCCGGCGCGAGGCCCGGGTGGCCGCGGCGCTCCAGCACCGGGGCATCACGGTGGTGCACGACTTCGGCGAGGACGGCGGCGTGCCGTACCTCGTGATGGAACTGCTCCAGGGCCGCAACCTCAGCCAGTTGCTGGAGGACAACAAGCAGCACCCGCTGCCGGTCGACGAGGTCGTGGACATCGCCGGCCAGGTCGCCTCGGCCCTCGCCCACACCCACGACCAGGGCATCGTGCACCGCGACCTGAAGCCCGCCAACATCGTGCGCCTGCACGACGGCACCGTGAAGATCTGCGACTTCGGCATCGCCCGCCTCGGCCACGACATCGGCTACACCTCACGGCTGACCGGCACGGGCATCGCCATGGGCACCCCGCACTACATGTCCCCGGAGCAGATCGGCGGCTCGGAGGTCGACCGGCGCAGCGACCTGTACTCCCTCGGCTGCGTGCTCTACGAGATCGCCACCGGCGTCCCGCCGTTCGACCTCGACGACGCGTGGGCGATCCTCGTCGGCCACCGCGACACCCCGCCCCCGCCGCCCCGCGAGCACCGTGCCGAACTGCCCGAGCACCTCGAACGCATCATCCTCGACCTGCTGGCCAAGGAGCCCGGCGGGCGCCCGGACAGCGCACGCGAACTGACCCGGCGGCTGGCCGCGCTGGGCGCCGGAGGGGACCGGCCGGCCGCCCCGCGTGACCGGACACCGGCCGCCGTCACGGCCCGGCCGCCCGGCCCCCACGCCCAGCCCGCGGCCACCGGCCGTGCCGCCCGCCTGCCCTCCTGGACCCGCGGTATGACCACCGGACGCAAGGCGGCCGGGGCGGCCCCGGCCGCGCCCACCGAGGACCCGGCGGCCGCACTGTCCGGGGAGTGGATCGCCCGTCCCGCCGGGCGACGCGACGAGGAGCCCCCGGCGGACACCCGGCCCGCACCGCCGGAGCAGGCGCTGACCACCCTGGCCGGCCGGCACAACGCGGGCCTGAGCCTGGGGCGTCTGGGCCGCTGGACGGAGGCGGGCGAGGTGCACCGCGCGGTGGCCGCCGAACGCGAGCACCTCCTCGGCCCGGACCACCCCGACACCCTGTCCAGCCGCCACGAGGTCGCCCTCAGCCTCAGCCGCACCGGGCGCACCGCCGACGCGCTGCGCGAGTTCCGGCAGGTGACCGACGCCCGCCGGCGCGTGCTCGGCGCCGACCACGCCGACACCCTCTCCGCCCGGCAGGAAAAGGCCCACGTGCTCGGCCGCATGGGCCGCCCCTTCGACGCGCACCAGACGTACCTGGCGGTGCTCGCCGCCCGGGAGCGCACCCAGGGGCCCGACCACCCGGACACCCTGCGCTGCCGCCACGACCTGGCCTTCAACCTCGGCCGGCTCGGCCGGCTGGAGGACTCCTGCACCATGGCCCGCGACGTCGCGGCGGCCCGCGCGCGCGTGCTCGGCGCCGAGCACCCCGACACCCTCGCGACCCGCTTCGAAGTGGCGTACACCCTGGGCCAGCTGGGCCGCTGGGACCAGGCGCTGGAACTCCACCAAGAAGTCGCGCGGGTCCGTGCCGCGGCACTCGGCGCGGACCACCCGGACACCCTGGCCGCCCGCTACGAGACCGTCGTCGGCCTGGGCCGCCTCGGCCGCACCGCCGAGGCGCTGGAGGTCTACCGCACGCTGGTGGCGGACCGGAGCCGGGTGCAGGGCGCCGAACACCCCGAGACGCTGCGGACCCGGCACGGCCTGGGCGTCGCCCTCGGCCGGCTCGGCCGCTGGGAGGAGGCCCTCGCCGAGGCGCGCGCCGTGTGCGCGCTGCGCGAGAACGTCCTGGGCGCCGACCACGCCGACACGCTGGTCAGCCGCCGGGAGATCGCCGTGGCCCTGGGCTGGCTGGGCCGCTGGGCCGACGCGCTGACCGACTACCGGCGGGTTGCGGACGCCCGCGAGCGGGTGCTCGGCGCGGGCCACCCCGACACCCTCGCCGCCCGCAACGACGAGGCGCAGTGCCTGCAGCGGCTGGACCGGACCGGCGAGGCGGCCGAGGTGTACCGCACCGTGGCGGCGCTGCGGCAGCCGGGGGCCGCCGGGGGCGCCTGAGACCCGGTGGGCCGGGGGTGCCGTCTGGCCGGTGCGGATCACCGCGTGCTACGAAGAACCATGACCGCACCCGAGGGAACCGGAACCTACGACGTCGTCATCGTCGGCGGCGGCCACAACGGCCTCGTCGCCGCCGCCTACCTGGCCCGTGCCGGACGCTCCGTGCTCGTCCTGGAGCGCCTGGACCACACCGGCGGCGCGGCGGTCTCCACCCGCCCGTTCACCGGCGTCGACGCCCGGCTGTCCCGGTACTCGTACCTCGTCAGCCTGCTGCCCGGGAAGATCGTGAGCGACCTGGGCCTGGACTTCCGGCTGCGCACCCGCTCCATCTCCTCGTACACGCCCACCGTGCGGGACGGACGGCCCACCGGTCTGCTGGTCGGCGGCGGCGAGGAGCGCACCCGGGAGGCCTTCGCCCGGCTCACCGGCTCCGACCGCGAGTACGAGGCGTGGCGCCGCTTCTACGCCCTGACCGGCCGCGTCGCCGAACGGGTCTTCCCGACCCTCACCGAACCGCTGCCGACCCGCGGGGAACTGCGCCGCGCCGTCGACGACGAGACGGCCTGGCGGACCCTGTTCGAGGAGCCGATCGGGGTCGCCGTCGAGGACCACTTCTCCGACGACCTGGTGCGCGGCGTGGTCCTCACCGACGGTCTGATCGGGACCTTCGCCGACGCCCACGACCCGTCGCTGGCCCAGAACCGCTGCTTCCTCTACCACGTCATCGGCGGCGGCACGGGCGCCTGGGACGTGCCCGTCGGGGGCATGGGGGCGCTCACCGACGCGCTCGCCGACGCGGCGCGCGCCGCCGGCGCCGTCCTCGCCACCGGCCACGAGGCGATCCGCGTCGACACCGACGGCCGCCGCGCCGAGGTCGCCTACCGCACCGCCGACGGCGAGGGCGTGGCCGCCGCCCGCCACGTCCTGGTCAACGCCTCACCGCAGGCGCTCGCCGCCCTCACCGGCGACACCCCGCCGGCCCCGGCGGAAGGCGCCCAGCTCAAGGTGAACATGCTGCTCGAACGGCTGCCCCGGCTGCGCGACACCTCCGTCGACCCCCGCGAGGCGTTCGCCGGGACCTTCCACATCGCCGAGGGGTACGGCGAGCTGGCCGCCGCGCACGCCCAGGCCGCCGCCGGGAAGCTGCCGGAGGCACCGCCCTCCGAGATCTACTGCCACTCCCTCACCGATCCCGGCATCCTCGGCCCGGACCTGGCCGCGCGGGGCTTCCACACGCTCACCCTCTTCGGACTGCACACCCCGGCCCGGCTGTTCGAGCGGGACAACGACGCGACACGTGAGCAGCTCCTGGCCGCCACGCTGGCCCAGCTCGACGCGCACCTGGCGGAACCGCTCGCCGAATGCCTGGCCCGCGACGCGGACGGACGCCCCTGCCTGGAGGCCCGCACCCCGCTGGACCTGGAGCACGACCTCGGGCTGCCCGGCGGCAACATCTTCCACCGCGAGCTGTCCTGGCCCCACGCCCAGGAGGGCACCGGCCGCTGGGGTGTGGAGACCCGGCACGCGGGCGTCCTGCTGTGCGGCGCGGGCGCGGTGCGCGGCGGCGGGGTCAGCGGGATCCCGGGCCACAACGCGGCCATGGCGGTGCTGGAGGCCGGGGACGGGTGACAGCGGCCCGCCCCGAGCGCGCAAGAACGCTCAGTCGGCCGACCGCTCCCACCCCAGGGCGGTGACGCGGGCCGCGTCCGCGGGCCGTCCCTCGTCGAAGAGGACGCCGCGGGACGTCTCCACGCGCAGGGCGTCCACGTAGGCGCCCCGCCCGACGTACAGCCGGTCGGTGGTGTAGCGCCAGCGCAGGGTGAGGTTCCGCGCGTCGGGCAGGGACGCACCGAGCGTGTGCCAGACGCGGCCCGACCAGCCGCCGGCCGCACCCGAGGGGTGCGGCCGGGGCTCCGCTCCCGGGCGCCGGGTGTCGAACGGCACCGGCGACCAGGCCGTGCCGCCGTCGGTGGACGCCTCCAGCACCAGCGTGTCGGAGCCCGGTTCGGTGTCCCACCACAGGGCGCAGCGCAGGCGGGCACCGCCGGCCGAGGTGTCCAGCGGGGGCAGCGTCAGCGTGGCCGTGGCCGAGCTCTCCATGCCGGAGAACCAGGCCGTCCGGCCCCGGGCCGGCCGTACCGGCACCGCCCGGGACAGCTGGTTGGCCGTGGCCACCCGGGGAGCTGATCCGGAGCGCCAGCTGCGCACCGGGTGGACGGAGTTGCCCAGGACGACGAGGAAGGAGTCGGTGCCGGGGTCCAGGACCAGGGACGTCCCGGTGAAGCCGGTGTGGCCCGCCGTGCGCGGGGTGGCCATCGCGCCCATGTACCAGTGCTGGTACAGCTCGAAGCCCAGCCCGTGCTCGTCGCCGGGGAAGCCGGTGTTGAAGTCGGTGAACATCAGCTCCACCGACTCCGGGCGCAGGACGCGCGCCCCGGCGTACACGCCGCCGTTGAGCAGGGTCCGCCCGAGCACCGCCAGGTCCTTCGCGGTGGAGAACACCCCGGCGTGACCCGCCACCCCGCCCAGGCTGTGGGCGTTCTCGTCGTGCACCTCGCCCCACACCAGGCCCCGGTCCAGGCCCGACCAGGGCCGGCGCGCGTCCTCCGTGGCGGCGATCCGCGGACGCCAGGCGGCCGGCGGGTTGTAGCGGGTGCGGCGCATCCCCAGCGGGCCGGTGATGTCGTCCCTCAGCAGCACGTCCAGGGTGCGTCCGGTGACCCGCTCCAGGAGCAGCTGGAGCGAGATCAGGTTCAGGTCGGAGTACAGGTACGCGGTGCCCGGCGCGCCGACCGGCTCCTCGTCGTAGACCAGCCGGATCTTCTCCTCGCGGGTGGGGGCCGTGTAGAGCGGGATCCAGGCGCGGAAACCCGAGGTGTGGGTGAGCAGCTGGCGGACCGTCACGTCCTCCTTGCCCGCCCGGCCGAAGCCGGGCAGGTACGAGGCGACCTTCCCCTCCAGTTCCACGGCGCCGCGCTCGATCTGCTGCACGGCGAGGATCGAGGTGAACAGCTTGGACACCGACGCCAGGTCGAAGACGGTGTCCCTGGCCATGGGGATCTGCCGGTCCGGGGGGAACTCGACGCCCGTGTCGGTCTCCTCGTCGTACGCCCGGTAGCGCACCGCCATGCCGATGGGCTCGTGCAGCGCGATGGTGCCGCCGCGCCCGGCGAGCAGCACGGCGCCCGCGTACCAGGGGTGGGTGGGGGAGGGGCCGAGGAACGCCTCGGCGTCGGTGACCAGCCGGCGCAGCGGCCCGGGCAGCAGACCGGCGCGTCGCGGTGATCCGTACCGCAGGGTCGGGCGGCGGCCGTGGCGCCCGGAGCCGGCCGCGGCGGGGTCGGCGGGGAGGGCGGCGAACACCAGCGCGCCTCCCAGTGCCGCTGCCCCTGCGCCCAGTTGACGACGGGTCATTCCCCGTGCCGTCGCGTCCGCCATGACGTTCCTCCCGTGTCGTGGCCGCACCCCGGCCTGAAAGAATCTTTCGGGATCGTCTCGCGGGGTGAAACTTTCCTGTCAGGTGCGGGATGTGTCAATGGGGCGTGCGCGCCGGACGGGAGGTCCGGTGCCCGGCGTCCCCCGAACGCACACCGAACTGACGAAGCGTCAGAAACCTCTTCCGTGGTACGGCCGGCTGCGGCATCCTGCGTCCATGCAGACGGAGTTGAGCCGCACCCTCGGAATCGAACACGCCGTCTTCGGCTTCACGCCCTTCCCCGCCGTCGCCGCGGCCGTCAGCCGGGCCGGCGGCCTCGGCGTGCTCGGCGCGGTCCGCTACACCGCCCCCGACGAGCTGCGCCGCGACCTCGACTGGATCGAGGAGCACGTCGACGGACGGCCCTGGGGACTGGACGTGGTGATGCCCGCGCGCACGGTGGGAAGCGTCACCGAGGCCGAGGTCGAGGCGATGATCCCGCAGACCCACCGGCGGTTCGTGCGGGACGTGCTGGCCCGCCACGGCGTTCCGGAACTCGCCGACGGGGAGCCCTCCGGATGGCGTGTCACCGGCTGGATGGAACAGGTCGCCCGCACCCAGCTCGACGTCGCCTTCGACTACCCCGTCCGCCTGCTCGCCAACGCGCTCGGCTCCCCGCCCGACGACGTGGTGGCCCGCGCCCACGACCGGGGCATCCGCGTCGCCGCCCTCGCCGGCAGCGCCCGGCACGCGCGCAAGCACCGCGACGCCGGCATCGACATCGTCGTCGCCCAGGGCTACGAGGCGGGCGGCCACACCGGGGAGATCGCCTCCATGGTGCTCACCCCCGAGGTCGTCGACGCCGTCGCACCGCTGCCCGTGCTGTGCGCCGGGGGCATCGGCAGCGGACGGCAGGTGGCCGCCGCGCTGAGCCTCGGCGCCCAGGGCGTGTGGCTCGGCTCCCTGTGGCTGACCACCACCGAGGCGGACCTGCATTCCCCCGCCCTGACCCGCAAACTCCTCGCCGCCGGCTCCGCCGACACCGTCCGCTCCCGCGCCCTGACCGGCAAGCCCGCCCGCCAGCTGCGCACCGAGTGGACCGACGCCTGGGACGACCCGGCCGGACCCGGCACGCTGCCCATGCCGCTCCAGGGCCTGCTGGTCGCCGAGGCGGTCTCCCGCATCCAGAAGTACGAGGTGGCCCCGCTGCTCGGCACGCCCGTCGGGCAGATCGTCGGCCGGATGAACGAGGAACGCGCCGTCCAGGACGTGTTCGACGACCTCACGCGCGGCTTCGAGGAAGCCGTCGACCGCGTCAGCCGCATCGCCGGAAGGAGCGGCCCGTCATGACCGACCCCAGCACACCCCCCACCGGATTCTGGGCCCAGGCCACCGCCGACCCCGCCCGCACGGTGCTCGTCGCCCCCGACGGCACGCACTGGACCGCGGGCCGCCTGCACACCGCCGCCAACCAGCTGGTGCACGGCCTGCGCGCCGCCGGACTGCGCACCGGCGACGCCTTCGCCGCCGTGCTGCCCAACGGCCCCGAGTTCCTCACCGCCTACCTGGCCGCCACCCAGGCGGGCTTCTACCTCGTCCCCGTCAACCACCACCTCGTCGGCCCGGAGATCGCCTGGATCGTCGCCGACTCCGGCGCCAAGGTGCTCCTCGCCCACGCACGGTTCGCCGGACCCGCCCGCACCGCCGCCGACGAGGCCGGCCTGCCGCCCGCCCACCGGTACGCGGTCGGCCCCGCCGAGGGCTTCCGCCCCTACGCCGAACTCCTCGCCGGACAGCCCGGATCGCCGCCCGCCGGCCGCACCCTCGGCTGGGTCATGAACTACACCTCCGGCACCACCGGGCGCCCCCGCGGCATCCGCCGCCCGCTGCCCGGCACACCCCCGGAGGACTCCCACCTCGGCGGATTCCTCGGCATCTTCGGCATCCGGCCCTTCGACGGCAACGTCCACCTGGTGTGCTCACCGCTCTACCACACGGCCGTCCTCCAGTTCGCGGGCGCGTCCCTCCACATCGGGCACCCCCTGGTGCTGATGGACCGCTGGACCCCCGAGGAGATGCTCCGCCTCGTCGCCGCCCACCGCTGCACCCACACCCACATGGTGCCCACCCAGTTCCACCGCCTGCTCGCCCTCCCCGAGGACGTGCGCTCCCGCTACGACGTCACCTCCATGCGGCACGCCGTCCACGGCGCCGCCCCCTGCCCCGACCACGTCAAACGGGCCATGCTCGCCTGGTGGGGCCCCTGCGTCGAGGAGTACTACGCGGCCAGCGAGGGCGGCGGCACCTTCGCCACCGCCGAGGACTGGCTGAAGAAGCCCGGTACGGTGGGCAGGGCCTGGCCGATCAGCGAACTCGCCGTGCTCGACGACGACGGCAACCGGCTCCCGCCCGGCGAACTCGGTACCGTCCACATGCGGATGACGACCGGTGACTTCACCTACCACAAGGACGCGGCCAAGACCCGCGAGAGCCGGGTCGGCGACTTCTTCACCGTCGGCGACCTCGGCCACCTCGACGAGGACGGCTACCTCTTCCTGCGTGACCGCAAGATCGACCTGATTATCTCCGGCGGCGTCAACATCTACCCCGCCGAGATCGAATCCGCGCTCCTCGCCCACCCCGCCGTCGCCGACGCCGCCGCCTTCGGCATCCCGCACGACGACCGGGGAGAGGAGGTCAAGGCGGTCGTCGAACCGGCCCTGGGCCACGAACCGGGCCCCGCCCTGGCCGCCGCGCTCCTGGACCACTGCGCCGGCCGGCTCGCCCCCTACAAGCGCCCCCGCAGCGTCGACTTCGTCACCGAGATGCCCCGCGACCCCAACGGCAAGCTGTACAAGCGGCGGCTGCGCGCACCGTACTGGGAAGGACGCGCCCGCCCCGTGTGACGACACCCGCCGGCCCGCGCCGCCCGGCCCTTGACCTTCCCCGGCCGTGAACCGAGGATCGTCAGTCATGACGGCAGGACACGGCAGCACGGTGGACGGACTCCTGCGACGCAGCGCCCGGCGCACGCCGGCCCGCGTCGCCGTCGAGTACGGCGACCGCACCTGGACCTACGGCGAACTCGACACCGCGGTCTCCCGCGCGGCGGGCGTCCTGCTCGCCGAAGGGCTGTCCCGGGGCGACCGGGTCGCCGCCTACGGGCACAACTCCGACGCCTACCTGATCGCCTTCCTCGCCTGCGCCCGCGCCGGCCTGGTGCACGTCCCGGTCAACCAGAACCTGACCGGCGACGACCTCGCCTACCTCGTCGGCCAGTCCGGCAGCTCCCTCCTCCTCGCCGACCCCGGCCTCACCGGCCGGCTCCCCGGGGGCGTGCCCGTCCTGCCGCTGCGCGACACCGACGACGCGCTGCTCGCCCGGCAGGCCGACGCCGACCCCTACGACGGCCCCGAGCCGCGCACCGAGGACCTGGTGCAGCTGCTGTACACCTCCGGCACCACCGCGCAGCCCAAGGGCGCGATGATGACCCACCGGGCCCTGGTGCACGAGTACCTGAGCGCCATCACCGCGCTCGACCTGTCGGCCGGCGACCGGCCCGTCCACTCCCTGCCGCTGTACCACTCGGCGCAGATGCACGTCTTCCTGATGCCCTACCTCGCCGTCGGCGCCACCAACGTCGTCCTGGACGCCCCGGACGGCGACCGGATCTTCGACCTCGTCGAGGCGGACCGCGCGGACAGCCTGTTCGCACCGCCGACCGTCTGGATCGCCCTCGCCAACCGCCCCGACTTCACCACCCGCGACCTGAGCGGACTGCGCAAGGCGTACTACGGTGCCTCCATCATGCCGGTGCCCGTCCTGGAGCGGCTGCGGGAACGACTGCCCTCGCTGGCCTTCTACAACTGCTTCGGCCAGAGCGAGATCGGCCCGCTGGCCACCGTCCTCGGCCCGGCCGAGCACAAGGGGCGCCTGGACTCCTGCGGGCGGACCGTCCTGTTCGTCGACGCGCGGGTGGTCGACGAGGACGGCAAGGACGTGCCCGACGGGACGCCCGGCGAGATCGTCTACCGCTCCCCGCAGCTCTGCGAGGGTTACTGGGACAAGCCCGAGGAGACCGCCGAGGCGTTCCGGGACGGCTGGTTCCACTCCGGCGACCTCGCGGTGCGCGACGCCGACGGCTACTTCACGATCGTCGACCGGGTGAAGGACGTCATCAACTCCGGTGGCGTGCTGGTCGCCTCACGGCAGGTCGAGGACGCGCTCTACACCCACGAAGCGGTCGCCGAGGCCGCCGTGATCGGCCTGCCCGACGACCGCTGGGTAGAGGCCGTCACCGCGGTCGTCGTACCGCGCTCAGACACCGGCGGGGACGCGCTGGAACAGGAGCTGATCGCCCACGCCCGCGAGCGCCTCTCCCCGTTCAAGGCGCCCAAGAAGGTGCTGTTCGTCGACGAACTCCCGCGCAACGCCAGCGGGAAGATCCTCAAACGGGAACTGCGGGACCGCTTCGCCGGATGAGCCCCGGCCCGGCCCGGGGCGTGACGGGTCCCGGGCCGCGCGGTGCGGGAGGCGCTATCCGGCCCGCAGGTCCACGATCCGGCGGATCTTGCCCACGGACCGCTCCAGGGTCTCCGGATCCACGATCTCCACCGTGACCGACACCCCGATGCCCTCCTTCACGGCCGCCTCGACGGACCGGGCCGCCTTCTCACGCGTCCCGCTGTCGGCGTCGGGCCGTGCCTCCGCCCGGACCGTGAGACAGTCCAGGCGGCCCTCCCGGGTGAGCCGGAGCTGGAAGTGCGGGGCGACCCCCGGGGTGCGCAGCACGATCTCCTCGATCTGCGTGGGGAAGAGGTTCACCCCGCGCAGGATGACCATGTCGTCGCTGCGGCCGGTGATCTTCTCCATCCGCCGGAACACCCGCGCCGTGCCCGGCAGCAGCCGGGTCAGGTCCCGCGTCCGGTACCGGACGACCGGCATGGCCTCCTTGGTCAGCGAGGTGAACACCAGCTCACCGCGTTCGCCGTCCGGCAGCACCTCACCGGTGACCGGGTCCACGACCTCCGGGTAGAAGTGGTCCTCCCAGATGTGCAGTCCGTCCTTGGTCTCCACGCACTCCTGTGCCACCCCGGGGCCGATCACCTCGGACAGCCCGTAGATGTCGACCGCGTCGATCGCGAACCGCTCCTCGATCTCGGCCCGCATCTGCTCCGTCCACGGCTCCGCCCCGAAGATCCCCACCTCCAGTGAGGTGCTCCGCGGATCGATGCCCTGCCGTTCGAACTCGTCCAGCAGCGTCAGCATGTAGGACGGCGTCACCATGATGATCCTGGGCCGGAGGTCCTGGATCAGCGTCACCTGGCGGGCCGTCATGCCGCCGGAGGCGGGAATCACCGTGCAGCCGAGCCGCTCGGCACCGTAGTGCGCGCCCAGACCGCCCGTGAACAGGCCGTAGCCGTACGCCACGTGGGCCGTGTCCCCGGGCTGCCCGCCGGCCGCGCGGATCGAACGGGCCACCATGTCCGACCACATGGACAGGTCGTCCTCGGTGTAGCCGACGACCGTCGGCCGGCCGGTGGTGCCGCTGGAGGCGTGGATCCGGCGGAGGCGCTCACGGGGCACCGCGAACATGCCGTAGGGGTAGTGCGCCCGCAGGTCCGCCTTGGTGGTGAACGGGAACCGGGCGAGGTCGGCGACCGAACGGCAGTCGTCGGGGTGGACACCGGCCGCGTCGAAGGACTGCCGGTAGAACGGCACGTGGTCGTAGGCGTGCCGCAGCGAGGCCCGCAGCCGCTCCAGTTGCAGCGCCCTCAGCCCCGCCTCGTCCAGCCGCTCCGCCGGGTCCAGCAGGTCCGCCGCCTCGGTCATCCGACTGTCTCCTCACCCTCGCGTCACAGGCGACCGATCGTTCGGTCGACCCTCCGGGCATCAGTAATCCAGGCGTACGCCGCGAGGGCAAGAGGGGGACCCGCACGAATTCCCGGCGCCCGCGTGCGGCAGCGGAATCTCTGGCTCCGCGAGACCGCCGGGGGACCCCGGCGCGGGTCGGGGCGGACGGCACCGCCCCCGGTCAGTCCCGCGGGCCGGGGACTCCGGTCGTCCCGCCGTCCGGTCCGTAGGCCGTCATGAAACGGTCGCGGAACCGGTCCATGCCCCAGCTCGGCGCGTCGGGGGCGGGCTTGAGACCGTCGGTCCAGCCCCAGTCGTCGATCCGGTCGAGCACCTTCTTGTCACGGGCCACGACCGTCACCGGCACCTCCTTGCTGGGGCTGCCGTCGACGACCGCCGGGACCGGCTGGTGGTCGCCGAGGAACACCACCACGGTGTCCTCGTCGCCGTACCGCTCGATCCATTCGATCAGGCTGCGCAGCGAGTACTCCACCGCCCGCCGGTACTCGGTACGGATGCTCTCGGGGCTCTTCCAGACCTCCTTGGGGTCGGTGCCCTCCTCCTTGATCCGGTGGAAGACCGACCCGTCCCCGAGGTCCTCCCAGTCGATCATGCGCGCGATGGGGGACCAGGGGTTGTGACTGGACGCCAGGATGATCTCCGCCATGATCGGCGGGCGGTCCTCCTTGCCGTGCTCCAGCCGCTCGAACGCCTCCATGCTGAACTGGTCGGGCACGGGCGTCCAGCTGAAGTACGGGCCGTGATAGCCGAGGTGCTCGGAGTCGTAGATGTGGTCCAGGCCGAAGAACTTCCCCTCCGGCCAGGCCCGCCGCACCCCCGGCACGATGCCGACGGTGCGCCAGTCCCCGGCCCGGCGGAAGTAGCTGGTGAGGGTCATCCGGTCGCTGGTCGTCAGGCTGCGGTACCGCTGCTGGTTCTTGATCCACAGGCCGGACAGGAAGGTGGAGTGGGCCAGCCAGCTGCCGGCGCCGGTCACCGGGGACTTCAGCCATCCGCTGCGGGACCCGAATCCGGCCGCGTCCAGGCGGCGGGTGCCCTCGGTCAGCGCCGCGTCGGTCTCCGCGGCCATCTCCGGATGGTCGATCGCGGTCCGGCCGTAGCTCTCGACGAACGTGAACAGCACGTCCTTGCCGCGCAGCCCGGTCAGCAGCTGGTCGGGCGGGGTGTCCGCGAACGCGTCGACCGCCGCCTCCTTTTTGAACACGCGGGCGTCCCGGATGCCCGCGCGCACCTGTTCCACCCGGTTGCCCAGCATCTCCGTGGTGCCCTTGGTGGCGACGGGCACGCCGGAGACCTGCACGCCCAGGGTGACGCAGGTGATCCACACGACGCACAGGACCAGCGTCGTGCGCGCGGCGACGGGACGGTGCCGGGCCATGAGGCGGGCCAGCCGGGCCGTGGCGAGCGTCATGAGCAGGAGCAGCACCACGAACAGCACGAGCACCCCGGCGACGGCCAGTATCTGACCGCCCCGTCCGAAGGACTCGCGGACGAAGTCGGTCGCGTCGTCCAGCAGGATCCAGTCGAGGACCAGGTCGAACGGCCGGGCCAGCACCTGGTGGAAGCCCATGTCGAGGAACTTCAGCACGGTGAGCAGCCCGAGCAGGACACCCGTCACGACCGCGGTGATCCGCCGGGGCCGGGGCGGCAGCGCGAGCAGCAGGGCCGCGAGGAGGATGCCCTCGGCGGGGATGCGCAGGAACGCCTCGGGCGCGAGCCGTTCCACCCGGTTCGGCACCAGCAGCGCGAACAGCACCAGAGCGCCGGCCAGCACCGTCGTCCCCACCGTGACCCCGCGCGAGACCCGCGGCCACCGGCTCCGCCAGCCGAACCAGCCCTCCCGGACCGCCGCCGCCGACGGCGCGTCGCCGGGCACCGGGTCCGCCTCCCGGGCGGGGTCGGGGTCCGCCTCCGGGGCCGGCTCCTGTCCTGTCTCCGGGTCGGGGGCCGGTCCTGCCCCCGGGTCGGGTTCCGTCGCTGCGTCCCCGCCGGGTTCAAGCTCCGCCTTGCCGGCCGACGCCTCCCGCGCCTCGTCCGCGGTCTGCGCCTCCCGCGCCTCGGCGGTCTGCGCCTCCCGCCCCTTGTCCGCGGTCTGCGTCTCGCGCGCCTCGTCCGGGGCCTCCGCCTCCCGCCCCTCGTCCGGGGCCTCCGCCTCCCGCGCCTCGTCCGGGGCCTCCGCCTCCCGCGCCCCGGCGGCCTCCGTCTCCTCCGCCCCGGCGGTCCCTGCCTGTTTCGCCTCGGCGGCCTCCGTGTTCTCGGCCCCTGCGGCCTTCGTCTCGTCCGCCCCGGTGGCCGGCTCGTGCCCGGGGTCCGTGCCGTCCACGGCCTCGGCGGTGGCCCCGGCGCTCCCGGCAGGCTCCGCCGTGTCCGCCGCGTCGCCGTCGTGGTCGTCGTGGTCGTCCCGGGGCTCCCGGGGTGCGGGCGTCGTCCCGGGGGTGTCGTCCGGGTCCGCCCCGCTCGCGGGAGCGTCCGACAGCCTGCGCGGGCGAGTGAAGAGCGACACCCGGAGGTCCTTCCGTACGGGTACTGCGACGGCATGGCGAACAGGACCCTTCACGGGCCTGCTCCCAGCCAGTACGTCCGCACCGCGCGCCGCGTTCAATGCGACCTGCACGAACGCTCAGCCGCCCGCGGCCACCACCTCCCGTGCCCACCGGTAGTCGGCCTTGCCGCTCGGCGACCGCCGGATCGATCCGGCGACGACCAGCCGGCGCGGGATCTTGTACCCGGCGAGGCGGCTGCGGCAGTGCGCCTGGATCTCCTGGAGCGACGGCGCCTTCGCGCCCTCGCGGATCTGCACCACCGCCGCCACCCGGTGTCCCCACCTGCTGTCCGGCACGCCGGCCACCAGCGCGTCGTAGACGTCCGGGTGGGACTTCAGAGCCTGCTCGACCTCTTCCGGGTAGACCTTCTCGCCGCCCGTGTTGATGCACTGGGAGCCGCGGCCGAGGACGGTGACGACGCCCTCCTCGTCGACCGTGGCCATGTCACCGAGCAGGACCCACCGTTCCCCGTCCCGTTCGAAGAACGTCTCGGCCGTCTTCCGCGGGTCGTTGTAGTAGCCGAGCGGCACGTGGCCGCACTGGGCGATACGTCCGATGCTGCCCGGCGCCACCGGCTCGTTCGTGGCCGGGTCCACGACCCGGGTGCGGGCGTTGACCCGGACCCGGAAGCCCCGCTCCGGTCCCGCGTCCTCGGTCGCCGTGCCGTTGAAACCGGACTCCGAGGAGCCGAAGTTGTTGAGCAGCAGGGCGGTCGGGACCAGCTCCTGGAACTGGCGGCGCACCGTCTCCGACAGGATCGCCCCGGAGGACGACACGCTGAACAGCGACGAGCAGTCGATGCCGCGCAGCGGTCCGGCCAGGGCGTCGACCAGCGGTCGCAGCATGGCGTCGCCGACCAGGGAGACGCTGCTGACCTGTTCCTTCTCGATGGTGCGCAGCACCTCCTCCGGCACGTACCCGCGGTGCGTGACCACTCGCTGCCCGAAGTGGAACCCGATGAACGCGGTCAGGGTGGAGGTGCCGTGCATCAGCGGTGCCGTGGGGAAGAAGGTGATGCCCGAGCCGCCCGCCGCGACCCGCTCGGCCAGTTCCTCGGGCCGGCTCACCGGATCGCCCGTCGGTGCGCCGCCGCCGAGACCGGCGAAGAACAGGTCCTCCTGGCGCCACACCACCCCCTTGGGCATGCCGGTCGTGCCACCGGTGTAGATGATGAACCGGTCGTCGCCGGAGCGCTCCGGGAAGCCCCGGCCGGGCGAGCCGGACGCCTCGGCGTCCGCGAAGTCGACGGCGCCGGCGGGCCGTTCGCTGCCGCCGCCGACGGTCCGCTCGGCAGGGAGTACGCCGAGGGGCCCGGCGGGGCTGCTCACCCGGATCAGGTGGCGCAGCCGCTCCGCGCGCGGCACGGCCACCGCCACGCGGTCGGAGAACTCCGCGTCGAAGACCAGCGCCGTCAGGTCCGCGTCCCGGTAGAGGTAGGCCAACTCGTCGGCCACATAACGGTAGTTGACGTTGACCGGGACGATCCGGGCCTTCAGGCAGGCCAGCACGGTCTGCAGGTACTCCACGCCGTTGTACAGGTGCAGTCCCAGGTGGTCGCCGGGCCGCACGCCCCGGTCGAGGAGGTGGTGGCCGAGGCGGTTGGCGGCGGCGTCCAGCTCCGCGTAGGTCAGGCGGCGCTCCGCGCCGGTGCCGGGGTGGTCGGCGTGCACCAGCGCCTCGCGGCCGGGGACGACGTCGACGACCGACTCGAACAGGTCGGCAAGGTTGTACTCCACCGCTCCTCCTGACCCCGAAGCGCGCCCGGCAACCGTCCGTTCGCCGGTCATCAGAGCAAAGGGCGGCCCAAGGGGGAAGGTCTGCGGTCAAGAAATCTGACTGACTGTCAGAAAAGCCCTTGTACTGCCACCCCGGCTCCTGCAACCTGTTCTCGTTCCGTGGACGGAACGCAGACCCCCGCGGTGCCCACGACGGACGGAGGGCCGCCATGGCCGGGACCGAACACCTCACCGTGCGGCGCGAGGGCGCCACCCTGGTCCTCACCCTCGACCGACCCCAGGCACGCAACGCCCTCTCCCTGCCCATGCTCGTCGGCCTGTACGACGGCTGGACGGAGGCCGACCGGGACGACACCGTCCGCTCGATCGTCCTCACCGGCGCGGGCGGCGCCTTCTGCGCCGGCATGGACCTCAAGGCGCTGGCCGGCGACGGCATGACGGGGGAGGAGTACCGGGACCGCATCGAGGCCGACCCCGACCTGCACTGGAAGGCCATGCTGCGCCACCACCGCCCCCGCAAGCCGGTCGTGGCCGCCGTCGAGGGGCCCTGCGTGGCGGGCGGCACCGAGATCCTCCAGGGCACCGACATCCGGGTGGCCGCCGAGTCCGCCACCTTCGGACTCTTCGAGGTGCGCCGCGGCCTGTTCCCCATCGGCGGCTCCACCGTCCGGCTGCCCCGCCAGATCCCCCGCACCCACGCCCTGGAGATGCTGCTCACCGGCCGCGCCTACAGCGCGGCGGAGGCCGCCGCCGTCGGACTCGTCGGACACGTCGTCCCCGACGGGACCGCCCTCGCCCGGGCCCTGGAGATCGCCGACCGCATCAACGCCTGCGGACCCCTGGCGGTCGAGGCGGTGAAGGCGTCCGTGTACGAGACCGCCGACCTGGCCGAGACCGACGGGCTCGCCGCCGAACTCGCCCGCGGGTGGCCGGTCTTCGACACCGCCGACGCCAAGGAGGGCGCCCGCGCCTTCGCGGAGAAGCGGCCGCCCGTGTTCCGACGCGCCTGACCCGCCCGAGGAGGCCGCCCCGATGCCCGAAGCGCTCAGCGCCCCGCTCGTCGTCGAATTCCCCTTCACCCGCTCCCTCGGCCCCGTCCAGAGCGCCTTCCTGACGGGCCTGCGCGAGCGCACCGTGCTCGGGGTGCGCACCGCCGACGGCCGCGTCCTCGTCCCGCCCGTCGAGTACGACCCCGTCACCGCCGAGGAGACCGGCGACCTCGTCCGCGTCGCCCCCACCGGCACCGTCACCACCTGGGCCTGGAACCACGCCCCCCGCCGGGGCCAGCCGCTCGCCACGCCCTTCGCCTGGGTCCTGGTCCGCCTCGACGGCGCCGACACCGCCCTCCTGCACGCCCTCGACGCCCCCGGCCCGGACGCCGTGCGCACCGGGATGCGGGTACGCGTCCGCTGGGCCGCCGAACCCACCGGCGCCATCACGGACATCGCCTGCTTCGAGCCCCACGACGGCCCCCCGGCCCCCGGCCCCGAGCCCTTCACCGGCACCTTCGACGCCCCCGTCACCGGCATCGTCACCCCCGCCCGCCTCGACTACACCCACGCACCCGGCCGGGCCCAGACCGCCCACCTCACCGCGCTCGCCGAACGGCGGATCGTGGGCGAACGCTGCCCGTCCTGCCGCAAGGTGTACGTGCCGCCCCGAGGCGCCTGCCCCACCTGCGGAGTGGCCACCGGGGACCCCGTCGAGGTGGGCCCGCGCGGCACCGTGACCACCTTCTGCGTCGTCAACATCAAGGCCGCGAACCTCGACATCGAGGTGCCCTACGTCTATGCCCACATCGCCCTCGACGGCGCCGACCTCGCCCTGCACGGCCGGATCGGCGGCATCCCCTACGACGAGGTCCGCATGGGCCTGCGGGTCGAACCGGTGTGGCGGGACGGCGTCCGCCACCCCGACCACTACCGCCCGACCGGCGAACCCGACGCCGGCTACGACACCTACCGGGAGCTGCTGTGACGCGCGGAACGGACCCGGGCACCGGCCCCGACATCGCCGTCGTCGCCTTCGCGCAGACGGACCACCGGCGCACCAGCGACGACGTCTCCGAGGTCGAGATGCTGCTCCCGGTCCTGCACCAGGTGCTCACCCGGACCGGCCTGCGCACCGCCGACATCGGCTTCACCTGCTCCGGCTCCTCCGACTACCTCGCCGGACGCGCCTTCTCCTTCACTCTCGCCCTGGACGGCGTCGGCGCCTGGCCGCCCGTCTCCGAGTCCCATGTCGAGACGGACGGCGCCTGGGCCCTGTACGAGGCGTGGACCCGGCTGCGCACCGGCGCCGCCGACACCGCCCTCGTGTACGCCTGCGGCAAGTCCTCGCCCGGCTCCCTGCGCGACGTCCTGTCCCGCCAGCTCGACCCGTACTACGGGGCACCCCTGTGGCCCGACTCCGTCGCCCTGGCCGCCCTGCAGGCACAGGCCCTCATCGACACCGGCGCGGCCGGCGAACCCGAGTTCGCCGCCGTCGCCGCCCGCAACCGTCAGGCCGCCACCGCCAACCCGCACGCCCAGCTCACCGGCCCGGTGCCGCACGGCGGGTACGAGGTACGGCCGCTGCGCACCGGCGACTGCCCGCCGGTCGGGGACGGCGCCGCCGCCGTGATCCTCGCGGCCGGGGAACGGGCCCGCGCCCTGTGCGACCGCCCCGCCTGGATCCGGGGCATCGACCACCGGATCGAGGCCCACGGGCTCGGCGTGCGGGACCTGACCGACTCCCCGTCCGCCCGGCTCGCCGCCGAACACGCCGGCGCCTTCGCATCGCCCGTGGACACCGCCGAGTTGCACGCGCCCTTCACCTCCCAGGAGATCGTCCTGCGCCGCGCCCTGCGGCTCGGCGACGACGTCGACGTCAACCCCTCCGGAGGCGCCCTCGCCGCCCACCCGGTCATGGCCGCCGGACTGATCCGCATCGGCGAGGCCGCCGCCCGCGTCCACCGGGGCACCTCCGACCGCGCCCTCGCCCACGCCACCTCCGGGCCGTGCCTGCAGCAGAACCTGGTCGCCGTACTCGAAGGGGATCCGCGATGAGCAAGGAGCCCGTGGCCGTCGTCGGCATCGGCCAGACCAGGCACGCCGCGGCCCGCCGGGACGTCTCCCTGGCCGGACTGGTCCGCGAGGCGGCCCGCCGCGCCCTCGACGACGCCGAGCTGACCTGGGCGGACGTCGACGCCGTCGTGATCGGCAAGGCACCGGACTTCTTCGAGGGCGTCATGATGCCCGAGCTGTACCTCGCCGACGCGCTCGGCGCCGTCGGCAAGCCGATGACGCGCGTCCACACGGCCGGGTCCGTCGGAGGCTCCACCGCCCTCGTCGCCGCCGACCTGGTCGCCGCCCGCGTGCACGGAACCGTCCTCACCGTCGCCTTCGAGAAACAGTCGGAGTCCAACGCCATGTGGGGGCTGTCCCTGCCCGTCCCCTTCCAGCAGCCGCTGCTCGCCGGGGCGGGCGGCTTCTTCGCCCCGCACATCCGCGCCTACATGCGGCGCAGCGGAGCCCCCGGCACCGTCGGCGCGATGGTCGCCCTCAAGGACCGCCGCAATGCGCTGAAGAACCCCTACGCCCACCTCCACGAACACGGCATCACGCTGGAGAAGGTCCTGGCCGCGCCCATGCTGTGGGACCCGGTCCGCTACTCCGAGACCTGCCCCTCCTCCGACGGCGCCTGCGCCATGGTCCTCACCGGCCGTGCCGGGGCGGCCCGCGCCCCCCACCCGCCGGCCTGGGTGCACGGCGGCGCGATGCGCAGCGAGCCGACCCTGTTCGCCGGCAAGGACTTCGTCTCCCCGCGCGCCGGGCGGGACTGCGCCGCCGACGTCTACCGCCAGGCCGGCGTCACCGACCCGCGCCGGGAGATCGACGCCGCCGAGATCTACGTGCCGTTCTCCTGGTACGAGCCGATGTGGCTGGAGAACCTCGGCTTCGCGGAGCCGGGCGAGGGCTGGAAGCTCACCGAGTCGGGTGCGACCGGGCCGGACGGCGACCTGCCGGTCAACATGTCCGGCGGGGTGCTGTCCACCAACCCCATCGGCGCCTCCGGCATGATCCGCTTCGCGGAGGCCGCGCTCCAGGTGCGCGGCCGGGCCGGGGAACACCAGGTCGACGGGGCCCGCCGGGTCCTCGGACACGCCTACGGCGGCGGATCCCAGTTCTTTTCCATGTGGCTGGTGGGCAGCGCGCCCCCTGCCTCCTGACCCCTCGGGAACACCCGCGCGTGAAGGCACTCCTCACATGGCCTGTCGAGCACCCGGACCGCTCGCTAGGCTGGCCGCGGACGACGACGTCGGGAGGAGCACGGACGTGGCCGAGAGCACCACCCAACAACGCCCGCTCACGGGCTGGGACAAGCCGGACCTGGACCTCAGCAAGGCACAGTGGCAGTCCAGCAGCCGCGGCCTGGGCGATGTCCAGATCGCCTTCGTGGAGGGCTTCATCGCGATGCGCAACAGCGGCCGCCCGGAGAGCCCCTCCCTGATCTTCACCCCGGCGGAGTGGGGCGCGTTCGTGTCGGGAGCCCGGGAGGGGGAGTTCGACCTGACGTGACCGGGCCTCGGCGCCCGCACCCGTCCCCGGGGGGCGCACCCGGCGGGCGGTCCCCCCGCCGGCGGGGTGTTCCCGTCGTTTTTCCGGACACGCGACAAGGAAGACCGCGCCCGGGCCGCGCCTGAGCCACGCTGACCCGGGGGACCCGTACGCCGTATCCCGGAGGCGAGACATCCATGAGCATCCAGCCGGTCGTGGCGGCCGTCGACGGTTCGCAGGACAGCCTGCGCGCCCTGGACTGGGCCCTGGACGCCGCACGCCGGCGCGGAGCCGCCCTGCGGGTCGTGCACGTCCGGCAGTACGCCCCCTGGCCCCAGGCCGAGGCCCTGGCCGCGGCGCCGCCCGACCCCGACGACGACGCCGTGCTGGAACAGGTGCGCGGCCACCTGAAGGACCGTGCCGGTCCGCCCGCCGTCGAGTACACCGCCCTCGACGGCGCCCCCGGCGCGGTCCTGTCGGAACTCGGCGCCACCGCGGGGCTGCTGGTACTCGGCTCCCGGGGCCGCGGCGGCTTCGCCAGCCTGCTCCTCGGCTCCAACTCCCTGGCCGCCGCCCGCGATGCGGAGTGCCCGGTTGTCGTGGTGCCCCGCCCCCGCGCACAGGACGGCGACGACGCACCGGTCGAGCCCGGCCCCCGGGTGGTGGCCGGGCTCAACGTGGACAGTCCGGACGAGGCCACGCTCGGCTTCGCCTTCACCGAGGCGGCCCTGCGCGGTGCCCGGCTGTCCGTCGTCACCGCCTACCCGTGGCCCCTGCAGACCTGGATGCTGCCCGGCGAGATGCCCCCGCCGGAGATCGACCAGGACGCCGTCGAGCACGAGAACCGCGTCCTCGCCCGGGGTTTCCTCGCCCCCCACCGCGAACGGCACCCCGATGTGGCCGTCGAGATCCTCACCCTCCCCGGCGACGCCGCCGGCCACCTCGTGGACGCCTCGCGGGGCGCCGGCCTGGTCGTCGTGGGACGTCACCGGCGGCGGCTGCTGGCACCCGCCCGCATGATGGGATCCGTCACCCAGGCGGTGCTGCTGCACGCCGTCAGCCCCGTCGCGGTCGTCCCGCCGGCCCCCGCCGAGGAGTAGCCGGGCCGGGCCCCGGGCGACCGTCCCGCCGGTCACCCGCACGTCCGTACGGCCCGTCCGCCCGGCGGCGGCCGACGATCCGTCCCGCGGCCCGGGCACGTACCATGGCGGCATGTCGTTCCTCCGCCGCCGCAGCGCCACGCCCGCCGGGCCCGACTTCGACGTACTGGCCATGGACCCGGGTGACTGGCCCGGCAACCTCGGCGCCGGCCTGCTGCCCGCCCCCGACGGCAGTTGCCAGGGCGTCTTCCTGCGGTACGACCTGTTCGGCGGCCGCGGCCCCGCCATGATCATCGGCAATCTGCCGGAGGGTTCTCCCGCCCGGGACATCCCCGAGGACGAGATTCCCTTCGAGGTCGGACAGCTGCTGCTGGCACTGGAGAACGACGAGGACATCACCGTCGTCGGCACCGAGGACGTGCCGGTGATGCAGGGCGACAACCTGCTGATCGTGCGCCGCGTGAAGCTCTCCGAGAGCCGGATCTCCTGCGTGCAGTTCGACCGCAGCGACAACGTCCTGGTCACCATCGCCGCCTGGGACCGTCCCATCACCGACGACCTGTACGCCCTCCTCAAGCCCCTGCCCGCGGAGCTGTTCCAGCAGAGCTGAGCGGCGGGGCCGTCCCCTCGCATGCGACGCCGGACGCACGAAGGTCCGCGGTCCATCCGGCTACGGACAGACCGCGGACCTTCGTGCGCCGCGTCAGCGCGTGCCGACCGCCGCGCGCACGGCCCGGCGGGCCAGCTGGCAGTCATCGTGCAGCCGCCGCAGCAGCAGCCGCTGCTCCTCGCCGGACGGCACGGCACCCGGATGGGCCATCGGGGCCGCCGGGGTCGCCTCCTGCATCGAACGCTGCACGGCCGTCTCGTAGGTGCGGATCTCCCGGGTCAGCACGAGCATCAGGTTCACCAAGAAGGCGTCGCGGGAGGCCGGACCGGCCGCCTGCGCGATCTGGCTGATCTGCCGCCGGGCCACCGGGGCGTCCCCGAGAACCGCCCACAGGGTCGCCAGGTCGTAGCCCGGCAGGTACCACCCCGCGTGCTCCCAGTCGACCAGTACGGGGCCCGCCGGTGACATCAGGATGTTCGACAGCAGCGCGTCGCCGTGACAGAACTGGCCCATGCCCTGCCGCCCGGCCGCGTGCGCGATGCCGTGCAGCAGCTTCTGCAGGTCGCCCAGGTCCCGGTCGGTGAGCAGGCCCAGTTCGTGGTACCGGGCGATGCGGGCCGCGTAGTCCAGCGGCGCGTCGAACGTGCCCGCCGGCGGCCGCCAGGCGTTGAGCCGGCAGACCGCGCCGAGGGCCGCCCTGATGTCCGCCCGGGGCGGCGCCTCCACCGGGTGCCGCTGGAGCGCGGCCGCCCGGCCGGGCATGCGCTCGATCACCAGCGTGCAGTTGTCCGGGTCCGCCGCGATCAGCCGGGGCGCCCGCACAGGCGGGCGGTGCCGGACGAACGAGCGGTAGGCCGCTATTTCGTGGCGGATCCGCTCGGACCAGGCCGGGGAGTGGTCCAGTAAGCACTTGGCGACGGCCGTGCTCCGGCCGGTCGTGCCGACCAGGAGGACGGACCGGCCGGTCCGCCGCAGCACCTGCACCGGCGCGAACTCGGGGCAGATGCGGTGCACCGAGGCGATCGCCGTGCGCAGCTGCGCGCCCTGGGGGCCGGAGAGGTCGAGCCGGCCGCTGAGCGGCTGGGTGCCCGGTCCCGCGGCGCGCCGTGCCCTGGGTGCGCCCAGGGCGGGGGCCGCCGGGCGTGCGGGGGCGAGGTAGGGGCCGCTGTCCGAAGGACGCGGACGCGGCCGGGGCGGGGCGGACACGGAGGACGATGCTGCGTACATGGGCGAAACAGATCCCTTCGTGTGCCTGCGACGACATCGCACCACCCGGCCCGGAGCCCGGCGCACCCTGGGGAGTGTCCCCGCGGCTGCCGGGTCGTGGTGGCGCATTCCTACTCGACACCCGATGCCCCCTGGCACACCATCTGGCGCACCCTGGCGAACCCTGGCGAATAGTCGCCCGGCAACTCTCCCGGGGCTACTGTCAACTCAGCCGAGAACCTGGGGGCTTGACGTGAGCGGACAACCCAATACCCGGCTCTCGGACCTGTTCGGCCTGGCCGGCTGGTCCAAGGGCGAACTCGCGAGGCTGGTCAACCGGCAGGCGGCGGCCATGGGCCACCCCCAGCTGGCGACCGACACCTCCCGGGTGCGGCGGTGGATCGACATGGGAGAGATCCCGCGCGATCCCGTGCCGCGGGTGCTGGCGGCGCTGTTCACCGAGCGTCTCGGCCGTGTCGTGACCATCGAGGACCTCGGTCTGGTCCGGCACGGGCGTACGGGGAAACGGTCGCGCGACGGGAATGCGGAACATCCCGACGGCGTGCCGTGGGCGCCCGAGCGGACGGCTGCGGTCCTCACCGAATTCACGGGAATGGACCTCATGCTCAACCGACGCGGCTTGGTGGGCGCGGGCGCCGCGCTCGCCGCGGGCTCCGCACTCAGCAGCGCCATGCACGACTGGCTGCACTCCGACCCTGCCCTGACGGCCGATGCTCCCGGCCTCAACCGTCCCCTGAACGCCGACCACATCGGGTCGGACCGTTACGAGGCCGCCCCCATCGGCTCGCAGGAGATCGAGGAACTGGAGCGGTCCGTGGAGGTGTTCCGTGCCTGGGACGCCGCCCGGGGCGGTGGCCTCCAGCGCAAGGCGGTGGTGGGCCAGCTCAACGAGGTGGGCGGCATCCTCGCCTACCGCCACCCACCCCATCTCCAGCGCCGCCTGTGGGGCGTCGCGGCCAACCTCGCGGTCCTCGCGGGCTGGATGTCGCACGACGTGGGCCTGGAACCCACGGCCCAGAAGTACTTCGTCATCGCCGCCCATGCCGCTCGCGAGGGCGGCGACCGGCCGCGGGCCGGCGAGGCACTCTCCCGGGCGGCCCGCCAGATGGTCCACCTGGGCCGGCCGGACGACGCCATGGACCTGATGAAGCTGGCCCAGTCGGGCTCGGGCGAGGAGGTCCTGCCGCGCACCCGCGCCATGTTCCACACCGTGGAGGCGTGGGCGCAGGCGTCCATGGGCAAGGGGCAGGCGATGCGCCGCACCCTGGGCCGGGCCGAGGACCTGTTCGTCTCCGACAAGGGCGACGTGCCGCCGCCGAGCTGGATGCAGCTGTTCAACGAGGCGGACCTGTACGGGATGCAGGCGCTGGCGTACCGCACGCTCGCGGAGTTCGAGCCGGGAGCGGCGACGCACGCCCAGCACTACGCGGACAAGGCGCTGGCGCTGCGCGTCGACGCCCAGCAGCGGTCGAAGATCTTCGACTTCCTCTCCATGGCCTCGGCGTGCTTCATCGCCGACGACCCCGAACAGGCGGACCGGTTCGCCCGTCTCGCCCTGGTGTCGATGGGGCAGAACTCCTCGCACCGCACCTGGGACCGGCTGCGCGAGATGTACCGGCTGACCGCCGAGTACGCGGGCTATCCCCGGATCGAGGAACTCCGGGAGGAGATCGAGGTCGCGCTGCCGAAGCCGCGCGGGAAGGGCGGCGAGGGCACGCGGGTGTGACCCCCGGGGTGGTGGCCGGGCGGCGGGCACCGCCGGCCGTGACCGCAGAGATGCCCGGGGTGCCGCCTAGCCGGTGACCCTGGCGACCAGCAGGCAGCCGTCGTCCTCGCGTCGCTCGCCGGCGACCTCGTGCGCGACCGCGCGGACGCAGTCCTGCGCGGTGGTGGCGCGGGTGAAGCGGGGGGCCAGGGCCAGCAGTCGGTGTGCGCCCGCGGCCCGGCCGTGCCCGGGAACCAGCCCGTCGGTGTGCACGAGCAGCAGGTCGCCGGGTTCCAGGGTCTCGGCCGCCTCTCCGTAGCGGGCGCCGGAGGACGCGCCGAGGAGGAAGCCGTCGGGCGCGTCCAGGATCCGCCCCGTCCCGTCGCGGAACAGCAGCGGGGCGGGGTGTCCGGCCTGCGCCCACACCAGGGTGCGGGTGCCGGGCCGGTAGCGCAGGCAGACGGCGCTGCCGAGGACCGGGTGGACCGTGCCGTCGGTCAGCCGGTTCAGGCAGGCCATCAGGGGCCCCGGGGACGTGCCCGCGGTGCCCAGGGCGCGGGCGGCGCCGAGGAGCATCGCCAGGGCCGAGGACACCCCGACCCCGTGCCCGGTGAGATCGCCGGCGCCGAGCTGCGCCGTGCCGTCGGGCAGTTCCAGGGCGTCGTACCAGTCACCGCCGACCCGGGGCGCCGCCGACGCGGGCAGGGACAGGGCGGCGACCTCCAGGGCGCCCGGTCCGGTGTGCGGGATCCGCAGGGAGCCGCGCCACACCGGCCGTACGGCCTCCCGCAGTTCGGTGGCGACCCGGTCCTCGGCGGCCGGCGGTGCCGGGCGCAGGGAGGCGCGGCTCTCGCTCACCGCCCGGCGGCAGCGCCGCAGTTCGCTGACGTCCCGCAGGACGGCCCACATCGAGGCGGTGCTGCCGTCGGCGCCGAGCACCGGTTCGCCCATCATGTGCACGGTCAGTACGGCGCCGTCCGGGTGGACGACGCGGAACTCGCCGTCGATGGGCCGGGCGTCGATCAGGCAGTCGGTGACCATGCCGGTCAGGGTGGGCCGGTCCTCGTCGTGCACCAGCGAGGGCAGTTCGTCGAGGGTGAGCGGGACCGAGGACGGGTCGCGGCCCAGGATGCGGTAGAGCTCCGCCGACCAGGTGGCCTCGTCGGTGAGGAGGTTCCACTCGGCGCTGCCGACCCGGCTGAGCAGCGAGCCGCGCCGGAGTGCGGGCGGTGCGAGGGGCGCCGGGTCGTCGGCGGCGAGCGGCGGTCCGTCCCGCAACTGCGACAAGTGCCGTCCGACGTCGTCGAGCTGATGGACCGCCAGGTCGTACAGTGCGCGCTCCCAGCGGTCCTCGGGGTCCGTCCCGTCGGCCGGTGTCCCCCGCCGCACGGCGTCCACGTCGCCCTTGAGCCGCCGGGCCCGGGAGATGAGCGTGTCGACGGGGCCGCGTCCCGGCGGCTGGGCGGCGGGGCGGTCCGCGGAGAGGGGGGACGGCATGACGCACTCCGATGCGGGACGGTTCGGCCAGAGGCGGAGAAAGGGACCGTCACGACTGTCGCACAGCCCGCGACGGCCCGTAAGGGATTTGGCAACACACGATACGGCGGTGCCCCCGGCATATGTCAGCGTCTTCGCGGAGTTACTCCGGGGTACCCGCGTGGTGCCGGTCTTGCGATCCAACTCCGATGTGATGAAGCGTAGTTGACGCGCCGTACGGTGCGGCACCACCCGTCACTCACGTGTTCGACATGCGAGCGCGTGTGCGCATGGCGGAGCCGGCGGGGAGGAACCCCGCCGGCCCGTCTCAGTACCTCAGCACGCCGGCCATGCCCACCTCGTCGCCCAGGGTGCCGTCCGGGACGAAGCGGACCTCGGCGCCCGTCTCCAGGCACTGCTCCACGATCTCGTCCACGATGTCCTCGCGGGCGTCCAGGTCGCCCTCCTCGGCGAGCACCAGGTGCTCGCCGTCGTCGCGCACCGTCAGCCGCAGGTTCTCCTCCACGGCCAGCAGCCCGACCCGGCCCTCCCGGGCGCTCCGCCACAACTCGTCGACGCCCGCGGCGAACTCCTTGCGCCCGCGTGCCGCTTCCAGCTCACGGGTGACCTCCTCGGTGCGCCGCCGGGCCTCCTCCTCGAGCACCGGGCGCAGGGCCTGCCACACCGCGTCGGGCGTGCCGTGGGCCAGTCCGCCGTGCGGCACGTGCACGGCGTCCCGGGTGACCGTGCCCGCGTCGTGCAGCAGGGACAGGGCCGCCGGTTCACCGGTGACGTAGAGCGGGCGCGGCCGCTCGCGCAGGACGTCGGCCACCGCCGCGTCGGCCTCCCGCAGGAACCGGCGGGTGTCCTCGTCCCGGAAGGCGCTCGGCTGGTCCCCCACCCGTTCGAGCCGCTCCGGGTCGAAGTTCGGCTCGTCGCGCTCGAGCGGGAAGCGGCCCGTGGACTCCTCGGTGACCCGGTCCACGCCCCCGCTCCACAGGGTGGCCCGGTCGGCCGAGACGGACAGCACCCAGAACGGCTGTTCGGCCGTATGGGCGGAGACGAGATTGCGGGTCAGGAAGGTGTCCGAGAGCACCACCCGCTCGGGCACGGAGCGGGCGAGCGACCAGACCTGGTGCTCACCCGGGGCGGCGAAGATGACCAGACCGTCCTCGGTGTGGCTCAGGTCCACCTCGGCCAGGGCCCGGTCCAGCTCCTGGACCACCTGGACCCGGCGGTCCCGGGTGACGGCCGGATCGGCCTCCAGCTGCTTCTTGGCCTCGGCGACCATGTTGCGCAGCCGGACCTGGTCCTGCGTGTTGAGGGGGTCGCGCCGGTGGGTCGGTGTCAGCACGGACACCGCGGGATAGGGGCGCGGACGGCGAAGCTCGGCAAGGGTCGTGGGACTCAGATCGTGCTCCATGACAGCACCATAGAACCGATTCCCGGGTACGGCATTGGGGGGACAAGTCCTGACACGTCCCGCCGGCCCGCGGCAGACCCCGGCTCAGTCCGCCGCGTCCTCCTCGGAGCCGCACGAACTGCCGTCGCGCGGGAGGGATCCGTAGCGCAGGAAGTCGTCGGCCTTGCGCTGGACGCACTCGGACGACCCGTAGCCCGTGTGCCCCTCCGCCCGGTTGTCCAGCACCACCGCCGACGAACCCAGCCGCTCGGCCGTCTCCACCGTCCAGCGGTACGGCGTGGCGGGGTCGCCACGGGTGCCCACCAGCAGCATCTTCGGCGTGTCCAGGTCCTTGACGTCGTCGCGGATGTAGTCGGTGCCCCGGGGCCGGCCGTAGCACATCAGCACCTGGGCGAGCCGGTACGGACCGAAAACGGGGGAGGCCCGCTCGTAGCGGGCGCGCAGTCCCGCGAGGTCCCGGGTGATCTCCTCGGCGGAGGGGCGGTCGGGGTCGTCCGCGCAGTTCACCGCCATCAGGGCCGCCGGCAGGTTGTCCAGCGGGATCTCCTCCTCGTCGGCGAGCGGTTCGTGCTCGCGCACCGGCAGCGGGGCCGTCACCCCGCCCGTCGCGAACGCCTCCACGCCGCGGGTGTCGCCGTCCTCCATCAGCTGCGCCAGGGCCCGTTGCAGCAGGGGCCACAGCTCCCTGCTGTACAGGCCCTGGCCTATCGCCCCGGCGAGGTCCTGGCCCGTGAACTCGAAACCGAAGTCCGACGCCACCGGGCTCTCGTCGAGCGACTCCACCAGGTCCAGCATCTGCCGGCGCGCCTCGCGCGGGTCCTGCCCGAACGGACAGGCGATGTCCTCGGTGCACCAGGTGAGGAAGGACTCCAACGCCTTCTGCTGTCCCGCAGCGGCGGCCAGGCCCTGCTCGGACAGCGGCTCGGTCAGCGTGTCGACCCCGTCCAGCACGAACCGGCCGACCTTGTCGGAGAACTGCGCCGCGTACACCGCCCCCAGCCGGGTCCCGTAGGAGAAGCCCAGGTAGTTGAGCTTCCTGTCGCCCAGGGCCGCACGCATCACGTCCATGTCGCGGGCCACGTCCACGGTGCCGATGTGGGGGAGGACCGGGCCGGAGTGCTCGGCGCACTCGGCGGCCACCTTGCGCAACTGCGCCATCGCCTCGCGCGGATCCGACATGTCCTCGCCGTCGGTCGCCTCCAGCGCCTGCCCCGTCGCCTCCGCGCCGCAGCTGACCGGCGCGGAGCGGCCGACCCCGCGCGGATCGAAGGAGACCACGTCGTAGTCGTCGGTCAGCCCCATGAACTCCTTGCTGCCGTGGGCCAGCCCCAGGACGCCGGAACCGCCGGGGCCGCCGAAGTTGAGCACCACGGAGCCGCGGGGGTCGCCGGTGCCCCGGATCCGGGCGAGGGCGAGCTCCAGGGTGCCCTTGCCGGGGGCGGAGTAGTCGACGGGAACGGTGATCTTCCCGCACTGCAGGTCCGCGGGCATCTCCATGCCGTCGCACTTCGACCAGCTGATCCGCTGCTCGTAGAACCGGCTCAGGCCGGCGTCCCCCTCGCCGCGGGTGCCGGCGGCGGGCAGTCCCAGCCCCAGCAGGGCCAGCCCGACCGCGCCGGTCACCGCACAGCTGCGGACCGGGGGTCGCGTGGACAGCTTGGTCAGCATGGATGCCTCCAGCAGCGCTCCGCGGCAGGAACCGGCGCCCCCGCTCACCCTAAGCGGGCCTCGCGGGCCCCGCCTGTCGGCCGGACGGGTGGGGGGCGGGGGCTGCCGGCGTCCGCCGGGCGGGCGTGTGTTCGATGCCTTGGCCCGAGGTTCGATCCGCGGGTCACCCGAGGGGGTGATCATGGGACGACGTCCGGATCAGCCGTACCCCAGGGCGGATCTTCACGTTGAGACGGGTGCGGGCGAGCGCCCGCGACGACGTCCGGAAGGCAGGAATCGATGGGACGGATGACTCGGAACGGCATGATCGTCCTCGCCGCCGCGTCCGGCGCGCTGGCCATGGCCGGGGCGGCGCACGCCGACGCCGGGGCGGAAGGGAGCGCGGCCGGGTCTGCGGGCCTGGTCTCCGGCAACACCGTGGAGCTGCCGGTGGACCTGTCGGTCAACGCGTGCGGGAACACGGTGAACGCCGTGGGGCTGCTCAACCCGGCCCTGGGCAACAGCTGTGCCGAGGCGGACGCGGCGCCCCCGCCGTCCGAACTGCCCCCGCCGTCCGAGGTGCCCCCGCGGTCCGAGGTGCCCCCGCACGCCCTCCCGGCACCCCACCCGGACCCCCACACCGAGCGCACGGAGCTGGCCGAGACCGGTTCCGCCGGCACCACCGCCGGGCTGGCCGGAGCGGGCGCGGCCCTGTTCCTCGGCGGGATCGCCCTGCACCGCCGCTCCCGCCCCCGGCGGGGCTGACACCGCACCGCAGGGGGCGGCGTCAGGCCGTCCCCCGGGACACGCCGGTGAGCAGCACCATCCCGGAGTCGCCGTAGTCCGGGAGGGTCGTGTCGCTGTCGATACGGGTGACCGTGAGCTCACGGGTCAGCGGGGCGAAGACCCGGGTCACCGTGTCCGGGTCCACGGGACAGCCGGGCCAGCGGGAGGCCGGGCCGATGCGGTACGTCGGCATGTTCTCCATGAACGCCGCCACCAGGTACCCGCCCGGGCGCACCGCGCGGACGAAGGCCCGGCAGAAGGCCGCGAACTCGGTGTGGTCCTCGGTGGCACCCTCGGCGACGAAGTGCATCGAGGCCAGCCCGTACGCGCCGGGCGGCAGCGCCCGCACGTCGCCGTGCACCACCCGGACCGGCGCCAGCGCCCCCGCCAGGGTCGGCGGCACGTCCGGGTCGAGCCGCCGGCACAGGGCGTGGAACTCCTGCCAGCTGGCGTCCGGCCGGTGCTGCAACTGCTGCTCCAGGTAGGCCACGTTGCTCGCCCCGGCCTCCACGGCGTCGATCCGGCGGCTCACCGCCGACGCGAGGATCAGCGGATACAGGTTGGGCCCGGCCCCGAACTCCACCGACCGGTCGACACCGCGGCGTGGCAGCCGCCGGTAGAAGGCGCTGTGGTGGGCGATGACCGCCGCGTCGGACGGGTGCACGTCGCGGTAGTTCTCCGCCAGGTAGTCGGCGACCGGCCAGCTGTCCCAGTCCACGTCGTCGTTGTGTGTGGTCATGGCGTCCGCTCCTTCGCCCGCAGCGGGAAGCGTGCCGCCAGCCGGGTCAGCGTCCCGGCCAGCCGGTCCATGTCGTCGTCGGAGTTGAGCGTCGTGATCTGGACCCGGAAGCCGACCCGGTCGCGCGGCACCAGCGGGTAGGCCGCCAGCGTCACGTAGATGCCCTCGTCCCACAGGTAGGAGCCGACGGCGTCGATGTCGTCCGGGTTGGCCAGGGGGATCTCCACGATGGGCAGCCGGTCGGTGTTCAGGGTGTCCACCCCGAGACCGTCGAGGTGGTCGAGCAGCCGCACCGTCTTGCGGTACAGGTCGGCCCGCATCGCGTCGCCGCGACGGTCGTTCACGTCGAGCCCGGCCATCGCGGTGGCCAGCGACGCCGTGGGGGAGGGCCCGGAGTACAGGTAGGGAGCCGCGGCCGTCTTCAGCCGGTTCTTCAGGTCCGTCGGCAGCGCGAGGAACGCCAGCAGCGACGAGTACGCCTTCGAGAAGCCGCCGGTGAGCACGATCGAGTCGTAGCTCTCCCCGGTGTGGCGCACGATGCTGTTGCCGCGCAGGCCGTACGGGCACGGCTCGTCGGGCCCGCGCTCGCCGATCACCCCGAAGCCGTGGGCGTCGTCCACGTACAGGGTGGCGCCGGCGGCCCGGCAGATCGCGGCCAGGGCCGGCAGGTCCGGGATGTTGCCGCTCATGCTGTTGACACCGTCCAGGCACACCAGCCGGGGTGTGCCCGGCGGCACCGAGTCCAGCAGGGTGTTCAGCTCGCCCGGCCGCTCGGCGTGGAAGCGGTGCAGAGTGGCACCCTGGGCCCGCGCCACCACGCAGCCGTCGTACAGGGTGCGGTGCGCGGTCGCCTCCACGAAGACGTGCCCCTGGTCGGCGAGGGCGGGGATCACCGAGGAGTGCATCAGGGTGAGGGTCGGCAGCAGCAGCGTGTCGGGGGCACCCAGCAGGGCCGCCAGACGCTCCTCGATGTCCGGGTACAGCCGGGGACTGCCCAGCAGCCGCGACCAGCTGGGGTGGGTGCCCCACCGGCGCACGGCGGGCCCCACGGACTCCATGATCTCCGGGTCCCAGTCGAAGCCGAGGTAGTTGCAGGACGCGAAGTCGATCAGCCAGTGGTCGCCGCTGCGGATGTGCCGCCCGCGCACCTCGTCCAGGACCGCGTCGCTCATCGGACTGGTGCGCCGCAGCCGGTCCAGTTCGGAACGGTGCGCCCGCTGCCGCAACCGCAGGGCCCGCGCGGCCTGCTCCTCGCCGTCCGCGCCACGTCCGGCCCGCCCTGCCCGGCGGGGCCCGGGCGCGTAGTGCCGGCGGCCGGGCCGGCGCAGGACGTGGGCGCTCTCTTCCACCGTCATGGGCCGGGCGAACAGATAGCCCTGGCCGAAGCGGCAGCCCATGGCGGACAGCAGGTCGCGCTGGGCGGACTCCTCGATGCCCTCCGCGATCACCTGCAGCCCGAGGGTGTCGGCGATCCGCACGATGCCCTCGACCAGCGCCACCTGCTGGGTGTCCTGCGTGATGTCGTCGATGAAGGTCTTGTCGATCTTCAGTACGTCGATGGGGAAGTCGCGCAGGTAGCGCAGGGAGGAGAAGCCGGTGCCGAAGTCGTCGACCGCGATGTGCACCCCGAGGTCCTTCAGCGAGTCCAGCACGGTGCGGATCCGGTCGTCGTGGCGCAGCAGCACCGTCTCCGTCAGCTCCAGCTGGAGCGATCCGGGCACCAGTCCCGGCGTACGCAGGGCCTCGCCGACCTGCTCCACGAACCCGACGTCCCGGAACTGGCGGGCCGAGACGTTCACGCTCACGTACGGGGGCCGGTCCAGGCCGTTGGTGCGCTGCAGTCCGGCGATGTCGTTGACCGCGTTCTCCAGCACCCACGAGCCGAGCGGCGCGATGTGTCCGGTCTCCTCGGCCAGACCGATGAACTGTTCGGGCGGTATCGGCGCGCGGGAGCGGTGCGGCCAGCGGACCAGGGCCTCGAAGCCGACGACCTCACCGGCCGCGATGTCGACGACGGGCTGGTAGCGCAGCGTGAACTCCTTGCCGGCCACCGCCCGCGCCAGCTGCGACTGCAGGTCGTGCCGCTCCACCATGCGGTCCTGCAGCAGGGGCCGGAAGCGCCGCCACTGCCGTTTGCCGGCCGCCTTCGCCGCGTACAGGGCGAGGTCGGCGTGGCGGAGCAGTTCCTGCGCGTCCGCGCTGTCGCGTGCCGTGGCCACGCCCACGCTGGCGGAGACCGTGACCGACTCGTCGGCGAGCTCGAAGGGCCGGCTGAGGGTCTGGATGATCTGGGTGGCCAGCGACTCGGCGTCCAGGGGCTCGCGGGCGTCCTCCATCAGCACGGCGAACTCGTCCCCGCCGAGCCGGGCGGCGGTGTCGGTGCGGCGCAACGCCCGGGACAGCCGGTTGCCCACGGCGACCAGCAGTCCGTCGCCGGCGGCGTGCCCCAGGGTGTCGTTGACCAGTTTGAAGTCGTCCAGGTCGATGAAGAGCAGGCACACCAGCGACGATTCGCGGCGGCCCCGCAGCAGGGCGCGTTCGATGCGCTCCAGCAGCAGGGTCCGGTTGGGCAGCCCGGTCAGCGCGTCGTGGAAGGCGCGCTGGGTCAGTTCGTGCTCCAGCCGCCGCTGCTCGGTCACGTCCCGCAGGGTCACCACCAGCCCGGCCACGGTCCGCTCGGCGCGGAAGTCGCTGCACCGCACCTCCACCTCGACGCGGCCCTCGCGCCGCCGCACCCACCAGTGGTCGTGCCCGGCGCGGGACTGCCGGTCCCGCACGGCCGCGAGTTCCCGCACGGCCCGCTGGCGGTCCGCCGGGTCGAGCAGGCCCGGCAGGGAGCTCCCGGCGAGGTCGGCGGTGCCGAACACCGACGCGGCGGACGGGCTCGCGTACCGGATGGTGTCGTCGTCCTCCACGATCAGGATGACGTCGGAGGCGTTGCGGACGAGGGTGCGGAAGTAGGCCTCGCTCTCCCGCTGGATGATCTCCCGGCGGAGCACCAGCCGTTCCATCGCCAGTCCGACGTGGGACGCCAGGATCTCCAGCGGCCCCCACGCCTCGGCCAGCGCCCGGTAGGGGCCCGCGACCAGCAGGACCCCGGGGACCCGTTCGGCCGGGCGGTCGGGCTGGGTCATCGGGCAGAGCAGGACGGCGGGCATGCCCTGCAACGCGCCGGCGAGTTCCGGGCCGAGGCTGCCGGGGGTGACGAGCCGGCTGCCCTCGGGGGTGAGTTCGGCCACCCGGTCGGCCGGCAGCAGCAGCGTCCGGTGGTCGACGCCCGGTCCGAGGACCCGGTCCACGGCCGTCTCGCAGGAGAACACCACCTCGCTGGGACGGACGGCCGACACGAGGCTGGCGCCCGTGCCGTGCAGCGCCAGTTCGCGGGCGACGGCGCGGCGGTGGGCCACCACCATGCTGCCGAGCCGGAGGATCACCAGCAGGAACAGTCCGGCGGAGAAGGCGGCGATCACGGTGGCGTCGTGCGCCGTGCGCGTCACCCCCTCGTAGAGCAGGATCCCGGGGGCGATCAGCGTGGCCACGGCCAGGACGACCAGCCGCCGGGGCGGCGGCAGCAGGGACGGGGAGCGGCGCTGGGGGAGGGCGGTGGTCAGCCGGACCATGGAGGGGTGCAGGGCGGCCAGTCCCCAGGCCGTGTAGAAGACGATCCACCCGGCGTCCAGCAGGGTACCCACCTGCCACATGGCCCTCAGCTGCAGCAGTCCGTAGCCGATGTCGAAGCACAGCAGGGTGAGGGTGCCGAGCACGAGCAGCCGGATGGACCGGTCGGCGCTGCTGAGCGGGGCCGGACTCAGCAGCCGGACCAGCAGCGCCAGTACCAGGATGTCGCCCAGCGGGTAGGCGATGCTGATCGCCCGCTGCTCCCAGGTGAGCCCCTGCACCTCGGTGAGCGGCTGCACCAGGTACACCCACACCGGCAGGGCGAGCCCCCCGGTGACGATCATCGCGTCCAGGAGGCTCGGCAGGTCGCGCCGCGGGTACCGGTACCGGATGAGGCCGGACAGGCCGACGGCGAGCAGGGGGTAGGTCGCGAGGTAGAGGGCGTCCGCGGGGGACGGGAAGGGGTTGGAGGCGCCGAAGTACTCCTCCATCACGTTGTAGTACGTGTCGCCCGCGATGAAGGTGAGCAGCCCGCCGGCGAGGACCCACCAGGGCCAGGTGTGGGCGGGCCGGTTGATGCGGATGCCGACCACCACGGCGGCGACGCCCGACAGGCCGATGACCGCCCACAGCGGCGCACAGGTCGCCGGAACCGTCAGATAGACGACGGTCGCCACGGCGACGAACGCTGTGTAGCCCGCCATCAGCCGGGCCGCCGGAAGCGAGCGCATACGCCATCCCCCATCGGGGAGACCAGGTGGCTCAGTCGCCTGGTCTGACTGTCCCGACGATGGTAGACACCGGGGCCTGGACGCTGCATCTCGAAGAGCGGGCGGCCCCGGCGGCGGTCAGTCGCCCGGGCGGTGGTAGCGCCGGTGCAACTCCTTGATCTCCTCGGTGAGTTCCGGGGCGGGCCCGGCGACCTGCACCCCGGGGGCGACCTCCGCGACGGGCAGCGGCCGCACCGGCGGGGCGGGCACACCGAACTCGTCGAGCCAGCCGGTCAGCTGCGCGGACGAGGCGGCGTACACGATGCGGCCCAGGCCCACCCACGCGTGCGCGGCGGCGCACATCGGGCAGTGCTCCCCGGAGGTGTACACGGTGGCGGCGGCGCGCTCCGCCGGGGTCATGCGGTCCGCGGCCCAGCGCGCCAGCTCGAACTCGGGGTGCCGGGTGCGGTCCCCGCCGGCCGTGCGGTTGCGGTCCTCGGCCAGCACGGTGCCGTCGCCGGACACGAGGACCGAGCCGAAGGGGTCGTCACCCGCCTCCAGCGCCTCGGCCGCCAGCTCCACGCAGCGGCGCAGGTACGACAGTTCGGCTTCCTTCACGACCATGACCGGCCTTCCTCGACGCGGGTGACCACTGTTGCCGATCAAGGTAACCCGCGGGCCGCGCGGTGTGATTCCCGACGCGTTCCCGGCCGGCCGGGGGCGCCGGAGCGGAGCCGGCCGGGGCGGGGGCGGTGCCGGCGGGTGCGGAGCGGGCCGGGGCCGGTGTGGCGCCGGCGTGGGCGGTGGCCCGGTGGACGCCGGTGGCCGGGCGCGCGCTATTTCCGTTGCCCCCGACGGAGCCGCCGTGCTGGAGTGGGCGGTATGGATCATGCCGCGCTTCTCGCCCTGTTCGACGCCGAGGTCCGCAGGGGAGCGCGGCCCGACGGCCCGGGCGCCCGGATCGAGCGGACCGCGGCCGTGGTCCGGCAGACCGCACCGGAGCACGGCTGGAACGGCGTCCTGTGGTCCGCGCTCACGGAGCGGGACGCGGATGCGGTGGTCGCCGAGCAGATCACCCGCTTCACCGGTCTCGGCCGGGCCTGCGAATGGAAGCTGTACGGCCACGACCGGCCCGCGGACCTCGGCCGGCGGCTGGTGGCGGCCGGGTTCACCCCGGGCGCGGACGAGACCCTGATGATCGGTGAGATCGCCGCACTCGACCTCGGCGCGGCACCGCCCGAGGGCGTCGACGTCGTGCCGGTCACCGACCCGGCGGGCGTCGGGCTGGTGGCGGCGGTGCACGAGCGGGTCTTCGGCACCGACGGCTCACGCCTGCGCCGCGACCTCCTCGCCCGGCTCGCGGACGGGTCCGGCACGGTGTCCGCCGTCCTCGCCCTCGCCGGCGGCGAGCCGGTGAGCGCGGCCCGGCTGGAAGTCGTCCCCGGTACCGGATTCGCCGGCCTGTGGGGCGGCGGCACCCTGCCCTCCTGGCGGGGCCGGGGCGTCTACCGCGCGCTGGTCGCCCACCGGGCCCGGACAGCGGCGGAGCGCGGCTGCCGGTACCTCCAGGTCGACGCCTCCTGGGAGAGCCGCCCGATCCTGGAACGCCTGGGCTTCGCCGCGCTCACCACCACGACTCCCTACGTCCACCTCCCCTGAGCCACGCGTCGCGAGGGCCGGGCGGACGGGCCGCCCGGCCCCGGCAGGGCACCTCGGAACGGGTTACGTCCTCCGGTTGGTCCTCGCCGCCGTGGCGGCGCACACGGCGCCCAGGATCACGGCCAGGGCCCCGATGATGATGTTGTTCCAGATGACACCGGCGTCCGGGCTCTCGCCGACGATCCACGGCGAGACGATCATCCAGACGCCCAGCGCGCACATGGCCCAGCTGAGCCCGTACATACGGGCCGGGGCGGCGGTGAAGCCGAGCGCCAGCAGACCGATGGCGATGCCCACGATCAGGTTGTGGGTCACCAGGGCGGGCTGGCTGGTCGTGTAGTGCAGGATCCACGGGGACACCGCGCAGTACAGACCGAGCAGGAACACCGGTCCGTCCACGAGGGCCACATCGCGACCGCCGAGCATCCGGTCGTAGCGGGCGCGCATTTCGGAGGCATCGGGGTGGCCCGTGATGTCACCCCTGGGGTGCGAGACGTTGGCCATGGTCGTCTCCTTCGCTGGCAGTCCTGACCGCCTGTGCGGCGGTGTGCGGCAAATGCCGTGCGTTAGCTCATTCTGCTCTTATTTCTCCTTTATGTGTAGGGCCTGGTTTATGTGTAGGGCCTGGCCGGGGCGCGTGGGCCGATCAACCCCGGCCACATGGCTGGTCTATACCCTTGACTGGTACAGACCAAAGCGGTTGAGTGTGTCTCCACACCCCCCACCACGGCCGCCCCACCGCCCGTGACCGGTCACCGGTGCGCGCGGGCGGGGTGCGCGACCTCATGTCCTCCCCGCCGGAGCGGCCGTGTCCCGCAAAGGAGTTGGTCCCTTGTCGAGACACCGCATCGCCGCCGCGCTCACCGTGCTCGCCCTGGCCGGCAGCGCCCCCGTGCTCCTCCCCGCCGCGCCCGCCTCCGCCGCCGCGTGTTCCAGTTACCCGAACTGGGTGGCCGGAAAGGCGTACAACGCCGGTGACATCGTGCGCTACACCGACGGCCGGGCGTACATCGCCGAGCACGCCAATCCGGGCTACGACCCGGTCATCAGCACCTGGTACTGGGAGCCGTACGCCTGTGACAACGGGTCCGGCACGCCGGTGGGCGACTTCGTCGTGTCCGAGGCACAGTTCAACCAGATGTTCCCGAACCGGAATTCCTTCTACACCTACAGCGGGCTGAGGGCCGCGCTCAGCGCCTACCCGGGCTTCGCGAACACCGGCAGCGACACGGTGAAGAAGCAGGAGGCCGCCGCCTTCCTCGCCAATGTCAGCCACGAGACCGGCGGTCTGGTGCACGTGGTGGAACAGAACACGTCCAACTACCCGCACTACTGCGACTGGGGACAGCCCTACGGCTGCCCGGCCGGCCAGGCCGCCTACTACGGGCGCGGCCCGATCCAGCTGAGCTGGAACTTCAACTACAAGGCGGCGGGGGACGCGCTGGGCATCGATCTGCTGAACAACCCCTGGCTGGTGCAGAACGACGCGGCCGTCGCCTGGAAGACGGCCCTGTGGTACTGGAACACCCAGACCGGTCCCGGGTCGATGACCGGGCACAACGCCATGGTGTCCCAGGCGGGCTTCGGACACACCATCCGCAGCATCAACGGCTCGCTGGAGTGCGACGGACGGAACCCCGCGCAGGTGCAGAGCCGGGTGACCAAGTACCAGCAGTTCACCCAGATCCTCGGGACGTCACCCGGCGGCAACCTGTACTGCTGACGCGGCACGCCACGGCATGGTGTCATGCACCTGACCATCAGGACGGCCGCCGCGCACCGGGCTCCCCGGCGCGCGGCGGCCGTCCCCGGACGAAGGGCATCCACCATGCGCACCCCCCACGCCCTGCTGACGGCGTCCGCCGCGGCCGTCGCGCTGGCCGCGACGGTCGTGGCACCCGGGCAGGCAGCCGGCGCCGACGCGGTTCCGCCGCCCGGTGTGTACTACGTGCAGAGCACGGTCACCGGCTTCAACGCGGCCGACCGCGGCGGCGCGGTCGAGCAGCACAGACCCCGCGGGAACGAGGACCGCCAGCAGTGGCGGCTGCGGGCCGACGGCGGCTCCCACCTCCTGGAGAGCACCGACGCCCCCGGCACCTGCCTCGGCCGGGGCGGCGACCGGGCCCGTACCGTCCCCTGCACGGCGGCGGACGCGCCCTGGACGGTCACCCCGGTGGGCGCCGACCGCTTCACCCTCGCCGCCCCGGGCACCGGCCGGCGCCTCGCCGTCGCCCCCAAGCCCGCCGGCGCCGTCCACCCGGCCCCGCTCACCGTCGGCGCCGGACCGGACGACCTCGCCACCTGGTACCTCACCCCGGCCGGGCCCGTCACCGCCCCGATGCCGCCCCCGGACCGCCGCACCCTGGACCAGGTCACCTTCCTCACCACCCACAACGCCTACGCCAACGGCGTCGACGGCGGCTTCGCCCCGCCCTTCGTCAACCTCTTCCCCAACCAGACCCGGGGCATCGAACGCCAACTCGCCGACGGCGTCCGCGGTTTCATGCTGGACATCCACCAGACCCCGGACGGTGCGATCCTCTGCCACAACAGCTGCACCCTGGTCAGCCGGCCCGTCGCCCTGTGGGTCGACCTCCAGCGGATCGTGGACTTCCTGCGCTCCCACCCCGACCAGTTCGTCACCGTGTTCCTGGAGGACTACGTCGACCAGGAGGTGCTCCGCTCCGAACTCGCCCGCGTCGACGGCCTCGCCGACGTGCTGTACCGGCCCGACCGGACCGGTGTCAGGGAGAACGGCTGGCCCACCATGGCGGAGCTGACCGCATCCGGGAAGCGGCTGCTGATCTTCACCGACCGCACCCGCGCGTCCGACGCGGCCGGCGGCGTCACCCGGGACACCTTCGGCGTGATGTACCAGCGCGAGTGGACGGTGGAGAACCACTGGTCCATGGGCTCGGGCGCCGGCGCCTCCGACTGGTCCTGCTACAGCCGGTGGTACGACGCCGGGACCACCCTCCCGCTCACCCGCACCGAGCCAGGGTTCCGGCCGCTGTTCGTCATGAACCACTTCCGTGACGTCCCGCTCACCGCCACGGCCGGCACGGACAACGGCAAACTCGCCGACCGCGCCCGCCGGTTCTGCGAGCCGGCCGCCCGCAAGAAGCCCACCTACCTCGCCGTGGACCACTACGACCGCGGCAACCCGGCGGCCGCCGTGGCCGAGCTGAACACCTACACGTACCCGTAGCCGCACCCCGGGCACGTCACGGCCGGGAGGGGGCCGGGTCCGCGGACCCGGCCCCCTTGCCGTGCGGCACCCGCCACCGCGCACGCACGGACTGGCGCATCCGTGGGTTTTACGTATAACCTCTCCGGTCGATCCCACTCGGAAAGGTGCCGATGAGACGCATCGCCCTGGTCACCCTCGTCGTGGACGACCACGACGAGGCGATCCGCTTCTTCACCGAGGCCCTCGGCTTCCGGCTCGCCGAGGACACGCCCCGGCACGACGGCTCCCGCTGGGTCGTCGTCGAGCCCGGCGAGGGCACGGCCGGCACCGGACTGCTGCTCGCCCTGGCGAAGGGGGAGCGGCAGCGCGCCCGCACCGGTGACCAGACCGGCGGGCGGGTGGGCTTCTTCCTGCACACCGACGACTTCGCCCGCGACCACCGCCGGATGACGGCCGCGGGCGTGACCTTCCTGGAGGAACCGCGCCACGAGGCGTACGGCACCGTCGCCGTCTTCCAGGACCTGTACGGCAACCGCTGGGACCTGCTCCAGCCCGCCGCACGCCCCACCCGCACGCCACCGACCGCCGAGGAACGACCCCGCTCATGACCGCGTCCCGCATCACCCCCGACATCGTCCGCCGTCTGCCCAAGGCCGTGCTGCACGATCACCTCGACGGCGGTCTGCGCCCCGCCACCCTGGTGGAACTCGCGGACGGTGTCGGCCACACCCTGCCCACCACCGACCCCGACGAACTGGCCGCCTGGTACGTCGAGGCCGCGAACTCCGGCGACCTGGTGCGTTACATAGCCACCTTCGAGCACACGCTCGCCGTCATGCAGCACCGCGAGGGCCTGCTGCGCACCGCCGAGGAGTACGTCCTCGACCTCGCCGCCGACGGGGTCGTCTACGGCGAGGTCCGCTACGCCCCCGAGCTCATGACCCGGGGCGGGCTCACCCTGCCCGAGGTCGTGGAGGCCGTGCAGGAGGGGCTCGCCGCGGGCATGGCCAGGGCGGCGGCCGCCGGAACCCCGGTGCGCGTGGGGACGCTGCTGTGCGGGATGCGGATGTTCGACCGGACGCGGGAGATCGCCGACCTGGTGGTGGCGTACCGGGACGCCGGTGTCGTCGGCTTCGACATCGCCGGCGCCGAGGACGGGTTCCCGCCCGCCGACCACCTCGCTGCCTTCGAGCACCTGCGCCGGGAGAACGTGCCCTTCACCATCCACGCCGGGGAGGCCCACGGGCTGCCCAGCATCCACCAGGCCCTCCAGGTGTGCGGCGCGCAGCGCATCGGGCACGGTGTGCGCATCACCGACGACATCCCGGACCTGGCCGAGGGCAAGCTGGGCCGCCTCGCGGGCTGGGTCCGGGACCGGCGGATCGCGCTGGAGATGTGCCCCACCTCCAACCTCCAGACCGGCGCGGCCACCTCGATCGCCGAGCACCCCGTCACCGCGCTGAAGGACCTCGGCTTCCGGGTCACCGTCAACACCGACAACCGGCTGGTGTCGGGCACGACGATGACCCGGGAGATGTCCCTGCTGGTCGAGGAGGCCGGCTGGACCGCCGAGGACCTGCGCACGGTGACGGTGAACGCCGTCAAGAGCGCCTTCCTGCCCTTCGACGAGCGCAACGCGCTCCTGCGCGACGTGGTGCTCCCGGGCTACGCCTCCGTCGTCTGAGGCAGCCCGCGGACGTAGGCGGCCTGTCCGACGTGCTGGAGGTCGTCGGACAGGACGCTGACCAGCCGAACGCCCAGGCTCACCGGCGGGTCCCACCGCTCGTCGACGATCCGCTCCAGGTCCTTGGCGGTCAGGGAGCGCAGGGCACCGAGGGTCTGTGCGTGCACGGCGTCGTGGTAGCCGGTCAGCAGGTCGGCGGAGTCGACCCGCACCTTCGCGGCCTTCGCCGGGGTGTGGCCGTAGCCGGTGTCGTGGCGGGGGAGACCGAGCCCGAACCGGTCCGCCCACCCCTCGGACAGCCACACCTGGTCCAGCCCGAACGCGTCGGCGACGTGGTCGTCCTGCACCCGGGTGAGGTGCCAGACCAGCCAGGCGGGGGAGTTGGCGCCGGGGGCGGGCCGGGCGTCGAGCCCCTCGGGACCGAGGCCCCCGACGGCGGCGTGGACTTCTTCCCGGACCCGGCCGAAGCCGTCGATGAGGATGTCCTTGGCATGCATGGGCCCAGCCTTGCGCATCCACGCGCGGGGCGCGGCCCGGACCGCTCAGCCGGTGCCGTCCCGGGCCTCGCCGTCGCCCAGGAAGGCCATCAGGGCCCGGGCCGCCGGGCTGGTGGCCCGCGGGGACGGCACCAGGGCGACGGTCTCGTAGACCGCCTCGCCGGTGCCCTTCAGCGGCAGCGCGGCCAGGCTCTCGCGCTTGTGCCGGAAGTGCCGCGGCACGACGGCGACCCCCAGGTCCTGGTCGACGAGGTCGAGCAGGCTGTGCACGTCGTTCACCTCCAGCGCGACCGTGCGGCGCACGCCGGCCGCGGCGAACGCGGCGTCGGTGGCCCGGCGCGGCCCCCAGTCGGGGTGGAAGTCCACGAAGACCTGCCCGGCCAGGTCGTGCGGGGTCACCGGCGCCCCGGACCGGGCGAGCCGGTGATCGGGATGGCAGAGCACGGTCATCGGCTCGCTGGTCAGCGGGACCGACCGCAGGTGGTCGCCGTCCCCCTCCGTCCGGTACGCGAAGGCGAGGTCCAGGCGCCCCGTCGCGACCTCCTCCGCGAGTGCGGCCGAACCCCACTGGCGCAGCCGTATCTCCACGTCCGGATGGCGCCGCCGGAAGGCGGCGAGCAGCTCCGCCACGTGCACCCCGGCGATGCACTGCTCGGTGCCCACCGCGAGCGTCCCGCGCAGCACGCCCTGCACCGCGGCCACCGCCTCGTGCGCCGCCCGCACCTGGGCCAGGATCCCCTGGGCCTCGGACAGCAGCGCCCGCCCGGCCTCGGTGAGCGTCACCCTGCGGGTCGTCCGGACGAACAGCGGTGTCTGCAGCTCCCGCTCCAGCGCGCGGATGGAGGCCGACAGGCCCGACTGGGAGACCATGAGCCGTTCCGCCGCCCGGGTGAAGTGCTGGTCCTCGGCGACGGCGACGAAGTGCTGGAGGTGGCGCAGTTCCATGATTGAGAAGCCTAACCGCTGAATCCCATCGGATTCTTCTGTTGGACTGCTGCCGCCGGGCCGGGACAGAGTGGACGCACGGTTCCACCGAACCGTCCGTGAACCTGCCCGATCCGTGTGCCAACCCCTCTGGAGTCGCGTTGTACACCCCGCACCCCGACCGTTACGCGGACCTGCCCTACCGGCGCACCGGACGCAGCGGTCTGAAGCTGCCGGCGCTCTCGCTCGGCCTGTGGCACAACTTCGGCCCCGACCGTCCGGCCGAGACCCAGCGTGCCATCCTGCGCCGCGCCTTCGACCTCGGCGTCACCCACTTCGACCTCGCCAACAACTACGGCCCGCCGCCCGGCGCCGCCGAGTCGGCCCTCGGTGAGGCGCTGAGGGAGGATTTCGCGCCGTACCGCGACGAACTGGTGATCTCCACCAAGGCCGGCTACCTCATGTGGCCCGGCCCGTACGGCGAATGGGGCTCCCGCAAGTACCTGCTGTCCTCGCTGGACCAGAGCCTGACGCGCATGGGCCTCGACCATGTCGACATCTTCTACTCCCACCGCTTCGACCCGGACACCCCGCTCGAGGAGACGATGGGCGCCCTGCACTCGGCGGTCCAGCAGGGCAAGGCGCTCTACGTCGGCGTGTCCAACTACTCGGCGGAGCAGACCCGGGAGGCCGCCCGGATCCTCGGCGAGCTGGGCACCCCGCTGCTGATCCACCAGCCCCGCTACTCGATGCTGGACCGCCGCCCGGAGGACGAGGGCCTGCTCGACACGCTCGACGACCTGCGGGTCGGCTCCATCGCCTACTCGCCGCTGGAGCAGGGGCTGCTGACGGCCCGTTACCTCGACGGCATCCCCGAGGACTCGCGGGCGGCGGGCGACAGCCCGTTCCTGAAGACGGACGCCCTCACCGAGGACCTGGTGGCCCGGCTGCGCACGCTCAACTCGATCGCCGAGTCGCGCGGCCAGAGCCTGGCGCAGATGGCGCTGGCCTGGGTGCTGCGCGGCGGGCGCGTCACCTCCGCCCTGGTCGGGGCCAGCAGCCCGGGTCAGCTGGAGGACAGCGTCGCGGCCACCCGCAACCTCTCCTTCGACGCGGAGGAACTGGAGCGCATCGACGCCGTCGTCAAGCAGTGACGTCGCGCCCGGGCCGCGGCCCGGGCGGGCCGGACGGCGGGGGCCGTGCCACGCGCGCGGCCCCCGCCGTCGTGCTGACGCGGATGCGTCCCCCGGATCCGGGTGAATATGCCAGGAGACTGGCCGGAAACATATGGTGACAGTGTTTCAGTCGTGAACATACTCAGACTGAGAGCGCTTCACACCGCGCGACGGCGCCCTCACGCACAGCACGCGCGCCGGGCGGCCGGCGGAGCACGCGAGCCACGCAGCGGGGGAGACACACGTGCACGACGAATTCCTGTGCCACGTCACGGCCTACGGTGTCTGCGACGGACGCCGCATCGGAGTACCCCTGGGCACCTACCGGGCGCCCACCCTCGCCCTCGCCCTGTGGTGGCTGCGCGACCGCGCCTCCTGGATCGCCGAGCGCCTCGACCCGCAGCCGGAGGCCGAGCACTTACCGTCGGGCGCGCTCGTCCCCGTCCCCGACGGCGTGCCCGACGTACCCTCCACCCTGCGCGCCTGGTGCGGCGACGTCGCCCGGCAGCAGGAGATGGCCGACGCGCTGGCCGCCGGACGCATGGTCCGCGTCGCCACCGGTGACGACACCACCGAGTACGAACTGCTGGCCGAGTCCGTGGACACCCTGCGCATGCAGCGCGCCGCCCCGGTGCTCAGCATCCCCGTCGGCTGACCGGGCCGGACGCCGCTCCACGCCGGGCACCCGAACGGACCAATCGGTAGAATCCAGGCATGGCGGAGCGATCGGCAGCACCCGAGCTCGTCCTGGAGACCGACACCGGATCCACCCGGATGACCCCGGTCCGCGACTACCACGTCGGACGCGACCCGTTGTGCGACATCGTCATCGACGACGCCCGGGTCTCCTGGCACCACGCGGTGCTCCGCCCCACGGACGGCCACTGGACCCTCCAGGACGAGCACAGCACCAACGGCACCTACGCCGACGGACAGCGCGTCGCCGCCCGCGACGTCGGCCCCGGCAGCGTCATCCGCTTCGGCAGCCCCGACACCGGACCCCGCGCCGTCCTCACCGACCCCGCGCCGCCCGTCCCGGAACGCCTGTCGGCCGTGTCCCACCCGGCCCTCACCGGCACCTACCGCCGGCCCACCGAGGTCCGGCCGCTGCCCGCCCGCACCATCCGCATCGGCCGCAGCGGCGACAACGACCTCGTCCTCGACGACCTCGTGGTCTCCCGGCGCCACGCCGAACTGCGGGCCCTGCCCGACGGCACCTACGAGATCGCCGACCTCGGCAGCCACAACGGCACCTACCTCAACGGCGCGCCCGTCACCCGCGCCCCCGTCGGCCCCGGCGACATCGTCGGCATCGGCCACGCGGCGTTCTGCCTGGTCGGCGACGAACTCCAGGAGTACGTCGACACCGGCGAGGTCTCCCTGGACGTCCAGGACCTCACCGTCGCCGTCGACCGGGGCCGCAAGGTCCTGCTCGACCACGTGTCCTTCCCGGTGGGGGAGAAGTGCCTGCTCGCCGTGGTCGGCCCCAGCGGTGCCGGCAAGTCCACCCTCCTCAACGCCCTCACCGGCCAGCGCCCCGCCGACCACGGCACGGTCCTCTACGACGGCCGCGACCTCTACCGCGACTACGCCGAGCTGCGCCAGCGCATCGGCCTCGTCCCGCAGGACGACATCCTGCACGCCCAGCTCACCGTCCGCCGCGCCCTGTCCTACGCGGCCGAACTGCGCTTCCCCCAGGACACCGCGAAGGCCGAACGCCGGGCCCGCGTCGACGAGGTGATCCGCGAACTCGGCCTGGAACAGCGGGCCGACCAGCCGGTGCACAGCCTCTCCGGCGGACAGCGCAAGCGGGTCAGCGTCGCCCTCGAACTGCTGACGAAACCCTCCCTGCTGTTCCTCGACGAACCGACCTCCGGCCTGGATCCCGGCATGGACCGCTCCGTGATGCACATGCTGCGCGGCCTGGCCGACGACGGCCGCACCGTCATCGTCGTCACCCACAGCGTGCTGAGCCTCGACGTCTGCGACCGGCTCCTGGTCCTCGCCCCCGGCGGGCACATCGCCTACTACGGGCCGCCCGACGACGCCCTGGCGTACTTCGGCTTCGAACAGTGGCCCGAGGCATTCGAGGCCTTCGAACGTGACCGGGACCGCGACTGGGCCGGGGACTACCGCACCTCCCCCTTCCACGGCCGCTACATCGCCGACGCCACCGAACAGCCCCCGCAGCCCCGGTCCGGCCCGGTCGTCATCGCCCCGCCGCCCCGGCCGCGCAGCCGCGCCGCACAACTGAGCACCCTGGTACGCCGGTACGCGGCCGCGCTGAGCGCCGACCGCACCTTCCTCGCGATCATGATCGCGCTGCCGTTCGTGATGGGTGCGATGGCCCGCGCCCTGGCCGGCGGCGCCCTCACCCGGGAGACCGTCTCCAACACCCTGCTCATCCTGTGCGTCGGCGCGGTGCTCACCGGCGCCGCCAACGCCGTACGGGAACTGGTCAAGGAGCGTGCCATCCACCGCCGGGAACGGGCCGTCGGCCTGTCCAGATCGGCCTACCTGCTCTCCAAGATCGTCGTCCTCGGCACCGTCACCGTGCTCCAGGCCGTCGTCCTCACCCTGGTCGCCCTCCTCGGCGTCGACCTCAACGCGCCGGGCGGCGAAGGCGTCCTCATGCCGCCGCTGGTGGAGATCACGGTGGCCGTGGCGCTGCTGGCCTTCACCGCCATGACCCTCGGCCTCCTCGTGTCCGCGCTGGTGCGCAAGGAGGAGGTGACGATGCCGCTGCTGGTGCTGCTCGCCATCGTCCAGGTCGTGTTCTGCGGCGCGCTGCTCAAACTCGACGGCGTGCCCGGCCTGGAACAGCTGTCCTGGCTGGTGCCCTCCCGCTGGGCGCTCGGCGCGATGGCCGGCACCGTCGACCTCGCCAGGATGTCGCCCGGCGACCTGACCTCGGACCCGATCATGCGGCACTCCGTGGGCGTCTGGCTGCTCGACGTGGGGATGCTGGTGGTGCTGGCGGCGCTGTTCGCGTTCGGCGTCTCCCGGCTGCTGCGCCGCCACGAACCCGTCGTGATGCGGAGGTAGTCCCCGCGATGACCATGCCCGCCTTCCGGCCCACCCACGTCGTGCCGCGGCACGGCATGCCCGCCTGGGAGGAGCCCGACCCCTCCCGGCCCACCGCCGACCTCGACCCGCTGCTGCCCGTGCAGCTGACCGAGTCCCGCGGTGACTGGGGGCACGTGCTGTGCTCCAACGGCTGGTCGGCCTGGGTCGACGGCCGCCGCCTGCTCGCCGTCCCCGAGGACCCGCCCGCCGCCGACGCCCCGCCCGCCCGGACCGCCGACCCCCGGCCGCTGCTGACCCGCGTCGAGGAGGCCCTGGCCCGCTACCGGACCGCGGCCGACAACCTGGCGGAGGGCGGTCTCGACGGCGAGGCGTTCCGGCAGCGCACCCGCGGCCTGCGTGTCGGCATCGTCGTCGACGGCGAATCCGCCTGGCTCTACGACTCGGCCCACGGCCGCTGGCTCTACACCGACGGCGCCCACCTGCACACCTACGCCCCCGACGAGCCGCCGCGGGCCGTCCAGGACGCGGCGGCCACACCGGCCACACCGGCCACACCGGCCGCTCCGGAGGCCGCGGCGCCCCGGGGAGCGCCGGCGCACCCGCCGACCCGCGTGGTCTCCGGGGACGAGAACCGCGGACGCCGGGCCGCCTCGGACGGACCCGTCCCGGCGGCCGACCCGCCCCGCCCGCAGTACACGCCCACTCGCGTGGTGTCCGACGCGGAGGGGCCGCCGGTCCGCACTCCCGCGCAGGAGGGCGACGGGCCGCCCGCCGGCAGGGGCGCCCCGGACGCCGAACCGACCCGGCTGGTGTCCGGTCCGCCGGACGGCACCGGCTCGCCGGGACGGGGGCCCGCCGGAGCGGACCCCGACCGTCGGGCACCGGCCCGTGGGACACCGGCTGATCCCGGACAACCGGAACCGGCGACGGCCCGCGGGACACCGGCGGAACCCGAACCGGAGCCCGAACCGGGTCCGGGACCGGCGATGGCCCGCGAGGCCGCCGCACAGCAGGTGCCGGCCGCCGGGCGTGCGCCGGCGGTCGGGCGCGCGGAGGCGGCCGCCCCGGCCGAGCCCGCCGCCGGAGGCGCGACGGCCCCCGGACCCGCCGAGCTCCCGGCCGACCGTGCGGCGGACGGGCAGGACGAGCCGGGCGGGCCGAGCCGACCGGACGGGTCCGCGGGGCATCCGCCCACCCGGCTCGTCTCCGGCACACCCGGGCCGCCGCCCGGGCCCGAGGAGCCCACCCGGGTCGTGTCCCCCGGCAGGGTGACGTCCGATGAGCCGTGACACCAGCCTCTTCGCCGGGCGTCCCGCCGAGCTGACCGGGCAGCAGGTCGCCGGATACCTGATCGAGGACGAGATCGGGCGGGGCGGCATGGCGGTCGTCTACCGGGCTCGGGACCTGCGGCTGGACCGTACCGTGGCCCTGAAACTGCTCGCCCCGGAACTCGCCCGCAACGACACCTTCCGCCGCCGCTTCACCCACGAGTCCCGCACCGCCGCCGCGATCGACCACCCGCACATCGTGCCGGTGTTCGAGGCGGGGGAGACGGACGGCATCCTGTACATCGCCATGCGGTACGTGGCCGGCAGCGATCTGCGCCACCTCCTCGACCGGGAGGGCCCGTTGCCGCTGCCCACCGCGCTGCGCATCGCCACCCAGGTGGCGTCCGCGCTCGACGCCGCCCACGACCACGGGCTGGTGCACCGCGACGTCAAACCGGGCAACATCCTCGTCTCCCGCGGCACCGACAGCGACCACCCGGAGCACGTCTACCTCACCGACTTCGGGCTCACCAAGAAGTCGTTGTCACTGACCGGCTTCACCACCGTCGGCCAGTTCGTCGGCACCCTCGACTACGTCGCGCCCGAGCAGATCTCCGGCCGTCCCGTCGACGCCCGCTGCGACGTGTACGGCTTCGCCTGTGTCGTCCACGAGACGCTTGCCGGGCATCCGCCCTTCCGCCGCGACGACGACATGGCGCTGCTGTGGGCCCACCAGTACGACGACCCGCCCCGCCTGACCGCCGACCGGCCCGACCTCGCCCCGCAGGCCGACGCCGTCCTCGCCAAGGCCCTCGCCAAGAGCCCCGACGACCGCTACGCCTCCTGCCTGGACTTCGTCGCCGCGCTGCGCACGGCCTCGACCGGCAGCCCCCGCCCCGCCACCCACGTGGCGGCGCGCGTCCCCCGGCCGGAGGAGGGCCCGCCGAAGCGGCCGCCCCGCTGGGCACACCCGGTGTTCGAACCCCCCGGCTAGCCGCCCCGGGCGGCCGGGGACACGAGCGGAGTCCCTGTCCGACACCCTCGGGCACCCTCGCCGCCCGGCCGTCAGGGCCGGTCCGGCGCCGGGCCCGCGTCCGTCTCGCCCCGCCGGCGCACCCGCCGGGCCAGCAGCGCGCCGGCGAAACCGGTGACCAGGCCCCACAGCAACGCCAGCCCCAGGGCGCTCCACAGCCGGGGCCGCAGCAGCACCTGCCCCGACAGGCCGTCGCCCAGGTCGCCGATGCCGAGGACGGACAGGCCGAGGCGGGCGGAGATCCGGGCCATGAGGCAGATCATCAGCACGGTGAGGGCGAGCGCCACCGCCATGTGCACCGCGTGCTGCCAGGCCCGGATCCGGGCGGGCGACAGGGCCGCCATGACGAAGGCGGTGGTCAGCAGCAGCACCGCGTCCACGACCGGCAGCCACCACACCCGGCCGTCGTACTCGGCGAGCGTGCCCAGGTCGAGCGCGGAGATGTCCGGGGTGCGCAGGACCTCGTCCAGGACGTGCGGCATGGGCAGCCCGAACGGCCCGTCGACCCTGCCGTCCCAGGTGGCCCCGAGGCCGATGGTCAGCGCGAGCCAGGCCACGTTGGGCAGGCCCAGCAGGATCACCGCGAAGGTCTCGGCCGCGTGGCCGCGGGTGACGGCGACCACCAGGGCGATCAGGAGGGCGACGACCACGTAGGCCAGGAGCAGCTGCACCATGGCGTGGGCGGCGGGCCGCACCGATGACTGGAAGCGCAGCAGCCCGCCCGGCAGCGGCGCGCCCCGCGACACCAGCAGGGCCAGCACCAGCACCCCCGCCAGCCAGACCAGGCCGATCAGCACCGTCGGCAGCACGTCGGTGGAGAAGCCGACCTTCGGCCGGACGCCGAAGAGGTCACCGAGGTCTCCGAGCGCCCCCTCCCCGAGGGAGATCTCGAACGTGCGCCGGGCGGCGAACGCCAGGCCGAGCAGGGCGATCAGCCACAGGGCGGCGATCCGGGCGGCCCAGCCGGCCAGCTCCGGCGCCCCGGCGACCGCCCGGTGGCGCAGCGGGCGCAGAAAGCCCCAGCCGACGACCAGCGCCCCGGTGAGGGTCACGGACAGCGGAATGACCGTCAGACCCCCTTCGGTACCGGCGAGTCCGCCGGCGTCGCCGGAGAGTTCCACCGTTCCGCCGACGGCCGTGACCACCGTCGCGGCGACCACGGAGGGGAAGGAGCCGTCGGGCAGGTCCGTGGCCCCGGCCGCCCACAGGCCGAGCGCGGCGACCACGCCCATGGCGAGCAGACCGCCGAGCACGGTGAGGAGGGCCTGGACCCAGCCGTGCCGCGCGACCGCCGGGCCGGAGAGGGTGCGTGAGGTCACTCGGTCACGCTAAGCAGGCCCGACAGGCGGCGCCCGCCGGGAGGTCCGTCCGCGTCGGCTTGCGGGCGGCGCACCCCCCGAGCACACAATGAACAGGTAGGGCACAAGGCGCAGGCATCGCCTCCGGTATCCGGCGCGATGTGTGACTGCCGCGGACCACCCGCGCGGGAAGAAGAGCTCGTGAGCGTCGAACCCCCGTCCTCAGGCCGGCCCACCGGACCTCCGTCCGGACCGCTGTCCGGCCCCTCGCAGCCTCCCTCGGGCCCACCGTCCCAGCCGCCGCCCACCGGAGGCGGCTCCTCGGCCGGCCCGCCCGGGCCGGGGCGGCGGCCGTGGTGGCGTTCGGTACCCGGCATCGCGGCGATCGCGGCCGCCGTGGCGGTCGCCGTGATCCTCACCGTGGTGTTCACCCGCTCCGGCGGCGGCGGCACCAGTGACCAGGCCGCCGGCGGGGAGGTCTTCCTCCAGTCCGCGAACTCGGAGGGCCCCGACCCGTTCACCGAGTCGACCGCCGAGGACACCTCCGCCCCGACGGTCACCCCGTCCGCGCCCACCGGATCCGCCTCCGCCAACGCGGTGCGCACCGTCGACGGCGGTGCCCCCGGCCTGTACGGGGGCACCCAGGACGCCGCCGCCTGCGACGTGGAGCAGCAGATCCGGTACCTGAAGGAGGTGCCGGCCAAGAACGAGGCGTTCGCCGACGTGGCCGACGTCGCCCCCGGGGACGTGCCCGGCTATCTGCGCTCGCTCACCCCGCTGCAACTGCGCATGGACACCCGCGTCACCAACCACGGCTACCGCGACGGGGCCGCCACCCAGTACCAGGCCGTGCTGCAGGCCGGGACCGCCGTCCTGGTGGACGACCGGGGAGTGCCCCGGGTCCGCTGCGCCTGCGGCAACCCGCTGACCGAGCCGGTCGCCCAGTCCTCGCCGCGCCACACCGGCAAGCCGTGGCCCGGGTTCAACGCCTCGAACACCGTCGTGGTGGAGCCGTCGGAGCGGCCGGTGAAGAAGTTCGTGGTGCGCGACTCCGACGGCGGCTGGTTCGAGCGGAACCCGGGCGACAAGGGCGGCAAGGACCGCCCGACCGAGCCGCCCGACCACCGGAGCCCCTCGACCGGCCCGACCACTCCCACGTCGCCGCACTCCGACGGGACGACCACTCCTCCGGACGGGCCCACCACGCCGACCGGTCCGCCCACCACCGACACCGGCCCGGACAACGGCGACACCCCGACCGGTGAGTCCCCGGCGTCCGAGTCGTCGGCACCGCCCCCGCCGCCGCCCGCCTCCGACACGCCCGAGTCGGCCGGCAGCATGACCGCGCCCCCGGTCGTGTCGTCCTAGCCCCCGCCGGCCGCCGGGGTAGAGGGGTCAGCCGCCCGGACCCGACCGGACGACCAGCGCGTGGTCGCCGAGCCCCCTCAGCCGCCCGGCGGGCAGCGCGCCCGACGTGGTCAGGACCACCTCCAGGCGTCCGGTGGCCGGGTCGAAGGCCGCGTCCAGCACCGTGCCGCGGGCCCGGCCCGCGTCGGTCAGCACCGGTCGTCCGATCAGCTCCCGGTGTTCCGGCGCCGCCACCGGACGGTCCGGCAGCCGTACCCGGACCCCCTCCGGTCCGACGGCCTGCACCGCGCTCCACGGCAGCACGCTCCCGCCCCGCAGCCGGCCGCGCCGTACCCGCACGTGGGTGACGGCTCCGGTGGCGACGTCGAACGTCAGCGCCTCGACCGCGCCGAGCCGCCGCACACCGCCCCGCGCCCCGGTGACCAGGACGGGCAGTCCCCGCAGCCGGGCGTACGGCATCACCGCGGTGCGCTCCTCGCACGCTCGTGAAGGGCCCCGGCCCGGGACACGAAGCCCGTCAGGTCGTCGGCGACGTAGGCGGTGGCGTGCGCGGGGACGACCAGGGTCCGGCCGGAGACGGACAGCGCCTCGGCCCGCGGGAGATAGGCCCGGTGCCGGTGGTGCCGGGAGCCGCGCACCAGTTCGCGCCGGGCGGCGAGGCGGAAGGCGGCCACCCGGCCGCTGGTGCCGCCCTCGACGAGGACGTCCAGCACGGTGCCCACGGGCTCGCCCTCCTCGGTCACAACCCGGGCCCCCAGCAGCCGCCCGCGCAGTGCGTCCCCCCGTACCGCCGACAGCGGCAGACCGAGCAGGGCTTGCTCGTCGCGGACCATGACGGCGTCCGGGCCGAGGGCGTACACGGCGGGCCAGGGCAGGCTCTGCCGCAGCGGACCCGACAGCAGGCCCCGCCCGGTGACGGTGAATCCGGTGACGTGTCCGGCCGTGCCGTCGAGGAGGGTGTCCTTGACGTGGGCGACCGCGTCACCGCCGAGGGTGACCACAGGTAGCATCGTCAGGCTCCTCACCGCCATCAGTTCGTTCATGGCCCGTCCTTCCGCCCGCCGCGCCGGGCCCGCGGACCGGGCGCCCCGCGGGTCCGGGCACCGGGTTCCCCCGGTGTGCTCAGGCATACACGGGTCAGGGGGACTGCCGCGCCGGACTCGGGGTACGTGGACTGGTGCAGAGCGTCCGGCCAGCCCGGCTTTCAGAGAGAAACGCATGACCGACCACCTGGACGGGGCAGTGATACCGACTGGTTTCGACGTGCCCGTGGAACCGCTGCGGCGGGCCGCACACTTCACCGGCGAGCCCGGATGCATTGCCGAGGCGCGCGCCTTCGCCGCGCTCTTCCTCGAGCAGTTGCGGACCGACTGGTGCGCCACCATCGACGAACGCGTCGACGGTGCCGTCCTGCTCGTGGTCAGCGAGCTGGTCACCAACGCGGACCGGCACAGCAACGGCCCCTACATCCTGGAGCTGGAGGGCACCGACACCTCGCTCGCCGTCACGGTCTTCGACAGCAGCGTCACCCTGCCCCGGGTGTTCCCCCGCGATCCCGAGCGCGTCGGCCGGCACGGCCTGGAGATCGTCCGCGCCCTGGTGGACAACGTCACCGTGGAACGGGTCCCGGTCGGCAAGTGCGTGCGCGCCGAGCTGAACCTCGCCGAGGGCTGAACCGGACCACCGCGTCTCGTTTCTTTTTTCCCGTGCGGTCCGCAGGACCGACGGCGTCGTCCTCGCCTGTCCGGTGATCCCGCTCGCTTGACTGAACCCGGCCACAAACGCTGCGGCTGCCGTCCCCCCTGCTCCGCGCACAGCGCGGGAGGGGGGACGGCAGCCGCGAAAGCCGTCCGGGAGGGTGTGGGCTCAGGCGCAGCCCAGCTCGCCCAGCATGCCCTCGCGGAGCCGGGTGATGATCCGCTTGATCAGCCGGGAGACGTGCATCTGCGAGCAGCCCAGCTGCTCACCGATCTCCGCCTGGGTGGCCTCCTCCACGAACCGCATGTGGATGATCTGCCGGTCGCGTTCGCTGAGCTCCGCCATCAGCGGGGCCAGGGCGTGGAAGTCCTCGACGAGCCGCAGCCCTTCCTCCTCCACCCCGATGAAGTCCGCCAGCACGGCCTCGCCCTGCTCCGGGCCGTCACCGGTGAGGGCGGCGTCCAGGGAGGAGGAGTTGTAGCCGTTCGCCGCGATCTGGCCCTCGATGACCTGGTCCTCGGTGATGTTCATCAGCGTGGCGAGCTCGGCGACGGTCGGCTCGCGGTCCAGCCGGCTAGCCAGCTCCTCGCGGGCCTTCGCCAGCTCCACGCGCAGTTCCTGCAGCCGCCGCGGCACGTGCACGGCCCAGGTGGTGTCCCGGAAGAAACGCTTGATCTCGCCGACGATGTACGGCAGCGCGAAGGAGGTGAACTCGACCTCGCGCGAGAGCTCGAACCGGTCGATCGCCTTGATCAGACCGATCATGCCGGTCTGGACGATGTCCTCCATGTCGTCGCCCCGGCCGCGGAAGCGACCGGCGGCGAAGCGCACGAGCGACATGTTCATCTCGATGAGGGTGTTGCGCGCGTACTGGTATTCGTGGGTGCCCTCTTCGAGCTCCGTCAGACGGCGGAAGAACTGCCGGGACAGTTCCCGGGCGTCGCGCGGGGCGACCGCCCGCGGGTCCGCCACCCCAGGCAGGCCTCCGTCACCCGTACTGGCCTCGGTGTTCTCGTCGACGACCTGCGCCTGCGGCCGGATCACGGCGGTCTCCATTACCTCTCCCCACGAGCATCACGGCGGACATGTGCTGGGCTGCCTCGCCCTCAGGACGAGCGGGTACCCCGCATGTGCCCACACATGCACACCGTGTTCCGGACAATCGGCAGCGGGTGCCCACCGCGGGGGAGGGCACGCCGTCCGTCCGATGGTACGGGCGTCCGGGCCGGCCGGCAGCCCCGGGGCGGAACCTTGTGTTCCGGCTGGTCGCGGGCGCGGACTTCACTCAGGGCGGAACGCCGCTCCCTTCCCCCGGGCGCCCGGATTCCTAGGCTGAGGGGGTGACGAACCAAGCGCCGAACGACGCCCGGGTCATCCCCCTGCGACCGGCTGCCGCCCGCCCGGCGCCCGCACCCAGGGAACCCCTGTGGCGGGACCTGGTCGGAGACGTGCTGCGCCGCGAACGGCTGGCCCAGGAACGCACCCTGAAGGACGTCGCCGAAGCGGCCCGCATCTCCATGCCCTATCTGTCAGAAGTGGAACGGGGCCGCAAGGAGGCATCCTCGGAGGTCCTCGCCGCCGCGGCCCGGGCCCTCGGTCTGGGGCTCGGCGACCTGCTGGCCCGCGTCCACCACGACCTCGCGAGCAGCACCGCCCGGCGGTCCGGCGCCGCGGCCCCCGGCGCCAAGGCCCCCGCCACGGCCCCGTCCGGCGCGCACCACGGCGGACTGTGCCTGGCCGCCTGACGACGGCCGTCCGCCCGCCGGCCCCCAGGCCGTGTCGTTCGGATCACTCCGACTCGGATCGACGGCGCCCTGACAGCGCCGGTGCCCCGCGGCCCCGGGGTGATCCGAAGGACACGGCCCAGCCCGGGGGCGCCGGCGGGCCCGGGCTCAGACGCCGACGACGCGCCGGCTCAGTACCTCGTCGGCGAGGCCGTAGGCGACGGCCTCCGGCGCGGTGAACACCTTGTCGCGGTCCATGTCCGCGCGCAGGGTCGCCACGTCGTGGTGGGTGTGGCGGGACAGCACCTCCTCCACCTGGGAGCGGATCCGCACCATCTCCTGGGCGCGGAGCGACAGGTCGGAGACGGTGCCCCGCTGCCCGCCCGTGGCGGGCTGGCCCAGCAGCACCCGCGCGTGCTCCAGCACGAACCGCCGCCCCGGGTCGCCCCCGGCCAGCAGCACGGCCGCCGTGGAGGCCGCCTGACCCACGCAGAAGGTGGAGATCGGCGCCCGGACGAACGTCATGGCGTCGTAGATCGCCATGAGCGAGGTGAAGGAGCCGCCCGGCGAGTTGAGGTAGAGCGCGATCTCGCTCTCCGGCGCCTCCGCCTCCAGGTGCAGCAGCTGCGCGATGACGACGTTGGCGACGCCGTCGTCGATCTCGGTGCCCAGGAAGACGATCCGCTCCGACAGGAGCCTGCTGAAGACGTCGTAGGACCGTTCGCCCCGCGCGGTGCGCTCGACGACGTTCGGAATCGTGTAGCTGCCCATCAGCGCAGTCCCATCCTCGGACGGCCGGCGGCCGGGCGGACGTCGGCGAGCGACTGCACCACCCGGTCGACCATGCCGTACTCCCTGGCCTCCTCGGCCGTGAACCAGCGGTCGCGGTCGCCGTCGCGGGAGATCTCCTCCGCCGTCCGGCCCGTGTGCTCGGCGGTGATCCGCTCGATGGTCCGCTTGGTGAACTCCAGGTTCTCCGCCTGGATCTCGATGTCGGCGGTCGTCCCGCCGATGCCCGCCGACGGCTGGTGCATCATGATCCGCGCGTTCGGCAGGGCGAAGCGCTTGCCCGGCGTGCCCACGCTCAGCAGGAACTGCCCCATGCTGGCCGCGAAGCCCATGGCGAGCGTCGACACGTCGTTGGGGATCAGCCGCATCGTGTCGTAGATCGCCAGTCCGGCGTGCACGGAGCCGCCGGGGCTGTTGACGTAGAGAGCGATGTCGGTGTGCGCGTCCTCGGCGGACAGGATCAGCAGCTGGGCACAGACACGGTTGGCGGAGACCTCGTCGACCTGGGTGCCCAGCAGCACGATGCGCTGCGCGAGCAGCTGGGCGGCGAGGTGGTCGTCGAACCGGGTCGGCGGTGTGTCGCCCTCCTCGGCCCGGGGTGAGATGTCCGGCCACGGGCCGGCGGTGAAGGGTGCCATGGGCGCTCCTGCGGTGGTCGTCGGAACGCGGCCGCTGCGACCGCGTGCCCTCACTGTCGGCCGCCGGGCGCCCGCCGGGGAGCCTTCTCTGCCCGCCGCAGATTCGCCACGGGCAGAGCGCACCCGCCGCCGTCCGGCGCGCGCCGGACGGCCGGGGCCCGCACCGATGAGTTCCGGGGCCCCGGCCGGTCCCTATCCCCGACACCGTTCCACGCACTGGAGGTACTCATGACCACCGACGGCTTCACCACCTGCCTGTGGTTCGACGGACGCGCCGAGGAGGCCGCGCACTTCTACGTCTCCGTGTTCAAGGACTCCCACCTCGGCCGGGTCACCCGGTACCCCGCGTCCGGTCCGGGGCCCGAGGGGAGCGTCCTGACCGTCGAGTTCACGGCCCACGGCCAGAAGTTCGTCGCGCTCAACGGCGGACCGGAGTTCACCTTCTCCGAGGCGATCTCCTTCCAGATCGGCTGTGCCGACCAGGCCGAGATCGACCACTTCTGGGACAAGCTGGTCGAGGGCGGCGGCAGCCACGGCCCGTGCGGCTGGCTCAAGGACCGTTTCGGCGTGTCCTGGCAGGTCACCCCGACCCGGCTGGACGACATGATCGCCGATCCGGACCCGGCCAGGGCGGACCGCGCCATGAAGGCGATGCTCGGCATGCAGAAGCTGGACCTGGCCGAGCTGGAGAAGGCCTACGCGGGCGGGTGAGCGCCGGGCCGGGCCGGGGAGGCCCGGCGACCCGCCCCGCCGGCTCTGCGGCGGGATCCGCGTGGGCCACGCTGCCGCCGACCGTGCCGCGCGTGCGGATCGCGGGGTGCGCGACGGCCACGGGAACGGCTCCGGACCGGCCGGGCGAGGATGCCCGGGCGGCCCCCTGCGCCCTGGCGTCGGTGCGCCGGCCGGCCCGTCAGGCGCGCTCGGCCACGTCGGGACGCATCTTCATCGCGGTCATCGGCGTCCCACCGGGCCCGCCCGCCCGCGGTCGAACGGTTTCCCGCCGCGATTCCCGGGCCACCGCCGCGTCCTCCGTGCGCGCCGCGCACCCGGCGCCCGCCGGCCCGGGCGCCGGTCAGCCCGCGGCGCGGGCGTGCTCCCCGATCGCGCGGGTGATCTCCCGGGCGATGCGGACGATCCCGGGGGAGGTCACCGGACACGGCCTCGGCGTCGAGGTGGTGGGCGCCAGACAGAAGTGGAGGTGGTCGTCGTCCCGGTGCAGGGCCGTCCGGTCCCGCCCGGGCTGGGTGCAGTACCCGTCGTGGGAACGCTCGTGGGCGGTGCAGGGCAGGTACTGCGCCCAGGTGTACCGGCCGTCCTCGGGGCTCACCGCTCGTCCCGCGTCGGCGACCAGGTCACCGGAGGCGGCGGCCCGCTCGCGGTAGAGGGCGTTCACCCGGCGGACCCGGTCGGGTGTCATCGGGTCGGGGCCCTGCAGCACCCACACGATGCGCGGACGGCCGGCGCCGCCCGCCGCGTGGATCTGCTCGGTGAGCCGCCGCGCGTCGGCCGCGTACCGGCGGAAGTACGCGTCCTTCGAGGTGGCGTGGGAGACGCCCTTCATGCAGGGGGTGTAGTCCCAGGCGTTGCCCCAGAACTGCAGCACGACGTAGTCGGGCCGCACGCTGCGCACCAGGGCCGCCGCCTTGTCCGCGGCCGGCACCAGGGAGCGGCCGGGGCTCCCTTCCAGGTAGTCGCACAGGGTGGTGCCGGAGTAGGGGGCGCTGGTGTACCGGGCGCGCAGGTCCGTACGCAGTTCGCGCCCGAGCACCTGCCGGCTCTCCATGGCGAGCGAGTCGCCGAGGTACAGCACCGACGGCGGCCGTGCGGGCGCGGCGTCCGCCGTGGCCGGCGCCGTGCCGGGAGAGGCGGTGCCGGGGGAGGCGGTGGCGGCGGGCCGCTGGTGCGTGGTGGCCGGTGGCGACGCGGACGGCGGAGGGCCGGCCGCCGGTTCCGACTCCGGGTCCCCGCACCCGCCGAGCAGCACGGCGCACAGCACCCCACCCACGATCCACGCTGTGCGCACAGGGCGACTCCCACCACGGCCGGCGAAACGGCCCTCAGGCAAGCACAGAGCGGCCGAGGGCGGAAGACCGTCTCCCGGCCACTCGGCGCGCGCGGCGGGGTGGCCGTGGCTAGCGTGGAGAACCGGACCGACCGCCCGTTCGAAAGAGGGTCGACGTCATGGCCGTACAACCCGAGGGAGCCCCCTGCTGGGCCGACGCGATGTTCAACGACATCGAGGGAGCGAAGAGGTTCTACGGAGAGGTCCTCGGCTGGACCTTCGGCGACACGTCGTCGGAGTACGGCAACTACACGCAGGCGTACGTGGACGGGAAGGCGGTGGCGGCCGTCGTGCCGCCCATGCCGGGCCAGGAGGGCTCCTCGCAGTGGTGCCTGTACCTCGCGGCCGAGGACGCCGCCGCCGCTGCCGCCCGGATCCGGGAGCACGGCGGCGAGCTGCTGATGAACCCCATGCCGGTCGGTGACTTCGGGACGATGTGCCTGGCCCGGGACCCCGGCGGGGTCGTGTTCGGGGTCTGGCAGGCCGGTACGCACGAGGGGTTCCAGGCGATGGCCGTCCCCGGCGCCTACTGCTGGGCGGAGGTCTACACCCGGGACCCGGACGCCTCCGACGCCTTCTTCCCCGCCGTCTTCTCCTACCGGCAGAAGCAGTTGACGGACGAGATGGACTTCCGGATCTACGACCTGGGCGAGCAGAGCGTCCTCGGCCGGATGCGGATGACCGACGACTTCCCGCCCGAGGTGCCGCCCTACATCAACGTCTACTTCACCGTCCCCGACTGCGACGCGGCCGTGACCCGGGCCTCCGAACTGGGCGGCATCCTGAGGTTCGGGCCGATGACGACGCCCTTCGGACGGTTCGCCGCGGTCAGCGACCCGCAGGGCGCCAACTTCTCCGTGATCGACATCACCACCACCGAGGGCACCTTCCCGGACACCGCCGACGTGGACTGACGTGGACCGCGGCACCGGCCCGCGCCCGGAAAGGGCCGTGCGGGAGGGCACGGCGGCCGTGGCATGATCGGGGCCATGGGTGAACGATGGGTGGCCGCGTGCGACGGCGCGTCGAAGGGGAATCCCGGACCGGCCGGCTGGGCCTGGGTGATCGCCGACGACTCTCAGAACCCGGTGCGCTGGCACGCCGGCGCGCTCGGCAGGACCACCAACAACGTCGCCGAACTGACCGCCCTGGAACGGCTGCTGGCGGCCACCGACCCCGCCGTGCCGCTCGAGGTCCGGATGGACTCGCAGTACGCCATGAAGGCCGTCACCACCTGGCTGCCCGGCTGGAAGCGCAACGGCTGGCGCACGGCGGCCGGCAAACCGGTCGCCAACCAGGAACTCGTGGTGCGCATCGACGAACTGCTGCGGGACCGGTCGGTCGAGTTCCGCTACGTCCCCGCCCACCAGGTGGACGGGGACCCGCTCAACGACTTCGCCGACCGCGCCGCGAGCCGGGCGGCCACCGAGCAGGAGGACGCGGGCAGCGAGCTGGGCTCTCCCGAGCCGCCGCCCGCCCCGGACACCCCGCCCTCCGGCGCCGCACGGCGCGGAAAGCAGGGCCGGGCCGGCGCGGCCGGGACACGCAAGGGCGGCTCCGCCCGCACCCTGAAGGCGAAGTTCCCCGGACGCTGTGTGTGCGGGCGCTCCTACGCGGCGGGGGAGCCCATCGCCCGGAACGACGGCGGCTGGGGCCACCCGGAGTGCCGGACGGCCCGCACCGCCTGATCAGGCGTCGAAGGTGTAGTGCGGGGTGTGGTCCAGCAGCGCGGCCGGGGTCGTGTCGTGCCAGGGCCGCATGGTCTCGTCCAGGTCGACGACGTCCGGGGTGCCGGTGGCCGGGAGGTAGCCGGACCCGGGGTGCCGGCGCTGCCACTCCGACCACAGCTTGTCGATGTAGGCGTGGTGCAGCCAGAACACCGGGTCGTTGGGGGAGGCCCCGGTGGCCATGTGCCCGCCGACCCACACGTGCACCCGGTTGTGCAGATTGACGCCCCGCCAGCCCTCCAGGTGGTTGCGGAACCCGTCCGAACCGCTGTTCCAGGGCGGCATGTCGTACGTGGGCATGGACAGCACGGACTCCACGTCGGCCCGGGTGGGCAGGCGCAGCCCGCCCGCGCCGAGCGCCCGCCGCAGGTAGGTGCGTTCGTCCACCCGCACCGCGATGGGCCAGTTGCCGCCGGACGCGGCGAACGGGCCGTCCATCACCCGGCCGTCCCGGCTGCGCCCGCTGCCGCCGAGGAAGTCGGGCGCCCACAGGGAGGACCGCACCGAGGAGTCGGTGGTCCAGTCCCAGTACGGCAGGGCCACCGACGCGTCCACGGACTGCAGGGCCCGCTCGAACTCCAGCAGGAATCTGCGGTGCCAGGGCAGGAACGACGGGGAGCGGTGGCCGGTGCGCGGGCCGTGATCGGTGTCGGAGACGATGAAGTCGTTGTGGGTGGAGACGAACGCGTCGTAGCGGCCGGAACGCTTCAGCTCCAGCAGGGCGGCGACGAAACGGCGCTTCTCCTGGGCGGTCAGCGACGCCTGGTTCTTGCGGACGGTCATGTGCGGTGGTACTCCCAACGTGCGGACGGCACGGTTCAGTTGGCGGCGGCGGCGGTCGTGGCGGGGAAGGGCAGGAGCGGGGAGCCCTGCAGCTCGTCGACCGCGGCGCGGGCGGCGGCACGCGGGGTGGGGACCGGGTCGTAGTGGCTGACCACGCTGATCCAGGTGCCGTCGGCGTTCTGCATCACGTGCAGCTCCACCCCGTCGACGAACACCGCGACCGGGGGCCCGCCGTGATGGTGGTGCCCGCCGCCGGATGCGGGCCGGCCCTGTATGCGGCGGCCCTTGTAGACCTCGTCGAAGGTGGCGGGGGAGTCGTGGTGGCCGTGGTCGTCGGCGGCGGCGCGCGCGGTGGTGCCGTGGGCCGCGGCGGCACCCGCGGTGACGGTCAGGGCCGCGGCGGCGGTGAGCGCACGGCGGCGGCTGAGTTCGGGCATGGGACCTCCTGGGCGGGGCGGATGCGTGGGGGGACCCCGTATGCCTACCGGGTCCGCCGGTACCGGAGAAATCCCCACGGACCGGTTGGCTGCGATCCGGGCAATTCATCCCATGCGGTACAGAGTTGAACGAAGATGATCTTGCTGTGTCCGGGGTGCGGTGCGCGGCGGAACGGGTAATTCCTTGCGTGCGCGGCGCCCGGCGGGCCGATCCTTGGCGCGCCGTCGCGCATCCCGTGGTGTCCGTCACGCCGCGAGAATGACGCGATCGCGGACCCGCGGATCAGCCACCCGTGCCTGCTACTCTGCGTGCGCATCCGACTGCTGTCCGTCATGCCCGGATTCTCCCGGCATCCCAGAGTCCCCCCAGAGGTGCGCGTGAAGGTCGTCTGCGTCGGCGGCGGTCCCGCCGGCCTGTATCTCTCCGTCCTGCTGAAACTCCACGACCCCTCCCACGACGTCACCGTCCACGAACGCGGCCCGGAGGGCTCCACCTACGGCTGGGGCGTGACCTACTGGCGGCCCCTGCTGGAGCGCCTGCGCGCGCACGACCCGGAGTCGGCCCGCGCCATGGAGACCCACTCCGTGCACTGGCGGGAGGGCGTCGCCCACGTCCGCGACCGGGAGCGGGAACTGACCACGCGGCACCGGGGCGACCAGGGGCACGGCATCGGACGCCACCGGCTGCTCGGCCTGCTCGCCGACCGCGCCCGCGGTCTCGGCGTCCACCTCGCCTTCGGCAGCGAGATCCCGGCGGACCGGCTGCCCGGCGCCGACCTGGTGGTGGCCGCCGACGGCGTGCACAGCGCCCTGCGCACCCGCCACGCCGACCACTTCGGCACCCGCCTCACCACCGGGCCCCACCCCTACATCTGGCTCGGCACCACCAAGGTCTTCGAGGCCTTCACCCACTCCTTCGTGCGGACCGAGCACGGCTGGATCTGGTGCTACGGCTACCCCTACGGGCCCGGCCGCAGCACCTGCGTGATCGAGTGCGGCCCCGGCACCTTCACCGGCCTCGGACTCGACCGCGCCGGAGAGGCCGAGGGACTCGCCCTGCTGGAGAAGATCTTCGCCGACGTCCTCGACGGCCACCCCCTCACCGGCCGCACCGGCACCGGCGGCGCCGCCCGCTGGGAGACCTTCCGCACCGTCACCAACCGCACCTGGCACCACGGCAACCTGGTCCTGGTCGGCGACGCCGCCCACACCACCCACTACTCCGTCGGCGCGGGCACCAGCCTCGCCCTGGAGGACGCCGCCGCTCTCGCCGCGGCCCTGCGCGACCAGCCCGACGTACCCCGCGCACTCGACCGCTACGAGCGCGAACGCCGGGCGGCCCTGCTGCCCGCGCAGAGCGCCGCCCGGCACAGCGCCCGGTGGTACGCGGACCTCCCGCGCTACATCGACCTCCCCCCGGAGCAGATGTTCGCCCTGCTCGGCCAGCGCCACTCACCCCTGCTGCCGTACGTCCCGCCCCAGCTGTACTACCGGCTCGACCGGGCGGCCGGGCGCCTGGAGACCCTGCGGCGGTTCAAGCGCTGGGCGGGGCCGAGGCTGGCCCGGCGGACTCAGCACCGCGTCGACCGGCACGGATGACAGACTGGCCGCATGGACGAGCGCACTTTCGAACGATCCGGTCAGCACGCCTCGGTGATCGGACTCGGCACCTGGCAACTCGGCGCCGACTGGGGCGACGTGGACGACAAGCAGGCCCTCGCGGTCCTGGAGGCCGCCGCCGAGTCGGGGGTGACCTTCTTCGACACGGCCGACGTGTACGGCGACGGCCGCAGTGAGCAGACCATCGCGTCCTTCGTGAGCGGCCGGCCCGACCTGCACGTGCTGATCGCCACCAAGATGGGACGCCGGGTCGAGCAGATCCCGGAGAACTACGTCCTGGACAACTTCCGCGCCTGGACGGACCGCTCGCGCCGCAACCTCGGTGTCGACCGGCTCGACCTGGTGCAGCTGCACTGCCCGCCCACCGCCGTCTACTCCCGCGACGAGGTCTTCGACGCCCTCGACACGCTGGTCGAGGAGGAGCGCGTCGCCGCCTACGGCGTCAGCGTGGAGACCTGCGCCGAGGCGCTCGCGGCGATCGCCCGGCCGAATGTGGCGAGCGTGCAGATCATCCTCAACCCGTTCCGGATGAAGCCGCTGCGCGAGGTGGTGCCCGCGGCCCGCGAGGCCGGGGTCGGCATCATCGCCCGCGTCCCCCTCGCCTCCGGCCTGCTGTCCGGCAAGTACACCAAGGACACGGTCTTCCCCGAGAACGACCACCGCACCTTCAACCGGCACGGCGAGGCCTTCGACCAGGGCGAGACGTTCTCCGGTGTCGACTACGGCACCGGGGTCGAGGCCGCCGCGGAGTTCGCCGCGCTCGCCCCCGAGGGCTGCACCCCGGCCCAGCTGGCGCTGCGCTGGATCGCCGGTCTGCCGGGCGTCACCACCGTCATCCCCGGCGCCCGCTCCCCGGAGCAGGCGCGGGCCAACGCCGCCGCCGCGCGGCTGCCGGAACTGTCGCAGCAGACGCTCGAGGCGATCGACGACCTCTACGCCCGGCGGATCCGGGACCGCGTGGAGTCCCGCTGGTAAGGACGGACGCTCACGGCTCCAGGAGCAGCTGCCGCTCCTGCTCCTGGTCGCCGGCCGCCGCCCCGTCGTCGCGGACGGTGAACGCCTCCGTGAGGGTGTCGCTCGCCCTCCGCACCGCGTCCGGCGTGCCCTGCACCGTCACCTCCACGGGCGCCGCCAGCCGGGCGGCGCCCGTGTTCCCCGGTCCCGCCTCCCCGCTGTCCTCCGCGCCGAAGGTGGCGGTGCGCACCGTGGCCCGGTCGTCGGAGGGAAGCCCGTCCGACGACCCGAAGGTTCCCTCCAGGACCCGGACGACCGCCCGTGCGTCGTCGACGCCCCCGCCGCTCAGCGTCACGGTGAGCTGGGTATCGGACATGGCTTCCACAACCTCCCGGCCTCGGTGTCGTAGCCGTCCGTGTAACCGCGCGCCCGGCCGCCAAACCGGGGGCGGGCGGCGCGGGGAAAGCCGACGCGGACGGGGAACTCGCGGGAAGGAGGAGAGGAAGGCGGGTTCCAGACACCGGGAGGCGGCGTGTCCGACGACGCGGAGCAGGGCGAGGTCAGGCGCAGAGGGCGCAACGAGACCGAGGACGAGAGAGCGGACCGGATGTGGGTCGAGCTGATCCAGGAGGTCCGCGTCGCCCAGATGGGCGTGCAGATCCTCTTCGGCTTCCTGCTGACCGTCGTCTTCACGCCGAAGTACGACGATCTGTCCGACACCGATCAGACCATCTACATCGTCACCGTCGTCCTCGGCGCCTGCGCCACCGGGGCGCTCATCGCGCCGGTCTCCCTGCACCGCCTCGTCTCCGGGCGGCGCATCAAGGCCCAGGCGGTGCGGCTGGCCTCCGGGCTGACCCTGCTCGGCCTGTTGCTGCTGCTCGCCACCACCAGCGCGTCCCTGCTGCTGATCCTGCGCGTGGCGACCCACGACGGCTTCGTCCCGTACCTCGTGACCGGGGTGGTGTTCTGGTACCTGCTGTGCTGGTTCGGACTGCCGCTGTACGCCCGCTACCGGCACACCACGCGCTGAACCGCGCGCGACCGCGCGCGGTTGCCGAGGGGCCGGGTCAGCGTCCGGCGAGGACGTCCGCGAGGAAGTCGTCGACGCCGGCGTCCTCCTGGCCCGGCGCCACCATCCGCCGGGTCTCCGCGAGGAACTCGCCGACCGTCTCCGCCCAGGCGTACACCACCGCGTGGTGCCGGCCCCCGTCCGGTCGGGGCTCGCCCAGGAACTCCATGCGCAGCTCCCGGCCGGCGCCCCGGGCCTGCGGCGACAGCCGTACGTCCCCGACGCCCACCGGCCCGAGCAGGCCGTCCGCGACCATCTCGCGGTCGAGCTGCCAGCGCGCCAGGACCCGGCCGTCGTGGCTGAAGACCACGGTGACGGCGAACGGGTCGGCGGGGTCGTAGCTCAGGTGGGCGAGCACGGGGAAGCGGTCCGAGTCGCCCGCCTGGAGCTCCACCACCAGGGTCTTGTGCACGAACGGGTTCACGAAAGGGCCTCCGGGACGCGTACCGACGTAGAGCCCTCTAGTACCCCGCATCCCGCCGAGATGCTCAGTCGTCCGGGTGAATTGCCGGCCGGTCCGCTCAGGAGGGGTTCCTGGCCCGGCCCGCACGTCAGCCGAAGGCGTCCCGCAGGGCGGGGAGCAGCGTCTTCTCCGCCCAGTCGAGGTAGGCGGGCTGCGACTCGCCGCCCACCTGCACCAGCGCGATCTCCGTGAAGCCCGCCTCCGCGTAGGGGCGGACCGCCTCCACGAAGTCGTCCGGGTCGTCGCCGCAGGGGATGGACGCCGCGACGTCCTCCGGCCGCACGAACCGGGTGGCCGCCTCGAAGGAGTCCGGGTGGGGCAGTTCGGAGTTGACCTTCCAGCCACCGGCGAACCAGCGGAACTCGGCGTGGGCCCGGCGTACGGCCGTCTCCCGGTCGGGGTCGTGGCACACCGGCAACTGGCCCACCCGCGGCTTGCCCGTGCCGCCGTGCCGGTCGAAGGCGTCGAGGAGCCCGGCCTCCGGCTCCGTGGCGATCACCAGGTCGGCGAGGCGTCCCGCGAGGGCGCAGGAGCGCTCGCCGGAGACCGCGAGACCGATGGGGGGCGGCTGGTCCGGCAGGTCCCACAACCGGGCCGACTCCACGTCGAAGTGCGGGCCGCGGCGGTTGACGTGGCCGCCCTCGAACAGCGCCCGGATGATCTCCACCGCCTCCTCGAGCATCTCGTGCCGCACGTCGACGGACGGCCAGCCGCCGCCCACCACGTGCTCGTTGAGGTTCTCGCCCGAGCCGAGCCCCAGCCGGAACCGGCCCTCCGACAGCAGTTGTACGGTCGCCGCCTTCTGCGCAACCACCGCCGGGTGGTAACGGAACGTCGGACACGTCACGTACGACATCAGCGGGATGCGGGAGGTGGCCTGGGCGGCCGCCCCCAGCACGCTCCAGGCGTACGGGGAGTGGCCCTGGGAGGGCAGCCACGGGAAGTAGTGGTCCGAGGTCACCGAGAAGTCGAAGCCCGCCTCCTCCGCCCGCACCACGTGGTCGACCAGCTCACGCGGCCCGGCCTGCTCGGTCATCATCGTGTATCCGATCTGCACCATGATGTCCGGGTCCCCGTCCGCCCCGTCCGGAAACGGTGGATCACCCGGCCGCGGCCGGGCAGGATCGCGGCATGAGTGCCGATCCCCTGCCCACCTCCGCACCCGCCGCCCAGGGTGTGGACGCCGCCGGTGTCCACGCCTTCCTCGACGCCCTCGAAGCCGCCCCCGACATCGAACCCCACAGCCTGATGATCATCCGGCACGGGAAGCTGGTCGCCTCGGGCTGGTGGGCGCCGTACGCCGCCGACCGCCCGCACCTGCTGTACTCGCTCAGCAAGAACTTCACCGTGACCGCCGCCGCCCTCGCCGAGGCCGACGGCCTGATCGACTTCGACGCCCCGGTGATCTCCTACTTCCCCGAGTTCGCGGCGGACGTCACCGATCCCCGCAGCCGGGCGATGCGGGTCCGCCACCTGGCCTCCATGGCCAGCGGTCACGAGAGCGAGACCGTGGACGCCGCCTACGCCCGGGACCCCGCCGAGCCCGTGCGCGGGTTCCTGCTGCTCCCGCCGGACCGCGACCCGGGCACCCACTTCGCGTACAACCAGCCCAACACCTACACCCTGGGCGCGATCGTCCAGCGGGTCACCGGCGGGTCGCTCACCGCGTACCTGCGGCCCCGGCTGCTGGACCCGCTGGGCGTCGGCCCTGCCGGCTGGGTGCGCGACCGCACCGGACGCGAGATCGGCTTCAGCGGTCTGTACGCGACCACGGACGCGATCGCCCGGCTCGGCCGCCTCTATCTCGACGACGGCGTCCACGACGGCCGCCGGCTGCTGCCGGAGGGCTGGGCCGCCCGCGCCGCGCGCCCGCACGTCGCGACCGCCGGCGCCCTGGGCGGGGACCAGCGGCAGGACTGGGACCAGGGCTACGGCTACCACTTCTGGATGTCCCGGCACGGATACCGGGGCGACGGGGCCTACGGGCAGTTCTGCCTCGTGCTGCCCGAACACGACGCCGTGATCGCGGCGACCTCGGCGACCGAGCGCATGCAGGACTACCTCGATCTCATCTGGCGGCACCTGCTGCCCGCCTTCCACCCCGCGCCGCTCACCGGCCGGGACGCCCCGGACGCGGCGCTGCGCGACCGGCTCGACGAGCTCGCCCTGCCCCCGGCCCCGGGCGCCCCGGTACCGCAGGGCCGGGCGGCGGACTGGCCGGGCGCCGTGTTCGCCCCCGAGGGCGGGGCCTGCGCCGACCAGCCCACGCTGACCGGCGCCGCGGTCACGGCCGGCCCGGACGGCGGCTGGACGCTCACCCTCACCGACCGCGGCGAACCGCTCCCGCTGCGGCTCGGGGACGCGCCCTGGACGGTCGCGGAGGAACCCGTCCCGACCGCGGTGAGCGGCGGCTGGACCGGCCCCGGCACCCTGGCGGTGGACGTGGTGTTCCTCGAGACGCCGCACCGCCTGCGGATCTCCTGCTCGCTCGCCGAGGGCACGTTCACGGCCCACTGGCTCACCCGCCCGATGCCCCCGGCCCGCCTGCGCAGACTGCGCTCCCCGGCGACCTGAGTACCCGTGTTCGGATCGGGCCGGACTCCGTGAGCCGGCCTGATCCGCCGAGAGGCCCTGGCGGCGGGTGCCGTCGGCGTTCCCCGGGCGGTCAGCCGGTGCCGGGCCGGAAGGTGCGCAGGACGGTCCGCAGCGCCTCCTGCCCGGCCGGCGTGTCCCAGTCGGTGGCCGGGGTCGTCCAGCGCAGCGAGAAGCTGCGCCCGCCGCCGAGGAGGAAGCCGCGGCCGAGGGTGCGCACCCGCGTGCCGCCGGCCGTGGAGTACCACTCCATGTCGGCGGCCGCGCGCCCCTGGTACGTCAGGGCCCGGATCGCGCCGATGCGCTCGTACCCCGCGGTGCGCTTCAGGTTCGGCTCCACGTCGTCCCGCCACACCGCGACCGGGTCCGGGCCGACCCGCTCGCTGTAGGTGACCGCGAGCGTGCGCGGGTCGCCGTCCGCGCCGAACGTGGCCCGGTAGGCGCCGTCGGCGCCCGGAGTGGTGGACAGCCGGTCCCAGCCCGCGGGCAGCGCCACGGAGAACCCCTCCGGCGCGCGCAGGACGCGGAACCCCGCCGGCAGCCCGCCCGTCGCCGAGGGGGACGGCTTCGCGGTGGTCGGCGGGGCGGACGGCGAGGCCGTGTCCCGGTTCCCGCCCTCCGGTGCGCCGCCCGGCGCCGGGGAGGCGTCCGGCGCCGACGGGGCGGCCGAGGTGGCGGCGGGCGGCGCGGCCGGGGGAGCGGCCGTCGACGTGCCGCCGCCGGGCAGTCCCTGCGTCGCCACCAGCACCACGACGGCCACGGTCACCACGGCCACGGTGGCGCCCAGGACCAGGGTGCGGCGGCTCCACTCCCGGCCCGCGTACCGCACGGCGGCGAAGCCGAGGCCGCGCAGCCGGGGGCGGGGCACGGCCGCCGCCCCCGCGCCCGGCTCCTCGCTGAGGACGCGGGTGAGGGCGTCGCGGACCACCTGCCGGGTCAGGCGCTCCCGGGAGTCCTTGCGCAGCAGCCCGAGCACCACCTGCCCGAGCGGCCCGGCCCGCACCGGGCTCCGCAGCGGCAGCCGGTCCACGCCGCGCAGCGTCGCCTCCAGCCGGCCCCGCTCCCGGAACGGCGGGCGGCCCTCGACCATCGTGTAGAGGAGGGCGCCCAGCGCCCACAGGTCCGCGGCCGGTCCGATCCGTTCGTCGCGGGCCTGTTCCGGCGAGGCGTACGACGGCGCGGTCAGCCGGGGCGCCAGGGTGGCGCCGACCAGCCCGTACCCGGTGACGACGGCCGGACCGGTGTCGCGCACGAACACCTGGCCGGGGCTGAGCTCGCCGTGCGTGATGCCCTCGGCGTGCGCGGCGTCCAGCACGTCGAGCACTTCCAGCCCGATCCGGGCGGCCCGCACGTAGTTGAACGTGCCCTGCTCGGCGAGGAGGCGGCCGAGCGGGACGCCGTCGATCCACGCCATGACCGTCCACAGCGAACCGGCCTCGTCGACGGCGTCGACCACCGTCGCGATCCGTCCCGGAGCCAGCCGGCCCACGCTCTCGGCCGTGCGCAGGATGCGCGACAGGACCCGGCGGGCCGTGTCGCCGGGTTCCCCCTCGGGCAGCCCGGTCTGCGTGACCAGACAGGGACGGCCGGAGCGTACGTCGTCGGCGTACCAGCAGACGCGGTTGGTCTCGCGGTGGACCACCTCGACCAACCGGTACCGACCGCCGACCGACTCGTGTGTGGGGACGTGCGCCCTGCCCATGGTCATCCTTCGTCCAACCGCTGTTTCCCGCCTTGGGCACAGGTACGGAGGACCGCCCCGGATCGGTTCAACGAAAACCCGGCCGAATTCCGGTGCCGGAACGTTTCCGACCCTCATTCGGAAAACCGGGGTTCACGTGTGCGAGCGGAAATGGCCGTACCGGGCGGGAGGCGCCTCACCTGGCACGCCGTGCCGTTCCCCGGGGCGGGTCCATTACGGCGTGGGCGGCCGGGAAACCGCCGCTCTCGGCCCACCTGGGGTAACCCGCGGTAAAGGCCGAAGCGGGCGCATAACGGCCCGGTGCCGCGGGCGGCCGGAATACGGCGGCCGCGTTCGCCGCCCCCCCGGTGCGGTCAGCGCAGCCCGAACCGGCCGGCCCAGGCGGCCACGTCCGCGAAGGCCGCGTTGCCGCCGCAGACCACCAGCCCGAGCCGGGCGCCGTCACCCACCCGTTCCCGCACCTGCCGCGCGGCGGGCAGCAGACAGCCTGCGGCCGGTTCCGTCCACACCTTGGCGTGCTCGGCCAGTTCGAGCGAACCGCGCACCGCCTCCCGGTCCGGCACCACCAGCACCTCGGTGACCAGCTCCGCAACGTGCTCGTACGTCAGCCGCGACACGCTCGGGGCGCTCAGGGTGGAGACGATCGACGACAGTGCGACCGGCACCGGACCGCCCGCGGCGAGCGCCTCGGACATGGCCTGCGCGCCCTGCGTCTCCACGCCCCAGACACGCACGCCGGGGCGCCGCGCCCGCAGGGCCGCCGCCACCCCGGAGATCAGCCCGCCGCCCCCGATGCTGACCAGCACGTCGGTGACGTCGTCGGCGTCCGCGGCGAACTCCAGCCCGACGGTGCCCTGCCCGGCGATCACCTCCGGGTCGTCGAACGGGTGGACCGGGGTCAGCCCCTCGTCCTGAAGCCGTGCCATGAGGGCGAAGGCGCCGTCCATGTCGTCGGTCAGCCGCACCGACGCGCCCGCGGACCGGGCGGTCTCCACCGCGCGGGCGGGCGCCGAACGCGGCATCACCACCGTCGCCTTCACATCGAGCGCCGCGGCCATGACCGCCAGCGCGATCCCGTGGTTGCCGCCGCTCACGGCGACCACCCCGGCTGCCCGCCCGGCCTCGTCGACCGACAGCAGCTTGGCGGCCGCACCCCGCGCCTTGAACGAGCCCGTGCGCTGCAGCAGTTCCAGCTTGGCCGTGACCGGGACGCCCAGCAGCTCCGACAGGCCGGGGCTGGGCACGGTCGGCGTCCGCACGACGTGACCGGCGATCCGTTCGGCCGCCGCCTCGATCCGCGAGATCCCGATCATGTCGGTCACCTTTCCGGCACGGGGGTCGTGATCCGCGCCGTAACGCACCCTCACCCCGGGGCGCGGCCCGGGTCAACCGGGTTCACCGGGCCGTGCGCCCCGGTCAGACGCGGCGCCGGGCCAGGGAGGCGATCAGCGTCCGCAGGTCCCCGGCTGCCCCGGCCCGGAGCGGGACGCCGTCGAGGACCTCCCCGGCGTCCCGCAGCAGGCGGTCCGCCTCGGCGACCGCCGCCGCACGGCCGCCCGCGCGCTCGACCGCCGCGGCCACCGTCGCCGGATCGGCCTCCGACTCCAGCAGGGCGGCCAGCCGCGGGGCCGCCGGGGTCGCGAGCGCCGACAGCACCGGGAACGTCGTCTTGCGTTCCCGCAGATCGCCGTGCACGGGCTTGCCCGTGACCGCCGGGTCGCCCCACGCGCCCAGCACGTCGTCCACGATCTGGAACGCGACACCGAGCCGCCGGCCGGCGAGGTCGAGCGCGGCGACGGTGCCCGCCGGGGCGCCGCCGAGCGCCGCGCCCAGCGCCGCCGCGCACCCGAGCAGCGCCCCCGTCTTGCGTTCCGCCATGCGCCGGTACTCCTCGGGCCGCACCCGCCCCGGCCCGGTCCAGGGGCGGGACGCGAACAGCAGGTCGTCCGCCTGCCCGCCGACCAGGTCGCGCAGCGCCGCCGACAGCGTCCGCACCCCGGCCGCGCCCCCGGGCCGGGCGGCGAGCGTCTCCACGGCCAGGGCGAACAGCGCGTCGCCCGCGAGGACGGCCGGCCCGGTGCCGTACGCCTTCCACACCGCCGGACGCCGCCGCCGGTCCGCGTCGCCGTCCATGATGTCGTCGTGCAGCAGGGAGAACGCGTGCACCAGCTCCACCGCGACGGCCGCCGCGACCCCGTCCCGGGCGGGCACCCCGGCCGCCTCCGCGCCGAGCACCGCCAGCGCCTGCCGCACGCCCTTGCCGCCCGGCGCCGCCGCCGGTGCGCCGCCCACCTCGCACCAGCCGAACGCGTACCGGGCCATCTCGCCGACCCAGGGGTGCAACCGGTCGACGGCCGACGCCAGTTCGGGCCGCACCAGCGCGCGGCACCGGTCCAGTACCCCGGCGGCACCGACCGGCGTGCCGAGGGCCGTCACCGCCCGGCTCCCGTCACGGCCGTGTCGGCGGGCGACACGAACTCCTCCTGGGCCCGGGCCACCATCTCCCGGGCATGGGCGAGGCCGATCCGTTCCATCGTCCGGGCCAGGCCGGCCAGTTCGGCGGCCGTCTCGGCACGGTCCCGGCCCAGCCGGGCCAGCGACTTGGCCAGCCCCAGCCGGGACAGCGCCTCACCGCGCGGCTCGCCCATCGCCCGGAACTCCGCCAGCGCCTGCTCGTACATCGTCCGCGCCTCGGCACAACGACCGGCGCGGTACAGGACGTTGCCGCGCATCTTGTGGTTGTAGGCGAGCGCGCCGGACAGCTTCATCGCCCGGCACCCGGCCTCCGCCTCGGACAGCAGCGCCAGGGCGCGCTCGGTGTCCCCGTCCCGCACCGACACCACGTCGGCGAGCCCGCGCAGCGCCCAGGCGTGACCGCGCCGGTCCTCCGCCCGGGCGGCGATCCCGGCCGCCTCCTCGAAGAGGTCGTGGGCGGTGTCCAGGGACCCGGTGTTGCGGTGCATCTGCGCGATGCCCTCCAGAGCCCACACGGTGTGACGGGCCTCGCCACGCCGCCGGGCCTCGGCCAGCAGCTGCTCGTGCAGCCGGCCGACCGCCTCGTAGTCGCCCTGGATGCGGCCGGTCTCCGCCAGCCCGGCCAGCGAGTAGCCGCGCACCACGACGTCGCCGGACCGCTCGCCCAGGCCGGCCGCGAGGCCCAGCAGGCGCCGGGCGAGGGGGAAGGCGCCGCGCTGCCGGGCCAGTGTGCCGCCGCTCCACAGCGCCCAGGCCATCGCCGATCCGTCCCCGGCCTCACGTGCCGCGCGGTAGCTCGCCTTCCACGCGCGGTCGGCGTCCGCGACCCGGCCGAGGCGGCGCTGCGCCTCCGCCACGGCGAGTCCGGAGCGGGCCACCTCACCGGGCTCACCGGCCCGTTCGGCCGCTCTCAGCCGCTCGACCCCGGCGGCCAGGACGTCGTCCAGGGAGGAGTTCACCGAGAGGGTGGTGAGGGCGCCCTGGTACTCCGGGGCGAATGCCTTGCCGTACATCGTTGCCTTTCGGTCCGTCCGCCCACCCGCCGGTGCGGGACGGCACGGGCGGGTGGACCGGTCTGTCCGCCGCGCCTATACGCTGCGCCTATACACGATGTGTATAGAGCGTCGGAAACGTGCCCCAGCCATCAGGCCGGGGCATCACCTGTCGCCGGTCAAGACGAGCCCGGGACCGACGGGGTTGCCTGTGCGACGCAGATCACGCGGCGGCCCTCAACCGCCGCCCGTTTCAGTGCTGTTGGGGCTTGTGCGGGGTCGCCTCGCTGGGCCGGACCACGACGTACCCCTCGCCCTGGAGGGCGAGTTGCACGGCCTCGCCCGAACCGCCGCGCAGCATCGAACCCAGCGACTGCGACCGGTTCAGCGAGGTCGAGAGCCCCGCGGTCCAGCCCACGACGGCATCGGTGTCGACGTAGACCGGCTGCTGCAAAGTGACCGGGATGACCAGCGGGTTGCCGTCGCACACCAGCCCCAGCCGGCCGTGCCCGGTGAAGACGCTGTTGAACAGGCCGCCCCCGGTGATGCCCGCCCCCTTCACGGTGCTGATCCGGTACGACAACGTCGCGTCGAAGCACAGGACGTTGCGGCCGTTGACGGTGAACTCGTCACCGGGCTCGACGTCGACGATGAAGCAGTTCTGCGCCTCCTGCGCGAACCACGCCTCACCCCGGCCGCGCACCGACATCAGCGGCAGCCCCTCGCCGGTCACGGCGCGCTTGAGCATGCCGCCCACGCCCTGGCCCTTGCGTTCGAACTGCAGGCTGCCGCGGTAGGCGACCATGGCGCCCTGCCGGGCGAGCATCTCGCCGTCGACCGTGTAGCGGATGCACTTGGCGTTCTCGACGGTCATGCCCGGGGCCGTGGCGGGCTGCACCATGTGCCGGCTGGAAAACAGGTCACCCTTCATGCCGTCATCCTCACCCGGAGGGGCGCCCTCCGCCAAGATCGGGGGCGGGAGCACCGCCCGCGGTCCGGCGGTCCCGTCCCTGCCGCCGGTCGCCGCCCCCCGGTTCAGTGGCGGACGACGTCCGGCGCGAGGTCCTCCCGCACCGGCGCGGGCGCCGCGCTGCGGGCCGCCGCCCGGCCGCAGAACGCCGCCTCCAGCGTGCGCAGCATCGTGCCCATCACCTTCGCGTTGTTGGAGGTGGTGGCGAGCGCCGTGAGGGAACGCCGGCCGTCCTTCGAGGTGAACGCGTAGGAGTAGTAGCCCTGCACGGCGCCGGTGTGCCCGTACACCGAGACGCCACAGGACAGGTCGCGGCGCCGCAGCCCCAGCCCGTACGCCTGCCCGGTGCCCGCGGGCACCCAGCGCCGCATCTCCCGCAGGGCCGTCGCGGAGGTCAGCCGCCCCGACAGCAGCGCCGTGAGGAACGTGTTGACGTCCCGCGTTCCGGAGATGACGGCGCCCGCGCTCTGCGCCCAGGACATCGTCTGCTCGGTGGCGTCGACGAGCGCCCCGCCGGCCGTGTCCGGGGTGAGGTAGCCGCGGGTGTGACGGCCGGGGATCGCGGTGCCGGGATGCACGTAGAACGTGTCGCGCAGGTCCAGCGGCGCGATGATCCGCTCGCGGTACTCGGTGGCCAGGGAGCGGCCGGTCACCGCCCGGATGAGCATCCCCGCGACGACGAAGTTGGTGTTGGAGTAACGGTAGGCGCCGCCCGGCGCCGTGGTGCGCGGGTGCGCGAGGGACCGGCGGACCAGCGCCCGCAGGGTGAAGACCTTGGTGCGGACCGCCTCGAAGCCGGGCACCGTCCGGGCGAACATGTCGTTGGTGTGGTCGTACAGTCCGCTGCGGTGGCTCAGCACATGACGCACCGTGATGCGGTCGTCGGGCAGCAGCCCCGGCAGGTGACGGTCGACCGGGTCGTCCAGCTTCAGCCGTCCCTCGTCGGCCAGTTGCAGCAGCACGACGGCGGTCAGCACCTTGGTGATGCTGCCGATGCGGAACCGGTCCCCGGCGGCCAGGGCCCGCCCCGTCCCGCGGTCGGCGAGCCCGGTGGCGGCCGTCAGGACCGTGCCGTCGTCGTCGATCCGCGCCATCGCCCCCGGCGCCCCCTGCGAGCGGGCGGTGCGCAACAGGCTCTCCAGGCCCGCCAGGTCGGGCGCGTCGAGCGCGGGGGCCGACCCGGAATCCGATGCCGGCGCCGCGGCCGGGGGAGGGGCGGCGTGCGCCGGTACCGTCAGAAGGGACAGGGCGGCCACCGCGGCCACCGCACCCGTACGCATCGTCGCCGCTGTCGAGGCCATCCGCCGCCGCTCCGCTTCTGCCGCACCGTCATCCGGGCCGGACGGCGCGCGGACCGCTCGCGGTCACCGAGCGTCGCCGGTCGCCACAGTATGGCGACGAAAAGCGGACGAACCGGTCAGGCGGACGTGGGGCGGCGGGGCGTGTCGGCCGGTCCGCCGGACCCCTCGGACTCCGGCGCGACGAGCCCGGTGCGGTGGGCGATCGCCACGGCCTCGGTGCGGCCGGCCGCGCCCAGCTTGGCGAGGATGTTCGACACGTGGACGCTCGCCGTCTTGCCGCTGATGAACAGCTCCTCGCCGATCTGCCGGTTGCTGCGCCCGCGGGCGAGCAGCCGCAGCACCTCCCGCTCCCGCGCGGTCAGCACGCCCCCGCGCCCCCCGGCCCCGGACGGGCCGCCGAGCCCGCCGCGCGCCGCCAGCGCGTCGGCCCGCTCCAGCAGCGGCGCGGCGCCCAGCCGCTCCGCCTCCTCGCGCACCGCGCGGACCTCGGCCGTCGCCTCCTTGCGCCGCCCGGCGGCCAGCAGGGCCTCGGCGTAGCGCAGCCGGGACCGCGCCCGCTCGTAGGCGTCGCCGTAGCCGAACGCGGCCACCGCCCGCTCCCACGCCGCCACGTCGGGCCCCGACACCACCCGGAGCCACTCGGCCTCCGCACGCGCCAGCCACGCCTGGCCCTCACTGCCCTGCGCCATGCCGTCCTCGCTGTGCGCGGCCGACGACCGGGCCCGCGTCACGAGTTCGTCGGCCGTCCCGGCCCAGCGGCGGGCACCGGCCTCGTCACCGGCCGCCCGCCGCTCCGCCGCCGCGTCCGCGACCGCGGCCAGCGCGAGCGCCGCCAGCCGCACGGTGACGTCCGGGGCCGTGCCCGACGCGTCCGTGAGGGCGGTGACCGTGGCACGCATCCGCCGCACGGCCTCCTCCGCGTCGCCCCGCAGCGCCGCCGCGTCGGTCAGCAGAATCCCCGCGACCAGCGTCGCCATCCAGTCGAACGGCCCGTCCAGCGGGGCGCGGACCCGTTCCACGACCGAGAAGTCCCCCCGCGCCAGTGCCACGTACAGCGCGGGCGCGACCGCGTACCCGCCCAGCGGAGGAAGCACCCGGGCGTCCGCCTCCGCCGCCACCACGCACTCGTCCCAGCGGCCCGTCGCGTAGAGCACCAGCAGCCGCAGGTAGCGCATCGCCAGCGGGTACGGCGACGCCAGCAGCCCGGCCCGGCGGGCCCGGTCCAGGCCCTCCGTCAGCCAGGGCAGACACGCCTCGAGCTCCCCGGCCTCGTAGGCGCCCATGGCCAGGTTGTACAGCGCCCGCAGCTCCACCGCCGCGTTCCCCGCCGTCCGGGCCAGCTCCCTGGCCCGCGTCAGCCGCTCGCGGCCCTCGGCGGTGTGGCGGCTGAACTCCTCCAGACCGACCACCGAGATCAGCAGGTCGGCCTGCGCGTCGGGCATCCCCAGCCGCTCGGCCGCGGCCAGCGCCCGGCGGGCCACCGACAGCGCGACCTCGTTCTCCCCGACCTGCCGCGCGGTCATCACGTGGGTGGCCGCCGCCCACACCCAGGTCGGCGAGGCCGGCTCCGGCGGGATCATCGCCAGCGCCTCGCTGCTGTGCGCGAACGCCGACGACAGGCTGTCCACCCGCAGCAGGTTCCCGGCCAGCGTGTAGCGCACCCGGGCGGCCAGCTCCAGGTCGGCGTCCCGGCCGAGGTCCGCCAGCGCGGACCGGGTGAGCGCGACCGCGCGGTGCAGCTCACCCGCGTGGGCGGCCGCCGCCGACGCCCGCAGGGTCAGCGCCACCGGGTCCACCGCGGCGTCCGCGGGCAGCCCCTCGGGGCCCACCGCGGGCCACAGGTCGAGCGCGGTCTCCAGGTGCCGCAGCTCCTCGGCGGGCGCGCCGAGCCGCTGGGCGTGGTCGGCGGCCTCCAGGGACGCGGCGAGCGCCTGCGCCGGTTCGTGACTCTCCCGGTGGTGGTGCGCCCGCTCCGCCGCGGTCTGTGCGCGCTGCCCCTGCCCGGCCAGCAGCCGGGCGAACGCACCGTGCAGCCGCGCCCGTTCGCCCGGCAGCAGGTCCGCGTAGACCGCCTCCCGGGCCAGGGCGTGCCGGAAGGAGTAGGTGCCGCCCTCCCCGGCGACCAGCAACTGCCGCCCGACGGCCTCGCGCAGCGCCGACTCCAGCTCGTCCTCGGGCAGTGCGACCGCCTCGCGCAGCACCTCGTGGCCGACCCGGCGCCCCGCCACCGCCGCGGTGCGCAGCACCTGCTGCGCCGTCTCGGAGAGCTGCTCGACCCGGATCAGCAGGACGTCGGCGAGGCCGCTGGGCACCCCGCCCGCGGGGGTGCCGGTGGCGGCCACCAGCTCCTCGGCGTAGAAGGCGTTGCCCTCCGCCCGCTCCACGATCCGGCGCACGGTGGCGTCCGGCAGCGGCCGCGCCTCCAGCGCGCGCACCAGCCGGGTCACGTCCGCGTCCGGCAACGGGCGCAGCTCCAGCCGCTCCACGGCGGGCAGCCGCACCAGCTCGGCCAGCACCGGCCGCAGCGGGTGGCGCCGGTGCAGGTCGTCCACCCGGTACGAGGCGCACACCGCCAGCCGGTGCGCGGGCGCGCCCCCCGGATGCTGCAGCACGCCGCGGCCCAGCAGGAAGCGCAGCAGGTCACGGGAGGACTGGTCGGCCCAGTGCAGGTCCTCCAGCACCAGCAGCAGCGGCGCGATGTCCGCGACCTCGGCCAGCAGCTCCGCCATGCCCTCGAACAGCCGCAGCCGCGCGTCCACGTCCCGCACGGCGTCGGTGCCGCCGCCCAGCAGCCGGCCGACCGCGGGGCGGGCCCCGACGACCGCCGCGAACCGCTCGTCGGCGGCCAGCCGGCCCAGCACCTCCGTGAACGGCAGGTACGGCAGACCCACGTCCCCGAGGTCCACGCAGTGGCCGGTGACCACGGTCATCCCGTCCGCGGCGGCCCGCACGGCGACCTCGTCCAGCAGCCGGGTCTTGCCCACCCCGGCGTCCCCGGCGAGCAGCACGGCACGCGCCTGCCCGCGCCGGGCGCCCTCCAGCACACCGGCGAGACGGGCGAGTTCGTCGTCCCGGCCGACGAGCGGACCGGCGAAGGAGCTCTGTGACACGTCCCCATCCTGGCACGGGCCCGCCGGCCCGTCCGTCACGACCGGGGAGGAGGACCGGGCCCGGGCCTGGGGTCCCTCCTCCGGATCGGGCCCGCGAGCCCGGCGTGATCCGGACGAAAGGCCCTCGGTCAGCGGTGCAGCCGGGCCGGCCAGTCCGCCGGGACCCGGTCCGCCGGGCCCGGAGCGGGCTGCGCATCGGGGTGGCTGCCGGGCGGGGCGAGGGCCGGGCCGGACTCGTACAGCGCGTCGGTGGCGTAGTCGTAGAACCAGTCCTCGCCCGGTTCGTAGCTGTTCACCAACGGGTGGCCGGTGGCCCGGTAGTGCGCCGTCGCGTGCTGCCCGGGCGAGCTGTCGCAGCAGCCCACGTGGCCGCACGCGGCGCACCGCCGCAGATGGAACCACCAGCCGCCGGTCGCGTCGCAGTCGACGCAGCCGGGGCCGCTCGGCGGGACGACGGGGTCGATGGGGTCGCCGGTCATGGGTGCTCCTCGGGGGTGTCGGGGGAGTCCGCGGCGGACGGGGCGGTGAGCGGCAGCAGCACCTGGAAACGGGTGTCGCCGGGCACGGACTCGAAGCGCAGGACACCGCGGTGCTTGCCCACCACGATCCGCCACGAGATGTCGAGGCCGAGGCCCGTGCCCTCACCCACCGGTTTGGTGGTGAAGAACGGGTCGAAGACCCGGTCGCGGATGTCCTGGGGGATCCCGGTCCCGGTGTCGCGGAACTCCACGAGCAGCCGGTCGGCCTCCCGGCCGGTGCGCACCGTCAGCGTGCCCCCGCCGCCGGCCGCGTCCATCGCGGCGACCGCGTTGTCCACGAGGTTCGTCCACACCTGGTTCAGCTCCGCCGGGTAGGCGGGGATCCTCGGCAGGGTGCGGTCGTAGTCCCGGACGACCTCGATGTGCTGTCCGATCTTGCCCGACAGCATCACCAGCGTGCTGTCGAGGAGTTCGTGCACGTCCGCGACCTGGTACGGTGCGCGGTCGAGCTGCGAGTACTGCTTCGCCGCGTCGACGAGGTGCGAGATGCGCTTGGCCGCGTCCCCGATCTCGTCCATCAGCAGCTCGGTCTCCACGGTGTAGTTGAGCCAGCCCACCGCGCCCGGGAGCAGATCCTCGTCCACGACCGCGGCGACCCCGTCCAGCCAGTCGGGGTCCAGTCCCGCCTGGACGAAGGTGGGGGCGATGCGCCACCCCTCCTCCACGCCGTGGTCGTCGAGCCAGTCGGCGAGCGCGTCCTCCCGGTCGGCCGCCTCCAGCGGACTCAACGCGGGTGCCTTCGCCACGCGTTCGGCGGTGCGCTCCTGGATGTCGATGAGCTGGGCCAGGGTCTCCGGCTCATAGGTGCCGGTGGAGATCACCCGCAGCTTGTGCCGCATCCTGCCCACCCGCTCGCGCAGGGTCGCGGTGGCCCGTACGGCCGCGGCCGCCGGGTTGTTGAGCTCGTGCGTCAGCCCGGCGGACAACGAGCCGAGCGCGAGCAGCCGTTCGCGCTGCCCGACGGCCCGCTGGGTGCTCTTCGACCCGAAGAACAGGCCCTCCAGCAGGTGGACCGCCATCGGGAACCACTCCTGCATGACGGCCGCGAACGTGTCCGCGGGCAGCACGAAGAACCGGGACGGCTCCGTCACCCGCATCGTGTTGGTGTACACCTGCGGCACCCGGTCGCCCAGGTACGCCTGCATCGCCCCCGCGTACACCCCGCGCTGGGACGTGCGGTTGACCTCGACGTCCTGGCCGCCGACCCGGCGCGAGAGCACGACCGTGCCCTCCAGCATCACGTAGAAGCAGGTGGCGGGCTCCCCCTCGGCGTACACCTCACCGGGCTCGAACCGCTCCACCCGCCCCTCCCGGCACAGCCGCCCCAACTGCTCCGGGGTGAGCCGCTCGAAGAGGAACAGGGAGCCGATCTCCTGCGGGCTGCACGGCCCCGGCGCGCCGTTCACGACTGCTCCAGATACCGGTGGACGAGCATCACGGCCATGGCTCCCTCTCCTACGGCGGACGCGACCCGCTTGGCGGACTCGGCGCGCGCGTCGCCCGCGACGAACACGCCCGGCACGCTGGTCTCCAGGTGGTAGGGCGGCCGGTCCAGCTCCCACTCGGCCGGCGGCCGGCCGTCCGGGGTCAGGTCCGGCCCGGCCGGCAGGAAGCCGCGCTCGTCCCGGCGCACCGTGCCGTCCAGCCAGCCGGTCAGCGGGGCCGCCCCGATGAACACGAACAGCCACTGCCCGTCGACCCGTTCGGTCCGGCCGGTCCGGGTGTCGCGCAGCGTCAGGTGCTCCAGGTGCCCGTCGCCGTGCGCGGCGGCCACCTCCGTCAGGGGCCGCACCGAGATGTTCGGCGCCTTCTCGATCTGCCGGACCAGGTAGTACGACATCGACGCCGACAGGTCCGGCCCGCGCACCAGCAGCGTCACCGACTTGGCGCCCCGCGCCAGGTGCATCGCCGCCTGCCCGGCCGAGTTGGCCCCGCCCACGATGTACACGTCCTCGCCCCGGCAGGCGGACGCCTCCGTCAGCGCCGACCCGTAGTACACCCCGCGCCCGGTCAGGTCCGCGCAGCCGGGGACGGACAGCTGCCGGTAGGACACCCCGGTCGCGAGGATCACGCTGTGCGCGGCGACCGACGAGCCGTCCGAGAAGCGCACCACGCGGGCCGAACCGCACACCTCCAGACCCGTCACCTCGCGCGCGGTGAGGATCTCGGCGCCGAACCGGGTCGCCTGCCGCCGCGCCCGGTCGGTGAGCTGCGCCCCGGACACCCCGTCCGGGAAGCCCAGGTAGTTCTCGATGCGGGAGCTCTGCCCCGCCTGGCCGCCGGTCGCCGATCGCTCCACCAGCACGGTACGCAGCCCCTCCGAGGCGCCGTAGACGGCCGCGCCCAGGCCCGCCGGGCCGCCGCCGATGACGACCAGGTCGTAGAAGCCGGCCTCCGGGGTGGTGGCCAGGCCCACCCGGGCCGCCAGGTCCACGGGCTCCGGCTCCACCAGCGGCGTCCCGTCCGGGGTGATCACCACCGGCAGCCGCGTCCCGTCCTCGTCCGCGGCCGCCAGCAGCCGGCGGCCCTCCGGTTCGTCGGAGGAGTACCAGCGGTAGGGCACCTGGTTGCGGGCCAGGAACTCCCGCACGTCCGAGGAGCGCGCCGACCAGCGGTGCCCCACCACCTTCGTACTGGGCACCGGCCGGTGGTCACCGGCCCGCCACGCGGCCAGCAGGTCGTCGACGACCGGGTAGAGCTTCTCCTCCGGCGGGTCCCACGGCTTGAGCAGGTAGTGGTCGAGATCCACGACGTTGATCGCGTCGATCGCCGCCCCCGTGTCCGCGTACGCGGTCAGCAGCACCCGCCGTGCGCCGGGGTGGATGTCGAGGGCCTGCTCCAGGAACTCGATGCCGTTCATCCGCGGCATCCGGTAGTCGGCGAGGAGCACGGCCACCGGATCACCGCGCAGCTTCAGCTCGCGCAGCGCGTCGAGGGCGGCCTCGCCGGACTCGGCACGCACGATCCGGTACGACCGGCCGTAGCGCCGCCGCAGGTCCCGGGCCACGGCGCGGGAGACCCCCGGGTCGTCGTCCACGGTCATGATGACGGTGCGTGCCGCGTCGGTGGCCTCTGCCATAGGTCCCCCACATCGCGTGGTCGGGTCCGGCACGGCGGACCCGCTGCGACGTCGGTCACCGCGCCGACTCAGCCCATCGTAGGGGCGGACGCGCCGGACCGCTCAGCTTCCGCCGGGCCCCGGTCCGGGCCGCGAGGACAGCACGCAGAACTCGTTGCCCTCCGGATCGGCGAGCACCACCCAGGACTCGTCGCCGCTCTGGCCGACGTCGGCGTGCCGGGCGCCCAGGGCGAGCAGCCGGGTCACCTCGGCGTCCCGGTCGTCGGGCCTGAGGTCGAGGTGGAGGCGGTTCTTGCCCGTCTTGCGTCCCCGGTCCGCGCCGAACAGCAGCCCGGGCAGCCGGTCCGGGGCGGGACGGATCTCCATCTCGTCGGCGGACTCGTCCACCACCACCCAGCCCAGTGCCTCGGCCCACCACCGCCCGAGGGCGTGCGGATCGGCCGCGTCCACCACCAGCTGCTCCCACGTCACACCCATCACACCAGCGTAGGGAAGACTGGTCCCCGCGCAACGGACACCGCACCGCTGCGGAACCGCACTCATCAGGGAATTCAGGGAGGGACCGCATGACGCGCCCGATCACGGCAGGGGTCGACGGAACCGGGGAGAGCCTCGCCGCGCTGAACTGGGCGGCGCGGGAAGCGATCCGGCAGGGACTGCCGCTGCGGGTGGTGCACGCCTGGCGGTTCCAGGCCTACGACACGGTCGACGCCGGGGACGCCGCCACGCAGGAGCGGTGGGTGCGCGAGTCCGTGGCCGGGGCCGTCGACGAGGTCGCCGCACGCCATCCAGGTCTCCGGGTCACCGGCGACACCCTGCAGGGGGACGCCGTCGAGACCCTCGTGGAGGTGGCCGGGGACGCGGAGATGCTGGTGCTGGGCTCCCGCGGGCACGGACGCATCGTGGGCTTCCTCGTCGGCTCGGTCGGCCAGCAGGTCATCGTCGACGCACCGAGCCCGGTGGTGCTGGTCCGGGCCGAGGACAAGCCCTCCGGGGAGGTCGACGGGCGCGAGGTCGTCGTCGGCCAGCAGGGCGACCCGGAGGACAGCGCGGCCGCGCTCGGCTTCGCCTTCCGGATCGCCGCCGCGCGCGGGGCCACCGTGCGGGCCGTGCGCGCCTGGACCCTCCCGCCGGTCTTCGCCTACAGCCCCGGTTCGCTCCGCCTGATGGACGAGGCCGGCGGCCTGGAGCCGTACGAGCAGCAGGCGCTGGCGGCGGCGCTGGCGCCGTGGCGCGAGCGCTACCCGGACGTGCACGTGGTCGAGCACGTGGAGATGGGCAGCGCCGGGCAGGTCCTGCTGTCGGTGGCCGGCACGGCCCAGCTGATGGTCGTCGGCCGGCGCGCCCGCCGCACCGCCGTGGGCGCCCGGATCGGCTCGGTCGCGCACGGTGTGCTGCACCATGCGGACTGCCCGGTCGCCGTGGTGCCGCAGGTCTGACACGGTCGCGGCCCGCCCCGGCTCAGTCCGCGGCGGGCCCCGGCCGGGACCGCGTCTTGGGCAGGATGTGCTCGATGTAGTCCGCGACGGCGGTGTCCAGGCCGATGTCGTGCTGGGCCCGCTCGGACAGGTACCAGCGGTGCTCCAGCAGCTCGTGGTAGATCTCCGCCGGGTCCATCCCGCCCCGCAGCTCGGGCGGGACGGCCCGCACGGTCGGGCGGAAGACCTCGCGCACCCAGCGGTGGGCGAGGACCTCGGCGCGCGCCCCGGCGCCGTTGGTGCGGCCCGAGCCCGGCCGGGCGCCCGCGACGGGCTCCTCCGGGGCGTAGTCGTCCTGGGTGGCCATCCAGCTCTCCAGGTCGCTCAGCAGCCGCCTGGCCTGGTTCTCCTCGGCGTCGAGCCCGGTCAGGCGCAGCAGCTGGCGCGGATGGTGCCCGGCGTCGACGACCTTGGGCACGAAGGTGACCGAGTCGCCGAGGGGCGAGTGCTCGATCTGCATCTCCGCCACGTCGAAACCGAGCGCGTTCAGCCGGCGGATCCGGCGCTCGATGTAGTGGTACTTGCCCGCCGGGTACACCGACGTGCGGGTCAGCTCCTGCCACAGTCCCTCGTAGCGGGCGCAGATCTCGGAGCCGAACTCGACCGGGTCGACGGAGGGGTGCAGCGCCCCCGACGCCTCCAGGTCCATCAGCTCGCCGCTGATGTTCACCCGGGCGAGCTCCAGGTCGTACTCGCGCTGCCCCGTGGTCAGCTCCGGGTGCAGGTCGCCGGTCTCGGCGTCGACCAGGTACGCGGCGTAGGCGCCCGCGTCGCGCCGGAACAGGGTGTTGGACAGCGAGCAGTCGCCCCAGGCGAACCCGGCGAGGTGCAGTCGCACCAGGAGCACGGCCAGCGCGTCCATCAGCCGGTGCATGGTCGCCGGGCGCAGCGTCGTCTCGAACAGCGACCGGTAGGGCAGCGACCCGGCCAGGTGGCGGGTGACCAGAACGCTCTCCAGCGGCTCCCCGGCGGCGTCGGTGCGGCCGGTGACCACGGCGAGCGGGTCCACCGCCGGGATGTCGATCCGGTCCAGGTCGCGCAGCAGCCCGTACTCGCGCTGGGCGGGACGCTCGGCGAGTTCCTTGACCGCGACCACCTCGTCACCGGCGCGCGCGTAGCGCACCACGTGCCGGGAGATGCCGCGCGGCAGCGGCACCAGGTACTCCTCGGGCCATTCCTCCAGGGGAAGGTGCCACGGCAGTTCCAGCAGGAGCGCGGGGTGCTCCGGGTTGGTGGCGTTGATCTGCAGGGCCATGGATCGGGCGTCCTCCTCTCGCGGTGATCGTCCCAGCCTATTGCGCCCGCTCTCGGGCGCCGAGGGCCGCGGCGCGCACCGGCCCGCGGTGCGCGGGGCCGTGACCGGGCAGCAGCAGGTCGGCGTCCAGCTCCGCCAGGACGTCCAGGGAGGTCACGGCGGCAGCCCGGTCATGGTCGAACATACCCGGCAGGAGCCGCGGCCCGGACGTCCGCGCCGTGGGGTGGGCGGTGACGAGGGCGTCGCCGGAGACGACGGCCCCGACACCGGGGAGGTGGAAGGCGCAGTGCCCGGCGGTGTGGCCGGGCGTGGGCACCGGGACCGGCCGGCCGGGCAGGTCGAGCGGCCCGGCCGGCGGCAGCGGCCCGGGGTCCCGGACGGGGACGTGCGCCGTGCCGCCCGAGCGCAGGGCGCGCAGCGCCCAGGGCAGGACGCCGGGGCGCCAGACGTCGCGCAGCACCCGGCCGACGGTGACCTGGTGCAGGAAGTCCCGGCGGGCGTGCGGCACTTCGGCCTCGTGGGCCAGGACGGGTGTGCCGTGGGCGGACCGCAGGTGCTCGGCGGAGCCCAGGTGGTCGGTGTGGGCGTGGGTGAGCAGCACGGCGGTGACGGCCCCGGGCCGTACGCCCAGCGTGGCCAGGGAGGCGAGCAGCAGCGCGCGGTCCCCGGGATAGCCGGTGTCGATCAGGGTGGCGGCGTCCCCCTCGGTGAGGATCACCCAGTTGGTGTGGGTGCCGTGCACCAGGTGCGTGCCGTCCGCGACCTGCCGTACGTCCGCCCGCATGCCGTCCCCTTCCGCGTCCGTCCCGCTCCGACGGGACCAGGCAAGCAGACCGGGAGCGGATCACGGCGGCGGGACACGGGCGGGCGGGCCGGCGGGGGCGGGACGCATCCCGAACAGGAAGCGGGTGACGCGGCTGCGGCGCACCCCGTACTCGTACAGCAGGAGGATCACCGCGAGCGAGCCGGTCACGATCACCGCGTACTCGACCGCCATCGGCGCCCGCCATCCGGTCACGCCGTAGGCGAGGGCCACCACGACCGGCTGGTGCAGAACGTACAACGGCAGGGCGGCGACGGCGAGGCGGCGCAGCACGGCGTCGCGGCGCCGGGCGGCGAGGGCGGGCCGTCCGGAGTCCCGCGGCCCCTCGCCGTCGGCGGCCCCGCCGGCCTCTCCCGCCGGGCCGCCGGACCGCTTCCGCGGGCGGTCGAGGAGGCCGAGGAGGGCCAGCACCCAGCACCAGCCCGCCGCCCCGAACAGGGCCCGGGTGAGCACGGCGGCGGGGGTCCACGCCGTGAACGGGTCGTCCCCGGCGATGAATCCGGGCGCGGTCCCGGCGAACAGCACGAGGCCCAGGAGCCCGGCCGGGACGGCCGCCCGTCGGGTCGCCGCACGCACCTGGCCGTCGTCGGCGAGGGCGAAGCCGTACAGGAGGAACAGCAGGTAGGCCCACCGGTTCCAGCCCGCGAAGCCCTCCTCCATGCCGAGCAGCGCGTTCACCGCGGCCAGGGGGAGGGCCGGCAGCAGGAGCAGCGCCGGGCGGCGCCGCAGCGCGGGCACCACGCGGGCGGCCCCGGCGGCGAGCCGGCCGGCGACGGGGGCGAGCAGCAGGCTGAAGGTGAGCAGCAGGACGACGAACCACAGGTGCCCGGTCTCGAAGTGCTCGCCGTCCAGGACGAAGGGGAAATCGGCGGGATCCGGACGGACGCTCAGGAAACGCGGCCAGAAGGCGCGGTACGAAATGTCGTCGGCGGGGTCGGCGGCGCGCAGCCGCAGCCACTGGGGGAGCGGGCACAGCACGAGGGTGCCGAAGACCAGGGGCACGCCGAGGCGCAGCAGCCGCTCCCGGGCGAACCCGCCGGGCCCGCGGCGGCGGATCGAGTGCCGTGCGCCCAGCCCCGCGACCAGGAACAGCATCGGCATCGCCCACACCACGCCGAACCCGGCGAGCACGGTCACGGCGCCGGTGGTCTCCTCGTTCTTGACGTAGAAGTCGTCGTCGGGGGAGAAGACCAGGGCGGCGTGGAAGAAGACCAGGCCGACGACCACGAGCGCCCGCAGCACGTCCAGTTCGCCGCGCCGGCCGGTGGCGGCCGACGGCCCTGTTTCCGCGCCCATCGTCCCTCCCCGCACGGTGTGCGGACCAGTGTGGGGGAGGGCGGCGGGGGGAGGACAGACTTCCGGTCCGGAGGTTGCGCCCGGTCCGTCAGTTCACGCCGCGCGGCCGGAACTGGACGCTGATGCGCGGCCCGGTGGCGCGCGCGCTCTTGGGCACCGCGTGCTCCCAGGTGCGCTGGCAGGACCCGCCCATCACGATCAGATCGCCGTGTCCGAGCGGCCGGCGCACCGTCGGACCGCCGCCCACCGGCCGCAGCAGCAGGTCACGTGGCGTGCCGACGGACAGGATCGCCACCATGGTGTCCTCGCGGGCGCCCCGCCCGATCCGGTCGCCGTGCCAGGCGACACTGTCCCGGCCGTCGCGGTAGTAGCACAGCCCGGCCGTGGCGAACGGCTCGCCCAGCTCGTCGGCGTAGTGCCGGCCGAGGGCGTCACGGGCCTGGGCCAGCACGGGGTGCGGCAGGGGGTCGTCGGCGCGGTAGTACGACAGCAGCCGGGGGACGTCGACGACCTGGTCGTACATCTGGCGGCGCTCCGCCCGCCAGGGGACCTCGGCGGCCAGCCGCGCGAAGAGCGCGTCGGACCCGTGGAGCCAGCCCGGCAGGACGTCGATCCAGGCGCCGGCCCCCAGCACGGTGCGGCGCACCCCGTCCAGCGGGCCGAGCCGTACCTCGTCCGTCTGGTCGAAGAGGGACCCCTGGAGTGCGGGGAGCGCTTCCGGGTGGTGCGTGGTCATGGCTTCAGCGTACGCCTAATCGAATACGCGTTCTACTCCGGCGGACGGCCGGTGCCGATTGCCCGCTCCCGAGGTCTTCGGATGCATCGCTGTATCGGATACGTTCTCGTATCGAACGGAGGTGGGGGCATGACAACACCGGGCCAGGACGGGCACGTCACCCGGCGCCGGGTCCGTACCCGGGCCAACCTCCTCGCCGCGGCGTTCACCGTGTTCGCCGCCAAGGGCTTCGGACGGGTCTCCATCGAGGAGATCTGCGAGGCAGCCGGATACAGCCGGGGCGCCTTCTACTCCAACTTCGCCAGCCTGGACGAGCTGTTCTTCGCGCTCTACCGCGAGCGGGCCGACCTCATCGCGGAGCAGGTCGCCGGCGCCCTCGCCCAGGACGGACCGGATCTCGACGTGCCCGCCGCCGTGGACCGGGTCACCGGCGTGCTGCTGCTCGACCGGGACTGGCTGCTGGTGAAGACCGACTTCCTGGTGCACGCCGCCCGTGATCCACGGGTCGCGCAGAGCCTGCTGGAACACCGGGCGCGACTGCGCCGGGCCATCGCCGGCCGGCTCTCCCGGGCCGGCACCCCGCTGCCCGCCGTGCTCGGCGACGCCGACGGTGCCGCACACGCCGTGGTCGCCGCCTACGACGGCGTCACCACCCGACTGCTGCTGGACCGGGACGCGGCGGGCGCCCGGGCCTGGCTGAAACAACTGCTGACCGCGCTGCTCACCGACGGCAGCGCCGAGCCGGCCGCGCAGCGGCCCGGACCAAGGAAGGGACGGTCGCCATGGACGCCGACGTCATCGTCGTCGGAGCGGGCCTCGCGGGACTGGTCGCGGCCCACGAACTGACCAGCCGGGGCCGCCGGGTCGCCCTCGTCGACCAGGAGAACGCCAACAACCTCGGCGGCCAGGCCTTCTGGTCCTTCGGCGGGCTGTTCCTGGTCGACTCGCCCGAACAGCGCCGCCTGCGCATCAAGGACTCCTTCGACCTCGCCTGGAGCGACTGGCGGGGCAGCGCCGGATTCGACCGCACCGACGACGAGGACAGCTGGGCGGTGCGCTGGGCGCGGTCCTACGTCGAGTGGGCGGCGGGCGAGAAGCGCTCCTGGCTCAGCGGCCACGGCATCACCTTCCTGCCCACCGTGGGCTGGGCCGAACGCGGCGACCTGCGCGCCGACGGCCACGGCAACACCGTCCCCCGCTTCCACATCGCCTGGGGCACCGGCACCGGGGTCGTCGACCCGTTCGTCCGCTCCGCGCTCCAGGCCGCCCGCGACGGACTGCTCACCTTCCACCACCGGCACCGCGTCGACGAACTCGTCACCACAAACGGCACGGTGAGCGGGGTGCGCGGCACCGTGCTGGTCCCCGACGACTCGCCCCGCGGCGTCGCCTCCGGCCGCGAAGCGGCCGGCGCCTTCGAACTCACCGCCCAGGCCGTGATCGTCACCAGCGGCGGCATCGGCGCCGACCACGACATCGTCCGCCGGTACTGGCCGGAGCGGCTCGGCACCCCGCCCCGCGAGATGGTCACCGGCGTCCCCGCCTACGTCGACGGGCGCATGCTCGACATCTCCGCCCGGGCGGGCGCGCGGCTGGTCAACCGCGACCGCATGTGGCACTACACCGAGGGGGTGCGCAACTGGGACCCCATCTGGCCGGGGCACGGCATCCGCATCCTGCCCGGCCCGTCCTCGATGTGGTTCGACGCCCTCGGCCGCCGCCTGCCCGCGCCGTGCCTGCCCGGCTACGACACCCTGAGCACGCTCCGGCACCTGCGCACCACCGAGGACATCGCCGACTACGACCACTCCTGGTTCGTGCTCACCCAGAAGATCATCGAGAAGGAGTTCGCGCTGTCGGGCTCCGAACAGAACCCGGACATCACGGCCAAGGACCGGGCAGGGTTCCTGCGGGAGCGGGTGCTGGGCAAGGGCGCGCCCGCACCGGTCGACGCCTTCCTGCGCCGGGGCGCCGACTTCGTCTCCGCGCCCACCCTGGAGCAGCTGGTCGAGAAGATGAACGCGCTCACCGACAAGCCGCTGCTCGACGCGGCCCGGATCCGCCGCCAGATCGAGGTCCGCGACCTGCAGATGACGCACTCCTACGCCAAGGACGCCCAGGTGCAGGGCATCCGCAACGCCCGCCGCTACCTCGGCGACCGCCTCGGCCGGGTGGCCGCCCCGCACCGCATCCTCGACCCGGCGGCCGGACCGCTCATCGGCGTCAAGCTGCACGTCCTCACCCGCAAGACCCTCGGCGGCATCCAGACCGACCTCGACTCCCGGGCGCTGGGCGCCGACGGCCGGCCGGTCGACGGCCTGTACGCGGCCGGTGAGGTGGCGGGCTTCGGCGGCGGCGGGGTGCACGGGTACAACGCCCTGGAGGGCACCTTCCTCGGCGGCTGCCTGTTCTCCGGACGGGCGGCAGGACGCTCGGCCGCCGAACAGACCGCGTGAGCGGCGGGGCGGGCGGGCCGGGCGCGTCTGCTCCGGCCGGCCCGCCCCGCGGTCAGTCGTCCAACAGCCGCAGCAGCACCTCGGCGTGGCTGCGCTCCGGGGACTTCGACGCCGTCAGCAGCGTCACGTCGCCCTCCCGGGCCAGCTTGCGCAGCCCGTCGAGCGGTTCGGCGGCGGCGGGGGCGGCGAGCTCCGCCTCGTACCGGGCGCGGAACTCCTCGAACGGCCGCTCCTGCGCGTGGTACCAGCGGCGCAACTCCGTCGACGGCGTCAGGTCCTTGGGCCACTCGTCCACCCGTGCCGCGTCCTTCGCCAGCCCCCGCGGCCACAGCCGGTCGACGAGGACCCGCACCCCGTCCTCCGGCTCGGGCGGTTCATAGACCCGGCGCACCCGCACAGTCATGCTCGGACCCCTTCCGGTGAGGTGTCCCGTGAGCGTACTGCCGTGCCCGGCAGCGGGCACGGCGGCCGGGGCCCGGGCCTTCCGGCTAGCCGGACGTGCGCCGTGCGGCCGCACGGCGCTTCAGGGCGCGCCGTTCGTCCTCGCTCGTGCCGCCCCACACCCCGATGGACTGGCCGGTGTCCAGCGCCCATTCGAGGCACTGTTCCCGGACGGGGCAGCGCCGGCACACCGACTTGGCCTGCTCCGTCTGCAGCAGGGCCGGGCCGGACGTACCGATCGGGAAGAAGAGGTCGGGGTCCTCGGTCCGGCAGGCCGCGCGATTTCGCCAGTTGTCCATCGAATGTCACCTGCGATCGGAGTAGATACGCACCCAATGGGATGCCTTACTCCTTTTCGGGTCACCTGTCGACACCGGGCGAAACAGCGGTCCCCGTGGAATCCCTCACTGTTCCCGCAATCCCCACGGCGAACCGTACTCGGTCAGCAGGTCCAGGAAGGGCCGCGCCGGGAACGCCTCCGGGCCGAGCACTCCCGTCCCCGACCAGGCGCCGGTGGCGAGGAGTTCGAGGGCGACGACCGGGTTGACGGCGGTCTGCCACACCACGGCCTGGGAGCCGTACTCCGCCATGGACCACTGGTTGTCGACGACGTGGTAGAGGTACACCTCGCGCGGCGCCCCGTCCCGGACCCCGCGGACCCACGTCCCGGCGCAGGTCTTGCCGTGCATCCGCTCGCCCAGGGTCGCGGGGTCGGGCAGGCAGGCGGCCACCACGTCCCGGGGGGATACCGCCACCGGTCCGTCGGGGCCCGGCACCGTCACCGGCTCGGTGCTGTCCAGGCCCAGGAGGTGGAGGGTCTTGAGGGTGTCGATGAACTCGCGCCCCAGGCCGTACTTGAAGGTGACCCGGCCCGTGTCGACCCAGCGGGGGATGAGCAGCACCTCCTCGTGCTCGACGTTCACGCACTCCACCGGCCCGATGCCCTCCGGGAAGTCGAACACCTCGGGCTCGCTGAACGGCTCCGTGGTGAACCAGCCGCGGCCGGCCTCGTGCACGACGGGCGGGTTCAGGCACTCCTCGATGGTGGTCCAGATGTTGAACGACGGGGCGAACTCGTAGCCGTCCACGGTGAGGTCGGCGCCGTCCCGGACCCCGATCTCGTCGATCCGGTCGAAGAGTTCGTCGGCCGCGTAGCGGGCGAAGACGTCGGACAGCCCGGGCTCCACCCCCATGCCGACCAGGGCGAGCGCGCCGGCCCGTTCCCAGTCCGCCGCCAGGGCGAACTGCTCGTCGCCCAGCTTGACCCCGCACTCCTCGTGCGGCCGCTCCGGGTGCGGCCGGGACAGGGACATCGCCATGTCGACATAAGTGGCCCGGGCGTCCAGGGCGGCGCGGAACAGCGGCATCACGAACCGCGGGTCGGTGGCGTTGAGCAGCACGTCGCAGCCGTGCTCCCGCAGCAGGCCCGCCACTTGGGCCTGGTCCCCGGCGTCCACCCGCTCGGCGTGGAAACGGTCCGCGCTCTCACCGAGCGCCGCCACGGCGGCCTCGGCGCGGGCCGGGTCGTAGTCGGCGACGACCATCCGTTCGAAGAACGGCCGCCGGGCCGCCACCCGGGTGATGGCGGTGCCCACCCCGCCCGCTCCCACCAGCAGTACGCGCATGACGAAACACTCCCTTTCCGTGACGTATCAGGACGATACGAGGAGCTCCTGTGCGGGAGATACAACGCCTCGCGGGAGCGTAAGGTCAATGGCGTTGGCATAAGGTGCCCGGGGCCCGCCCGCCCTCCGCCGGGCGCGGCCGGGGCCCCCCGGCGGGAGGAGAGCGGACGATGGCCAAGCGGGTGGTTCCCGAGGAGAAGCGGCGGCGGCGCCGGCCCACCAGGAGCGGGCAGGTGCTGTCCGAGGCGCTGATCGTCGACGCGGCGCTGCGCCTGCTGCGCGAGCACGGCAGCAGCGGCCTGACCGCCCGCCGGCTCGGCCTCGCCCTGGACTGCGACCCGAGCACCCTGTACCGGTACTTCCGCGGCATGGACGACCTGACCCTCGCCCTCGGGGACGCCCTCGTGGGACGCGCGCTGCGGGGCTGGCGCCCGACGGGGGAGTGGCGCGCCGACCTGCGCGCGGTGGGCCTGCGCATCCACGAGGCCTACGTCTCCCACCCGCAGGCGGCGGTGCTCACCGCGAGTCGGGTCTCCGGCCGCGCCAACGAACTCGCCGCGGACGAGGCCGTGCTCGACGTGCTGCGCTCGGCGGGCTTCTCCCCGGCGGAGACGGTGCGGATCTACCACGCGTTCATCGACACCACCCTGGGCTTCGCCGCCCTGGACGCGGCGTCCCTCGCCCTGCCCGGCGCCGCCCGGCGCGCCGACGAGGAGATGTGGCACTCGACCTACGCCCGGCTGCCCGCGTCGACCCACCCGCGCATCGCCGAGGTGGCCCCGCTGCTGGCGGCCCGCATGGTCACCAGCGCCTACCCGACAGCCCTGGACATGCTGCTGGACAGCGCCGCCGCCCGGCTCGGCCCGCCCGGCGGGCCGGGCGCGGCGGGGACGGCGGACCGTGCCGCGTCCGGCCCCGGCCGGACGGCGGGCGCCGTCAGGGGCGGAGCGCCCGGGCCGCCGTCGCGGTGACCGCCTCGGCCAGCGCGGCGAGGGCGGGGGAGTCCAGCTTCCACTGCTGCCAGTACAGCGGGACGTCCACCTCGTGCCGCGGCGCGAAGCGGGTGACCCGGCCGGTGCGCAGCAGGGGCACCGCCTGGGCCTCGGGGACCATGCCCCAGCCCAGGCCGGCCGCGACGGCGTCGGCGTACCCCTCCGAGGTGGGGATCCAGTGCCGGTCGGCGCTCGCCCCGCGGCGCCCGCCGGTGATCCGCCGCACGAACCCGTCCTGGATGTCGTCCAGGCGGTCGAAGACGACCACGGGTGCCAGGGGCAGCACGTCCTCCAGTGGCCCGGCGAGGTGCCGCGCGGCGAACTCCGAGTGCGCGACGGGGAGGTAGCGCATCCGCCCCAGGTGCCGGACCGAACAGCCGGGGACCGGCTCGGGCGAGGAGGTCACCGCGGCCATCACCGTCCCCTCCCGCAGCAGCGCGGCGGTGTGCCCCTCGTCCTCCCGGCGCAGCTCGAAGCAGACCGGCGGCTCGGGCGGTACGCGGCTGAGGACGGGCAGGAACCAGCTCGCCAGGGAGTCCGCGTTGACCGCCACCGGCACGCGCGTGGCCCGACCGGTGCCGCTGAGACCCAGCTCGGCGTGCGCGTCCCGCTCCAGCAGCCCCACCTGGCGGGCCAGCCGCACCAGCACCTGGCCGGACTCGGTCGGCCGGACCGGCTTGGTGCGCAGCAGCAGGACCCGCCCGGTGCGCTGCTCCAGGGCCTTCACCCGCTGGCTCACCGCGGAGGGCGTGACGTGCAGGACGGCGGCGGCCGCGTCGAAGGTCCCCTCGTCGACCACCGCGAGCAGGGTCCGCACCTGGTCCAGCGGCAGCTCGGACAGGGGGGCGGACGGGGCGCCGGACGCGCCGACGGGTGCTTCTCTCTTCACAATTCCTAAGGGTACGTAAGAATCCTTAGCTGTACTGCACTCAGGTGCCGCGACTAGCGTCTTCCGCATGACGAGCACCCTGACCACCGCCGCGGCGGGCTTCGGCACCGGACTGTCCCTGATCGTGGCCATCGGCGCCCAGAACGCCTTCGTGCTGCGCCAGGGCGTCCGCCGCCACGCCGTCCTCGCGGTCGTCGGCATCTGCGCCCTGTCCGACGCCGCGCTCATCGCGCTGGGCGTGGCGGGGATCGGCGCGGTCGTCGTCGCCTGGCCGGGGGCCCTGACGGCGGTGGGCTGGATCGGCGGCGCCTTCCTGCTGGGCTACGGCGCCCTGGCGGCCCGGCGGGTGATCCGCCCGGGGGCGGACGGGCTGCGCACGGAGGGGGAGGCTGCCGGGTCGCGCCGCCGGGCGGTGCTCACCTGTCTCGCGATGACCTGGCTCAACCCGCACGTCTACCTGGACACCGTCTTCCTGCTGGGCTCGGTGGCCGCCGACCACGGCCCGCTGCGCTGGACCTTCGGTCTGGGCGCGGTGCTGGCCAGCGTCTGCTGGTTCGCCGCGCTGGGCTTCGGCGCCCGGCTGCTGAGCCGCTTCCTCGCCCGGCCCGCGGCCTGGCGGGTCCTGGACGGACTGGTCGCCGCGACCATGATCGTCCTGGGGCTGAGCCTGATCGCCGGAAGCTGAGTGCCCGCCCCGCGGTGCCGCCGGGTCCGTCGGACAGGCCCTAGGGCACCACGCCCCGCCGGTGCAGCGCGTACTGCTCCATCAGCTGGCCGCGCGTCATCTCCAGCCGGTGCGCCAGGATCTCCGCGACACCGCGCACCAGTGTCAGCCCCAGCCGGGGGTCCTCCTCGCACAGCTCCAGCACGGCCGTCGCGTCGAACTCGTAGGCGCGCACCTGGCTGAACGCGACGGCGCCGAAGTCCCATCGGTGCGGGGGGAACAGCCAGGACCAGCCGAGCAGGTCGCCCGCGCTCAGGCCGGCGACCGTGGTGCGGTGCAGGTGGTTGACCTGCATCTCCAGGGAGACCGCGCCGGAGCGGATGACCCAGAAGCGGTCGGCGGTGCCGCCCGCCTCGAAGATCCGGGTGTCCTCCGGGAAGTACACCTCCCGCGCGAGGGCCATCAGGCGCTGCCGTTGCGGAGGGGGGAGGGCGGTCAGGAGTTTGATCGCATGCGTCATGGCGCGGGCTCCTAGCCGTACGGACGTTCGGGGCGTTCTCTCCCTCCATTGGAGCCGCAGGCGGCGTCCGGGGCATTTCGGGGGAGGAGACCCGCGCCGCCGCGGGGCGGCATCCGGGCATGAAGAAGCCCTGGCTGGACGGGGGAAACCAGCCAGGGCCGTTACGAGTGGTGTCGGAGGACCGGGCGTCGACTCCGTCACCACGTGTAGATGAACGATAAACCAACCCGGTTGACTTTTGGCAACCGGAACCCGGTCACGTGACCCGTTTCACTTTTCGCGATCTCCGGCGCCCCGCTCCGGCGCCCGCTCCGGCGCCCCGCTCCGGCGCCCGCTCCGGCGCCCCGCTCTGGCGCCCTTCTTCAGCGTCCGGGCGGGGGCGGTCCCGGCCGGCCGTCGCGTCACACCGCGCGCTCGTCGACGACCCGGAGCGTCTCCAGCCCGGGATCCGTCGGATCCGGCAGATGCATGCCCGCGGCGAGCCCGGTCCGCAGGTACCGCAGGACCGGCTCGTCCAGCCGCTCGCCCGGCAGCACCGCCGGAATGCCCGGCGGGTACGGCGTGATCATCTCGGCCGCGATCCGGCCGGCGGCCTCGCCCACGGGCACGTCCTCGGCCGGGCCGAAGAACGCGTCGCGCGGCAGCAGGGCCTGCTCCATCCGCAGCTCCCCGGGCGGCGGCACGTCGACGCGCGGAGCCCGCGGCAGCTCCGGAGCGACCCGGGCGAGGTCCTTCAGCGCGGCCAGCAGCTGCCCGGTCGTCTCCCGGTCGTCGGCATGGGTGATCTGCGCGCCGATCCGGCGGTGGTCGACGATGTGGGCGTCGACGGCGCGGTGCTCGCGCAGCCAGTCGGCCGCCTGGAACCCGGTGATCCCCAGCTCCTCGACGTCGATGATGCCGGGCAGCGGATCGAAGTCGTCCGCCATCCCGGGGGCGCAGAAGTCGGCGCGGTCGTTGACGTGCATCCCGTCGATCTCCTCGACGGCCGCCCGTACCTCGGCGCACAGCTCCAGCGCGGCGCCCATGAGCTCCCTGCCGTGCAGCACCATCTGCCGGCGCCAGCCGTCCAGGCCGGCGCGGATCAGCACCGACGGGCTGGTGGTGTCGAGCAGGTCCGCGCGGATCCCGAGCAGCGCGGGCGGCACCAGATCGCCCCGCAGGTGGAAGACGGAACCCTGCTCCAGGCCGCTGCCCATCTTGTGGATGCTGGTCACGCAGATGTCGGCGCCCGCGTCCATCGCCCACGACGGGAGGTCCGGGTGGAAGGGCAGATGGGCACCCCACGCCTCGTCCACGATCAGCGGGCGGCCCCGCCGGTGGCACACCTCGGCGACGGCCGACAGGTCGGCGCACGCGCCGTACGGGGTGGGGCTCGTGACGAGCGCGCCGCGCGCATCGGGATGCTCCCGGAACGCCTGCTCGAACTCCGCGGCCGACGGCGGATGCGCCAGGCGCCGCTCGGCGTCCCAGCGCGGCTCGACCCACACCGGCTCGATGCCGGACAGGATCAGCCCCGACACCACGGACTTGTGGGCGTCCCGGCCCACCAGCAGCTTCTCGTGCGGACCGGCGACCGTCAGCATCGCCGCCTTGACCGACAGGGAACTGCCGCAGGTGCTGAAGAAGGTGTGGTCTGCGTGCACCGCGTCCGCCATCAGGTCCTGGGCCTCCTGCAGCACGCGGCCCCGGGTCAGACGGTCGTCCAGCCCGCCCGACGCCAGCACGTCGCCGAGGAACACCGCGTCGCCCAGCACCTCACGCACCGCCGGGTCGGCACCACGGGCCTGCTTGTGCCCCGGCGGCGTGAACGCCAGCCGTCCCGTGCGGTGATAGTCCTGCAGGGCTTCCAGCACCGGTGCCCGGTGGTGATCGGCAGTCATGGCCCCCGGGTGCCCGAACGCACCGGGGGCAATCCGGCACCGGTCCGGGCCCGCCCGGGCGGACCGTCCGGCGGCTCACTCCCGCCCGGCGCGCCTGCCCGGCGTGAGGATCTCGTCCAGGACGCCCAGCACCACCTCGTAGGCCAGTCTGCGGACCTCGGTGTCGCGATCCGTGCCGGACCCGGCGTCGCCCGGGGCCTGCCCGGCCCGCAGGGCGCGTTCCTCCTGGGCCGCGCGGGCCCGGGCCCGCTGGATGCGCCGCAGCAGTTCGTCCGAGTCCACCACATCGGTCATGTCCCCCCGCGTACCCCCGTGCGCCGTTCGCATGACATGCGCCCGGATGAGGGCCGGGAGGTTTGCCACCCCCGGGACAGGTGAGCCGAAAAGGGAAGTACGCGGCATCTGTCCGGCCCGGGCGTGCCGGAATCGAACGAGGAGAAGCAGGGAGTCGAAGGATGCGAGAGGCGCATACCACCGTGCCCGTTGCCGAACCCCCGGGCAGCGGCCCGGTCCGGCGCACGTCCCCGTGCCGGCCGGGCGACGTCCGGGACGCCGTGATCCGCGCGGTGTCCGAACAGTGCCGGACCGGCCGCGCGCCCTGCGACGCCGACGCCCTGTCGGACGCGCTGCTCGTCGCGTCCGAGCTGACCACCAACGCCATCCTGCACGGCGGGGGCGTCACCGAGGTCCGGGTCGACGTCACCGGGCCGTCGGTCCGCGTCTCGGTGAGCGACCGCAGCAACGAACTGCCGGTGGCCCGGACGGCGGCCGGCCGCACCGGCGACCGCCGGCCCGGCGGACACGGCTGGCCCATCGTCTGCCGCCTCTCGCGTGACGTCCTGGTCTCCGACCTGCCCGCCGGCGGCAAGTGCATCACCGCCGTCGTGCCCCTCACCTGAGCCCGCACGCCCTCGGCCGATTGTCCGGCACAGGGGTGTTTGTTCGGTTGGGGGCGGGGCAACCGGAGTTTCGTGCTTCGGACCGGAGGCGCGCCGGCGGGATCGGTACGACCGCTGTGGACCCCTCTGGTGTCCCGGCGGCGGCCCGTCCCGTGGCAGACCCCCCCCAACCACCGCTCGGGAGCGATACCGCAATGCTCATTGACACCTCGGCCCCCCGTCCCGCGACCCCCGCCACCGAGTCGGCCCCCGCCCGCAGGCGGCACGACGACGCCCCCGACACCGCCGCCCTGTTCGCCCGCCTGGCCACGCTGGAGGACGGGCCGGAGCGGGACGCCGTCCGCGACGAGCTCGTCACCGCGTGGCTGCCCATGGCCCACCGCATCGCCGGCCGCTTCCGTGACCGCGGCGAGTCCGTGGAGGACCTGCGCCAGGTCGCGGCCCTGGGACTGGTGAAGGCCATCGACCGCTTCGACCCGTCCCGCGGAGCCTTCGAGAGTTACGCCGTTCCCACCATCACCGGCGAGGTCAAGCGCCACTTCCGCGACCGCATGTGGGCCCTGCGGGTGCCGCGCCGGGTGCAGGAACTGCGCAACAAGGTCCGGGTGGCCCGCCGCGAGCTGACCCAGCACCCGGGCAGCCCCGAACCCTCGGTCGCCGACGTCGCGGCCCACACCGGACTGACCGAGGACGAGGTCCGGGCCGGGCTGGAGGCGCTGGAGAGCTTCAGCACCCTCTCGCTCGACGCCGAGCTGTCCACGGAGGACGACGGCTACAGCCTGGCCGACACGCTGGGCGCCTCGGACAACTCCTACGACACGGTGATCGACCGCGAGTCGGCCAAGGAGGGCCTGCGCCGTCTTCCCGAGCGCGAGCGCGCCATCCTCTACATGCGGTTCTTCGAGGACATGACGCAGAGCCGCATCGCCGACCGGCTGGGCATCTCCCAGATGCACGTCTCCCGCCTGATCAGCCGCAGCTGCGCCCGCGTGCGCGCCGAGGCGATGGGCCAGCGCTCCGCCCGCCGCGGCACCCCGGCCCCGGACGCCTGACCCGCCCGGCGCCCGCCACCCCCGTCCTCACCGCGCCGCCCGTACGAGGGCGGTGCCGCCCCCGAGCACGGCACGGACACCCCCCGCCCCCACGGAACCGGAGAACGAGAACACATGCTGAAACCACACCCCGTCGTGCTGCGCCGGCTCGTCGAGGAGTACGAGGCGCTGACCGGCGCCGAGACCACGCAGGGCCCCGCCGCTCCCAACCCGCGAGTCCGCGACCTCGCCTACACGCTGTGCGTGTCCACGGGCACCCGCGACGTGCGGCACGCCCTGGAGACCGCGCACCGCTGGCTCGGGACCTCCACCGCGGCGGCCGGCCCCCGCCCGGCCGCCCTCGCCGCCGACTGAGGGCGGACGGCTGCGCGTGGGGCGCCGGACCACCGGTCCGGCGCCCCACGTGTGCGCGCCCGAAGCCGGGGCATCCGGATGTCCGGCCGACGTCACGCAGCACTGGGGGGACATGAACATGGGGACACTGGCGCGCAGAGGGCGGACGGACGCCCGGCGCGCCGCGAACGGTTCGGTACGGGAGGGGGCCGCACGCGCGGGACTCACCGCCCGGGGCGTCATCTACCTGCTGGTGGGCGTACTCGCCCTGCGCATCGCCTTCGGCGACGGCGACCGGCAGGCCGACCGCGGCGGAGCACTGGCCGAACTCGCCGACAAGCCGTTCGGCGCCCTGCTGCTGTGGGCGCTGGGCATCGGACTGGTGGGCATGGCGCTGTGGCGCCTGACCGAGGCGCTCTTCGGCGCCTCCGGCAAGGACGGCCGCAAGGCCCGCAAGCGCCTGGCGTCCGCCGCGCGCTGCGGGTTCTACGCCTTCGTCGCCTCCTCGGTCCTGGCGTTCGCCGTGGACCGGGACAACGGCAGCGGATCGAGCGACCGCCAGTCCCGCGACGTCACCGCCCGCGCCCTGGAACTGCCCGCGGGGCCGTGGCTCGTCGCCCTGGGCGGTGCCGTCGTGGCCGGCGCCGGCGTGTGGATCGGCGTCCGGGCCGCCCGCCGCACGTACCACGACGAACTCCGGCCGGGCGAGATGAGCCGCCGCACCCGCGCCCTCGTCGACGTGACCGGGGTGGGCGGCGGCGTCGCCCGCGGCCTGGTGTTCGCCGCCGCCGGGGTGTTCGCCGTCCGCGCGGCCGTCGACTACGAACCCGACCGGGCCAAGGGCCTCGACGACACCCTGCGCAGCTTCGCCCAGACGCCGGCCGGCCCGTGGCTGCTGGCGGGCGTCGCCGCCGGCCTGGTCCTGTTCGGTGTGTTCTCCTTCGCCCTGGCCCGCTGGCGCCGCGTCTGACGCCGGAGCCCGCCTTCCGGCCGCACCGTCACGGCACGTCGCGGACGGCGAGCAGTTCGACCGCCGCCCCGGAGGACTCCAGCAGCGGGGCCGCGGCAGCACGCCGGGGGTCCGCCCGGAAGGCGGCGAGTTCCTCGCTGCCGGGGAAGGTCACGAGGTGCGCCTCGACCCGGTCGTCGGGCGTCCGCAGGCGCCGCTCGAGGCGTCCTCCGTGCTCGGCGAGCAGGGGCAGCACGGCGCTCTCGTAGGCGTCGAAATCGCCCAGGCCGCCCTCGGGCAGCCGCGCGAGCACGAGGTACGTGACGACCATGGTTCCCCTCGACGGCGGTCCGGCGACAGCGGTCCACGCAGCGTAGCGGGGCCGTGCCCCCGACGGCACCCCCGGCGGCCGGCCTCCGCCCGTCTCCCGCCCGGCGGAGCCCCGCTTGTCATGGCGGGCCGGAAGCGGGGAACCCGCTCCCTATGAGCGAATCCGAGATTCCCCCGGAAGGCCGGCCCGTGGACGTCTACCTCGACCTCCTGCGCGTCCGGATGGACACCGAGGACTACCGGCTTCTGCTCCGTGTGGTGGAGCCGGTCCTCGAGGCGATCGAGGAGCACCGCCTGTCCGGCCTGGACCTCGCCCTCGACAGCGGCGACGACGAACTGCCCCAGGAGGTGCGCGACGAGGCCGCCCTCGTCATCGCGACCGCCGTCACCGGCCGCCTCGACAACGAGGTGGTCGAGCTGGACGTCGACGACAACGGTCCGGTGCGCGTCGTCACCGACGCGGCGACCGCCGCCGATCCCTCGCGCCTGGGGGAGATCGCGGACTTCATCAGGGACCGTCACCGGCAGAACGAGGAACTGCGCGGCATCGCCGCCGCCAGCGGACTGCCCACCGACTTCTGACACCGCGCCCCGCGCAGCCGGCGCTCACCGCTCCGGCTGCTCCAGCGGCACCCCCAGCGGCCGGGCGAGGCCCACCACGGCCTCGTCCAGCCGCTGCAGGTGCCGCAGCACCCGGTCGGTGATCCGGCCGAAGCGGGGGGTGCCGTCCGCCGCCGACCCCTCCAGCAGCGAGGCGATGCTGGGCCCCGACTCGATCGTGCCTGTGGTGTCCTCCTCGGCGACCCGCGCGGCGATCGTCCGGATGTTGCGCACCGTCCGCCCGGCCGCCCCGCTCAGCCGCGGATCCGCCGCGATGGACGGGTGGGCGGGCAGCAGCTCCGCCGTCGCCGCCAGCGCCCGCGCGTGGTACGCGCAGGTCTCCAGCAGCGCCACCACGTACCGGGCGTTGGTGCGCCGGGCCCGCAGCGGGGTGACCGGATGGGTGAGCGGCTTGGTCGCCGACCGCAGATCGCCCAGCGCCTGGTCCAGGTCCCGCGCCTTCTCCAGCAGATCCGCCACGGACCCGCCGCTGAGCTGGGCCGCCGCCGCCTCGGTCACCTCGGCGAGCCGCTCCAGCACCGTGCCCAGCAGTTCGTTCGTCCGCCGGTCGGTACGGATCGGCAGGACCACCGCCGCCGCCACCACCCCGCAGACCACTCCCAGCGCCGTCTCCTCCAGCCGCAGCACCAGCACCTCCCAGCTGTAGGTGTGCAGCAGCGTGTACAGCAGACCCAGCATCGCGGTCACGAAGAACGACATCAGCGTGTACGACAGCGGCGCCGTGTAGAACATCGCGAAGATCAGCAGCAGGACCAGCGCGAACGCCGCCCACGTGTTGCGGCCCACCACCGCCGCCAGCAGGATCCCGGCGACGACACCGAACACCGTGCCCAGCAGCCGCCGGTAGCCCTTGACCAGGATCTCGCCCGTCGACGCGGTGTTGATGAAGACGATCCAGCAGGTGAGGACCGCCCAGTACCAGCGGTGCGCGGACAGCAGTTCCCCGCCCACGATCGCCAGCGACGACCCCACCGCCACCTGCACCGCGGCCCGGGTGGTGGGCCGCCGCAGTCCCGTCTCCCGGTCCTCGTCCTCCCGGGCGTCGATAGCCGCGTCCTCGGCGTCCAGCTCCTCCCGGGAGCGGGCGGTCGCCGGGGTGTCGTCCGACTCGTCCTGCGGCCCGTCCAGTGCGATCCGCAGCCCCATGACCGCCCGCGCCGTCTCACCGATCGCGCGGAAGACGTCCTGGACGGCACGGGAGGCGGGCGGCAGGTTCTCCTCGTCCCGGTAGGCGAGCAGCCGGTTGCGCAGATGCGCCACGGCCGTCCCCGCCACCTCGGTGCGCAGCACCAGCGTGCGCAGCGCGAGCAGGTCCCGGCGCAGCAGCGCGGCCGCCTCGTCCGGGCCCGGCAGCCGGCCCACCTCCGGGGCGGGCGCGCCCGGCAGGTGCAGGGTGAGGGTGTCCGCCCGCTCGGCGCTGCGCGCGGACAGCAGCAGCAGCCCGAGCCGCTCGACGGCGATCTCCGCCTCCGCGATCCGGCGCTGCACCAGGCGCGCCGTCGCCTCGTCGGGTGTGCCGTCCTCCAGCCGCGACTGGATCATCAGGGCCGTCTCGTGCAGGCGCGCGGTGCCGTCGCGGACGTCCTCCAGCGCCTTGTCGGCGGTGTCCGGACCGGCGTCCAGCAGCGCGAGCTGCGCGGTGACCAGCTGGGCCAGCCGGGCCCGGAAGGCGTCCCTCAGGCGCCCCATCAAGCCGGTCGGGGTGACCGGGACCAGGGCGAACCGCATCAGGGCACTGCACGCGAAGGCGACGGCGATGGCCGCCCACAGCCCGGGCAGCCCGCCGGGGTCGGCGCCCACGAACAGGGACAGGAAGTAGACCTGGAAGCCGATCAGCCCCAGCGCCGTCCCGCGGTCGCCGAACCGGCGCCCGTAGACCGCGCAGAAGATGAGGACGACGAAGCAGGCGTCGCCGACGAAGCGGCGCTCGCTGAGCAGCGCGGCCAGGGACACCGAGGCGAACGCCACCGGCAGCCCGAGGGCCAGGGTGACGGCCTGGGCCGGGCGCTGTCTCTCCCGGATGGAGAAGGTCGCGACCATCGCGGAGATGGCCCCCGCGACGAGCAGGGTGGTGGAGGCGCCCGCCAGGGCCAGCACGGCCACCGTCAGCGCGATGGCGCCCACCGTCCGCAGCGCGCCCGTCAGCCGCAGCAGCCCGGGGTCGGACGCCAGGAAGCGTTCCCGCAGGCCGGCCCGCGCCGGTCGTCCTCCCGCAGCCTTCACGCCGCCGCACTCTCTCCTGTCACCCGAGGCGGGCCGGCCGTCCCGGCCCGCAGCGGTGTCGCCGGACCCCCGCCCGTGTCACCGTACCGGCCGGCCCGACTCCTCGACATGCGCCCGGACCTGGTCCGGCGTCAGGTAGGCGTCCGTGAACTCGAAGTCCCGCAGCTTCGCCGGCTTGCGCGCCTGGAAACCGGTGCGGACGAAGTCGTCGCCGGCGATCGAGTTCAGCATCCAGCTCGTCAGGACCCGGGTCTTGGCGACGCCGGTGCGCAGCGCCCCCAGGTGGTATCCACGGGCCACCACCTGCGCGGGCAGCCCGTGCAGTTCGACGCCCAGCGGCTTGGAGACGGCGTCGGTGCCGCCGAGGTCCACCACGAGCCCCAGGTCGTGGTGGGTGTAGCGGCGCAGCGGCCGGCCGCGCAGGGTCGCGATGACGTTGTCGGCCACCGTCCGGCCCTGGCGGTGGGCGTGCTGGGCGGTCGGGGGGCAGACGGCGCCCTCCTCGCCCTTCGCCAGGTCGGGCACCGCGGCCGAGTCGCCGAGCGCGAACACGCCGTCGTAGCCCGGCAGGGTCATCTCCGCGGTGACCGCGAGCCGTCCCCGGACGGTGTCGGCGCCGAGCGTGGCGATGAGCGGGCTGGCCACCACCCCGGCGGTCCAGATCAGCGTGCGGGTGGGCACCACCCGGCCGTCGGTGAAGGTGACCTCCTCGGGGCCGGCCTTCGCGATGGACACCCCGAGGGAGATCTCGATGCCCCGCCGGGTGAGGATCTCCAGGGCGCTGCGGCCCAGCTTCTCGCCCAGCTCCGGCATGAGCTTCGGGGCGATGTCGATCAGGTGCCACTTGATCAGCCCCGGGTCCAGGTGCGGGTAGCGCTCCACGGCGGCGTGCGTCAGCCGCTGCAGGCAGGCCGCCGTCTCCGTGCCGGCGTAGCCGCCGCCGACCACCACGAACTGCAGCCGGGAGGCGCGCTCGGCCGGATCGTGGCTGGCGTCCGCGAGGTCGAGCTGGGCGATCACGTGATCGCGGATGTAGGCGGCCTCGGCCAGCGTCTTCATGCCGAAGGCGTGGTCCACCAGCCCCGGGATGTCGAAGGTGCGGGTGACACTGCCGGGGGCCAGCACGATGTAGTCGTACGGCTCGTTGACGATCTCGTCGGTGATGGTGCGGATCACGCACACCTTCGCCCGCAGGTCCACGCCGATGGCCCCGCCCGGGATGATCCGGGTGCGGTACTTGGTGCTGCGGCGCAGGGACAGCGCGACCGACTGCGGGGTCAGCACACCGGAGGCGACCTGGGGGAGCAGCGGCAGATACAGCTGGTAGGAGACCGGTGTCACCAGCGTGATGCGCGCCTCGTGCGGCGCCAGCCTGCGTTCGAGCCGGCGGACGCACGCCACTCCGGCGAAACCTGCGCCCACCACCAGGATCCTGGGTCGAGTCACGGCGGTCATCCCTCTCCGGCTGCGTGTGTCCTGCCTCGTACGTCGACGCCCTTCGCGTGTGCCCCCGTATCGCACCACGATGCCCGCGCGGCGCCGGTGGCGCACCGGGAAGCCGTGGCGGCCGGGGCCCGCGGGCGTCCCTCGCCCGCGGGGACGGGCGGGACCGGGCGCCCGGGGCGGCCCGGCCGCCGCCGTTCACCCGTGCAGGTGACAGAGCAGCAGGCAGATGTCGTCGTCGCGCTCGGAGTCGCTCAGCAGCGGGCTCAGCAGCCGGTCCGCCGAACTCTCCGGGTCGGCGTCCAGCTCCCCGGGCTCGAAGGAGCCCAGCGCCGCCGCCAGACGGGCGATGCCGGGGTCGATGCCCCGCGCGCGCCGCTCGACGAGACCGTCCGTGTACAGCGCCAGCGTCGACCCCGGCTCCAGCGGCTCGGTGTGGTCGGCGATCTCCTGGTGCAGCGGGATGCCCAGCATGGCGCCCGGCTTGGCGTCCAGGACGCGCACCCGCCCGTCGGGCAGCCGCAGTACCGGCGGCGGATGTCCCGCGGCGGCCCACGTCAGCGTCGGCTCGCCGGGATGGAACCGCGCGATGACGGCGGTCGCGAACAGGTCCGGCTGGAGGTGGTGCAGGAACTGGTGCAGCCGGGTCAGCAGCCGGCCGGGACTGCTGTGGTCGACGGCGTAGGCGCGCAGCGCGGTGCGCAGCTGGCTCATCATCACCGCCGCGTGCAGTCCGTGCCCGGTGACGTCGCCGACCACGGTGATCAGGCTGCCGTCCGGGCCGCGGAACGCGTCGAACCAGTCGCCGCCGATGTTCAGCCCGTGCGTGGCCGGCAGGTAGCGCGCGGCCAGGCTCAGCCGCGGGATGTCCGGCAGTTCCGTCAGCAGGGCGCGCTGCAGCGTCTCCGCGATGTCCCGGTTGTGCTCGAAGCGCCGCGCGTTGTCGAGCGCGATGCTGGCCCGGCGGGTGAACTCGATCAGCATCACCGCGTCGTCGGGCGCCCAGCGCTCCCCCGGCGGGGACAGCGTGAGCACGCCCAGCGGTGCCCGGCGGGTCAGCAGCGGCACGCACAGCAGCGGCCGGTCCGGGGCGAGCACCGAGGGCGGCTGGTCGTCGACCCCGGGCAGACCGCCCGGGTGCGCGGCCGCGTACTGCGGGCGCCCCGTGCGGGCCGCCCGGACCGCGGCGGCGGCGTGCGACGCCGGGTGGGCCTCCTCGCCCTCCTCGTCGAACAGCCACACGTCGACCCGCGAGGCGTAGTCCGGCACCAGCAGCTCCGGCAGACGGCGCACGATCTCGTCGAGATTCAGCGACGCGTTCAGCACCACGCTGGCGTCCGCCAGGAACGTCAGCCGACGGCGGGCGGTCTCGGCCTCCTTGCGGGCCCGGCGCTCCGCGGCGAACGCCGTGCGCTGCGCCCGCCCGGCGGCGTCCAGCTCGGCGTGCAGGGCGAGCACGCCCTGGTTCGTCTGGTGCAGCTCCTCCCGGTGGAAGGCGACCAGCGCCTCCTGCTCGGCCAGCTTCTCCAGCACCACGGCCGTGTCCTCGTCGGCGCCCAGCAGGGCCTCCGCCGGGTCGGCCGACGCCCGGCCGCCCGTGCTCGGCGCCCGGCCGGGCTCCGGTACGGCGACTTCCGTCTCCCACGGGATCTCGCCGGCCGCGGCGGCCTCCGGCGGCGGTGCCACCACCACCCGCAGGGTGCCGCCGCCCGAGGGGGAGCCGGACACGTCCAGGGTGAGAACCCAGGTGCCGCCCTTGGTCAGGCACTGCCGCAGCCGCCCGCCGACCGACGCGGCCAGCCTCGCCCGCTCGACCGCCGGCGCGCCGCACAGCGCGGCGGCCCGCCCCACGGCGGCCCGGGCGGCGGCCGCGTCGGCGGTGCTGGTGATGTGCCACGTCCGGGTCATGACCGGTCCGGGGGGACGGGGGACAGGACGGCCACGGCGGTGTCGTCCCGGACCGGAAGGGCCGGGCTGCTGGCGTCGCGGATCGTCACCGCGGCCGTGACCGCCGGGTCGGTCGCCGGACGCCCGGCGTCCGGGTCCGGGCTCCAGCGGCTCGACAGGCCGTCGGTGTGCAGGATCAGCAGGCTGTCGTCGGTCCAGGGGCGCTCGTCCTCCCGCACCCGGCCGGGGCGGTGCACGCCGACGATGCCGGGCCGGGACAGCAGCGCCCGCCACCCGTCGCCCTCACGCAGCCGCGCCCCCACGTTGCCGATCCCGGCGAACCGCAGCAGTCCGGCGCGGGTGTCCAGCTGGGCCACCGCCACGGCGGCCCCCCGGGTCCCGGTGAGCGCCTCGTGCAGCCGGCCCAGCGCCTCGGCGGGCGGCAGGTGCCCCCACCGCCGCGACGCCTCCACCGCGGCACTGGAGGCGCGTGCGGCCTCGGTGCCGTGTCCGAGGCCGTCCGCGAGCAGCAGCGTGAAGCGGTCCCCGTCCCGGTGCCAGGCCCAGGCGTCACCGGAGTGCCCGGCACCGGCGAAGGGCACGTTCACCCCGCCGGCGCGCACCCCGGGCGGCCGCCACCCGCCGCCGTTCCTGTCCGGCGCGGGGGCCGGACCGGGGGTGGGGCGGGCCGAGCCGGACAGCCGGGCCACCGCCACGGTGCCCCGGCCCGGCACGCTGTGCAGGGCGAAGTCGTCGGACAGCCGGCGGCAGGTGCCCAGCCCCGCGCCCAGCGAGCGGGTGGTGCTGAAGCCGTCCCGCAGGGCGGCGGGCACGTCGGACATCCCCGGCCCGTGGTCGATGGCGGTGATCTGCACCGACCGTGCCGCGGTACCTTCCGGCAGGACGGGCGGATCCACCACGTCGAGCAGCATCGTGCCGCCCTGCGCGTACTTGAGCAGGTTGGTGGCCAGCTCGGTCGCCACCAGGGCCGCCGCCGCGGTCCGGCGCTCGTCGAGCCCGGCCACGGCCGCCGCCTCCTCGGCGGCGACCCGGGCGTCCCGCACCCGGGTGGAGTCCCGCACCGGCACCTCCCACACGCGCGGCATCAGCCCTCCTCCCGCGGCAGCGGCGGCCGGGACACCCAGGACGTCACCCGGACCGTCGTCCCGGACCCGGGAGCGCTCTCCACCGCGAAGTCGTGCACCAGGCGCCGGGCCCCGCCCAGTCCCATGCCCAGCCCGTCCCCCGAGGTGTAGCCGTCGCTGAGCGCCCGGTCGAGATCCGGGATGCCCGGCCCCTCGTCGATGAAGGACAGCCGCAGCCCGGCCACCCCCGCCGTACTGATCGCGGAGATCTCCATCCGGCCGCCCCCGCCGTGCACCAGGGTGTTGCGGGCCAGCTCACTGGCGGCGGTGACCAGCTTCGTCTGGTCCACCAGGCCGAACCCGAGCCCGGCCGCGGACTGCCGCACATGCTGGCGCACCCACACGAGATCCATGTCCGACCGGATGGGCAAGCACGCCTCCACGCCCGCCGACGTGTCCATCACGCACCCTCCATGCGCCTGCCGGCGGGGCCGGACAGCACGACGGGCTGGGAGAGCATCTCCAACGCCACTTCGGTGTTCAGCGCCGTGCGCAGGCCCGGCAGCGTCAGGCCCAGCTCCACGAGGGTGATCGCGACCGCCGGCCGCATACCGGCCACCACGGTCCGCGCGGCCAGCAGTTCGGTCTGCGCGGCGATCTCGGCGAGCACCCGCCCCAGGAAGGAGTCGACCATCTCCACGCCGGAGATGTCGATGACCACCCCGGTGACGCCGCTGCGCACGATGGTCTCCGACAGGTCCTGCTGCAGCTGCTGCGCCGTGCTGTCGTACAGGTCCCCCTGGAGGGTGACCAGCAGGATGTCGCCGAGCCGGAGCACCGGCACGGGTGCGTGCCCCGCCACTCCGCGGGAGGGGTCCTGGATCACCGTCGGCCCGCACCCGTCGGGGCGTTGACGATGTCGGCGCCCAGTTCGTGCAGGCAGTAGGCCAGCGCGTCGGCGAGGCTCGCCCGGGTGAGGACCGACCCCAGGTCGAGCCCGAGGTGCACCATGGTCTGGGCGATCGCCGGCCGGATACCGGAGACCACGCACTCCGCACCCATCAGCCGGGCCGCAGCGACGGTCTTCATCAGGTGCTGCGCCACCAGCGAGTCCACGGTCGGCACCCCGGTGATGTCGAGGATCGCGAACCGGGCGTGCTGCTCGACCACCGAGTTCAGCAGCGTCTCCATCACCACCTGGCTGCGGGCGCTGTCCAGCGTGCCGATGAGCGGGACCGCCACGATCCCGTCCCACAACTTGATCACCGGCGTGGCGACCTCCATCAGCTGCAGCCGCTGCCGGTCGATGAGCGCCTGCCCCTCCGTCACCGCCGTCTGCATGGCGACCAGGCGCAGGGTGCCCATCAGCCGGCTCAGCGCGATCGAGCAGGTCCGCACCCGCTCCGGATCCGCCTGCTCCAGGTCCGCGACCAGCAGGTTCTCGGCCGGCGGCCACAGGGCCGACAGCTCGCTCGACACCTGCGTCGCGGACAGTCCCGCACGGGAGCGCGCCGCGCCCATCCGGGCGAGCTGTTCCCGCACCCCGCTGAACCCCGCGGCGTCCGGGTCCTCGACCCGGCCGGTGTCCGCGACCTCGGCCAGGGCGTCGACGACCGCCCGGCCCGCCTCCACCGCCTCGTCCCGCGAGACGGTGAACACCGTACGGAACAGGGGTTCGTCCGCCCACCGTTGGGCGATCTGCTCCCGTCGGCGCCGCAGGAAGTCCCTGACCTCCTGCGACGGCGCTGCGAGCGCCCCGTCCGCCTCGTGCTCCGGCACCTGTTCTCTCCTTGTCGTCATGACGTCCCACCGCGTCCGCGGCCCGGCGGCGGCCGGCCGCACACGGCCCCGGCCGTGCTGCGCCCGACGGCCGGACACGGCGTCGCGGTGGCGTTGTGCCGGGTGGCGCCCCGGCCTCCTTCCCGGACCAGCCTCTCAGGCTCCGGGCTCCTCCTGCGGGGCGTTCTCCCGGATCCCGTCGACGCGCTCCAGGGCCTCCTCCACGCTCTCCGAGACCGGAACGGTGATGCTCACGCCGGTCAGGTCCAGGATGCGCCGCACCGCGGACGTGGGGGAGATGATGTGCACGCTCCCCGGCAGCTCCCGGGCCTCCTGGTAGACGCGCAGGATGATGTTCATGCCGGAGGAGTCCATGAAGGGCACCGCCGACAGGTCGAGCAGGAAGTGGCGGCGGCCGTGGTGCAGTTGGTTCGCCAGATGGTGCTGGAACTCGGTCGCGGTGTCGACGTCCAAGTACCCCTCCACCGTGAGCAGGGCGACGTCCTCGCGGGGCAGGGTCACCTCGACGGACAAGGGGTTCTGGGCAATGGGCACGAGTACCTCCAACAAGTACGGACGTCCGGGGCGGGGGTCACCCCGGGGGCCACTCGGTACGCGCGGCCACCGGACGTGGAAGTGATCAAGCTCTCGACGGCGACGACCTGCAGGGACGTGTCCCTGTCACGGGGGCCTGAGCCCCTTCGCCGCCTGCCGTCCGCACTCCCTCGCCCACCGGCCGAGTCGCACCGCGCAGCCGCGCGTACCCGCTGATCCCTCTTTCATGCCCGCGCGGTCGGCATCGGCCGCGGCGGCCCCGCGGGATCCGGCGCGGCGGGCGGGGAGCAGTCCGGATCCGCCCGGCCCCCGGCCGCCGCCGGGGCTCGGGCGTGCCGCCGCCGGCCGGGACGACCGCGGGGCCGGGACCCGGCCGCCCGGCCGCGCCCGTCTCCCCCGAGGCTCTGGCTGCCTGCCCCGCCCTCTCACCCCACCCGTATGCCGACGATGCAGGTGTCGTCGTCCGTGTCCGACCTGCTGTGCGTGAGCATGCGGTCCAGCTGCTGGTCCAGCGACCTGGGGGCGGTCCCGACCGTGGTGAGGAGCTGGGTCAGGGCCTCCTCCATCGTGCGGTCGCGGCGCTCGATGAGACCGTCGGTGTACATGAGCAGGGTGTCCTGCGCCGCCAGCGTCACCTCCGCCTCCTCGTAGCGGGCCTCCGCCACCGCGCCCAGCAGCATCCCCCTCACCGTCGGCAGCGGAGCGGCGCCGTCCCCGCGGACCAGCACCGGCGGCAGATGGCCCGCGCGGGCCCAGCGCAGGGTGCGCGCGTCCGGGTCGTACAGCCCGCAGACGGCCGTGGCCGTCACCGCGCCCGTGAGGTGGTGGGCGACGATGTTGAGCCAGGACAGCAGCTGCCCCGGCCCCGCGCCGGTGACGGCCAGCCCGCGCAGGGCGTTGCGCAGGACGACCATGCTGGTCGCGGCCTCGATGCCGTGCCCGGCGACGTCGCCGACGCACAGCAGCACCAGCCCCGACGGCAGCACGACCGCGTCGTACCAGTCGCCGCCCACCAGCTGCTCGGCCTCCGCCGGCCGGTAGCGCACCGCCACCGACAGGTCCGGCACCCGCAGGGGCGCCTGGGCGGGCGGCATGATGGCCTGCTGCAGCTGGAGCGCCAGCCGGTCCCGCTCGCTGGCGTGCTGCTCGGTGTGCGCGAGCTGGTCCCGGGTGGCGGCCAGTGCCACCTCCGTCCAGTGCTGCGCCGAGACGTCCTGGTAGGCGCCGCGCACCGTGAGCACCCGGCCGTCGGTGTCCGTGACCGGCTCGGCGACCACGCGGATGTGCCGGGTCACCCCGTCGGGCCGCTGCAGCCGGAAGGCGGCCGAGGCGGGCCGGCCGTGGTGCATCAGGGTCCGCAGGAAACGGCCGATGGGCACCGCGTCGTCCGGGTGGGCGTGCGCGGGAAGGTCCTCCAGCGCCACCGGCAGACTTGTCGGCGGGCGCCCGTACAGGTCGAACAGCTGGCCGTTCCAGGTGATCTCGCCCGTGAGCAGGTTCTCCTCGAACCCGCCGATCCGGCCGAGGCGCTGCGCGTGCTGCAGCAGGCTCGCCAGCCGCGCCGCCTCGTCCTCGATCCGCCAGATGAACAGCACGCTGGAGCCGTGCCGGCTGATGCTGAGATCCGCGACCGCCGACAGCGGCACCTGGTCGACCAGCGCCGTCAGGTTCGTCCGCCGGGCCCGGAACGGCTCACCCGTGGCGTACACCCGCTCGATCCGCTGGAACAGCCCGCTCTCCCCGGCGGCCAGCGGATAGGCCTCCAGCAGCAGCACCCCGCTGATCATCGCCCGGGACCGGCCCGCCGGGTCCTGGAAGCGGCCGTTGACGTGCTGGATGCGGAAGTCCACCAGGTTCCCGGCGGCGTCCAGATGGGGCACCAGCACCAGGGCGGGGTCCTGCAGCCCGTCGGCCAGGTCCATCAGCTCCGCCGCGTCCGGCAGCACCCGCGGCGGGTGGGCCGGGTCGCTCGGCGCCGTGTACGTCTCCAGGGTGTGGGCGCACAGCTCCGCCAGCGCCTCCACCTGACGCACTATCTGCGGCGGCTGCTCGGGCAGCGGCGCCGGCCAGGCGATCTCCAGTACGCCGTGGATCCGTCCGCCCGTGCCCGCCGGCACCGCCGCCCTGCCCCCGTCCGGGTGCTGGTGGCGGCCGACGCTGGGCAGTCCCGTGTCGGACAGCGAGGAGATCCACAGCCCGTCACGCTCGGTGAGACCCCGCCGGGCCACCGTCGCCACGTCCGGCGGTACGTAGCGCCAGCGGGCCGCCTCCGCCGGGGAGAAACCGGCGCTGCCCGCCAGCGTGAGCGAGCCGTCGAAGCCCGCCGCCCAGACGGCCACGGCCGTCGCACCGATCGGCTGCAGGGCGTGCTGGAGCAGGGACTCGGCGACGGCCTGGGTGTCGTCGGCCGCCAGCACCCCGCTCTCGGCCGCCCGCAGCCGCACGGCGGCCGCCGCCTCGCTCTCCGCCTCCTCGGCCGCCCGGGTGGCGGCCAGGAACGCGTTCGTCACCTCCGACATCCGGTCCCGCGCCGCCTGGTTGATGACCTCGACGGCGAACTCCAGCGGGGTCGTCCCGGCCTGCTCGGTCAGCTCGGCGAGCTGGCGGGCCGCCTGCGTGGGCCCGCACTGCAGCCGCTCGACGAGGATGCCCTTGGCCAGTTCGAGCAGGGCCCGCCCCTCGGCCTCCGCCTGCGCGGCCCGCACCTCGCGGCTTAGCCGCTCCACGGTCGCCGCGAGACGGCCCACGGGGGAGTCCGCGGCGACGCCGGCGGGCCCGGCCGACGACGCGGACGCCGGGAGGGAGGACGCGGGCCCCGCCTCCTCGTGCTGCGGCGGGCTGGGCCGGTCGGTGGTGCTCACGGTGCGGATGCTCCTCGGTTGCCGGGACCTGGGACGCGACGGCACGGACGGGGCCGGGTGACCGTCCCGGTGGACGGGACGGCCGCGGCGGCCGTGCGGCGGCGGCTCACGAGGGCAGCCAGTGCCGGACGCACGCCATCAGGGCCTGCGTGTCGACCGGCTTGGTCACGTAGTCGCTGGCTCCGGAGGCGAGGCTCTTCTCCCGGTCGCCCGGCATCGCCTTCGCCGTCACCGCGATGATCGGCAGCTCCGCGTACTGCGGCATCGCCCGGATCTCGGCCGTCGCCGTGTACCCGTCCATCTCGGGCATCATCACGTCCATCAGCACCAGCGCCACCTCCGGGTGGGCGAGCAGCGTCTCGATGCCCCGGCGCCCGTTCTCCGCGTGCAGGACCCGGAAGCCGTGCAGTTCCAGGATCCCGCTGAGCGCGAACAGGTTGCGCGCGTCGTCGTCGACGACCAGGACCGTGCGGCCCGCGTGCGAGACGTCCAGCACCGGCTCGGGCGCCTGCCGCTGCGGATCGTCCGGCCGCACCAGGGAGAGCACGTCACCCGGCTCCTCGGCGGACAGGTGCAGCGCGATGCGCTCCCGCAGCTCGTCCAGGCTGGAGAGGAACTCCAGCGCGGTGCCCGAGGACCGCGAGCGCAGCGTCTCCTCCACGGCCGTGTCCGCCCGCTGCCCGCTGTGCACCAGCACCGGCACGGCGGCCAGCGCGGCGTCGCCCCGCAGCGCCTGGAGGAACCGCGCCGCCTCGCCCTCCATGCCCAGCTCCAGCACCACGCAGTGGCACGGCTCGGCCGCCAGGGCGCCGGCCGCCTCCTGGGCGCCGACGGCGGTGATGATGTCGACCACGGGCCGGTTCGCGCCGTGGCCGCGGGCGTTGGTGACGTCCTGGACGACGCTCTCCGCGACCAGCGTGAGCAGGCCGCGCGGACGCTCCTCCACCACCAGCAGCCGCCGCGGACGCCGGCCGGCACCCCCGCCGGCCTCGAGCGCCTGTGCCGGCCGGGACTCGGCGTCGACGGCGTGGACCGCCCCCTCGCCCCGGGCCGCTCCGCCGGGCACGCCCGTCAGGTCCTCGAAGTCCGGCCGGGCCACCGGCAGGAACAGGGTGAAGGTGCTGCCCTGGTCGGGCACGCTGTCCACGCTCACCGCTCCGCCGAGCAGATGCGCGATCTCGCGGGTGATGGACAGGCCGAGCCCGGTGCCGCCGTACTTGCGGCTCGTGGTGCCGTCCGCCTGCTGGAACGCACCGAAGATGGTCTCCAGATGCTGCTCCGGGATGCCGATCCCGGTGTCCCGCACCCGGAAGGCCACCACGGCACCACGGCCCCGCACCCCGGCCGGCACCTCGTCCTCCGCCGCCGGTTCGATGCGCAGCTCGACACTGCCCCGCTCGGTGAACTTCACCGCGTTCGACAGCAGGTTGCGCAGCACCTGCCGCAGCCGCGAGTCGTCGGTGAGCAGGTCGGCCGGCGCGCCCGGCGCGGTCGTCACCGTGAAGTCCAGGCTCTTCTGCATCGTCATCGGCCGGAAGGTGGCCTCGACGTACTCGATGAGCCGGTTCAGCTCCACCCGCTCGGGGCTGATGTCCATCTTCCCGGCCTCGACCTTGGACAGGTCGAGGATGTCGTTGATCAGCTGCAGCAGGTCCGAGCCCGCGGAGTGGATGATCTGCGCGTACTCGACCTGCTTCGGCGTCAGGTTGCGCGAGGGGTTCTGCGCGAGCAACTGCGCCAGGATCAGCAGGCTGTTGAGCGGGGTGCGCAGCTCGTGGCTCATGTTGGCCAGGAACTCCGACTTGTACTTCGACGCCAGCGACAGCTGCTGCGCCCGGGTCTCCAGCTCCTGCCGGGCCTGCTCGATCTGGAGGTTCTTCGCCTCGATGTCCCGGTTCTGCGCCACCAGCAGCGACGCCTTCTCCTCCAACTCGGCGTTGGAACGCTGCAGTTCCTCCTGCTGCACCTGCAGCTCCGCGGACCGCTCCTGCAGCGCGCCGGTCAGCCGCTGCGACTCGGCGAGCAGTTCGTCGGTCCGGGCGTTGGCGACGATGGTGTTGACGTTGACGCCGACCGTCTCCATCAGCTGTGCCAGGAAGTCCTGGTGGATCTGGGTGAAGGGGGTCACCGAGGCCAGCTCGATGACACCGAGGACCTGACCCTCCACCACGATGGGCAGCAGCACCAGCGCGGTCGGCACCACCCGGCCGAGGCCGGAGGAGATGGAGACGTAGTCCGGCGGCAGGTCCTCGACCACGATGGTGCGGCGGCTGCGCGCGGCCTGACCGACGAGTGTGCGCCCGAAGGCGATCCGGGCGGGCCGGTCCAGGTCCTCCGGATAGCCGTAGGAGCCCACGAGCCGCAGCTCCGGCCCCTTCTCGCCGTCCTCGGCGAGGTAGAAGGCCCCGTACTGCGCCGACACCAGCGGCACCAGTTCGTCCATGATGAGTTCCGCGACCACGGGCAGGTCGCGGTGACCCTGCATCAGCCCGGAGATCCGCGCCAGGTTGGACTTGAGCCAGTCCTGCTCCTGGTTGGCCCGGGTGGTCTCGCGCAGGGACTCCACCATCGAGTTGATGTTGTCCTTGAGCTCGGCGACCTCGCCGGACGCCTCCACGTCGACGGAGCGGGTCAGGTCGCCCTCGGCGACCGCGCTGGTGACCGCGGCGATCGCCCGGACCTGCCGGGTCAGGTTCCCGGCCAGTTCGTTGACGTTCTCCGTCAGGCGCTTCCAGGTCCCGGACACGCCCTCCACCTCGGCCTGGCCGCCGAGCCGGCCCTCGGTGCCGACCTCGCGGGCCACGCGGGTGACCTCGTCGGCGAAGGCGGAGAGCTGGTCGACCATCGTGTTGATCGTCGTCTTGAGCTCCAGGATCTCCCCGCGCGCGTCGACGTCGATCTTCTTCGACAGGTCGCCCCGGGCCACCGCCGTGGTGACGAGCGCGATGTTGCGCACCTGGCCGGTGAGGTTGTTGGCCATGGAGTTGACGTTGTCGGTGAGGTCGCGCCAGGTGCCGGCGACGTTGGAGACGTGCGCCTGGCCGCCGAGCCGGCCCTCGGTGCCGACCTCGCGGGCCACGCGGGTGACCTCGTCGGCGAATGCCGAGAGGGTGTCGACCATCGTGTTGATGACCTCGGCCAGCGCCGCGACCTCGCCCGCCGCCTCGACGGTGATCCGCTGCGACAGGTCGCCGCGGGCCACGGCGGTGGCCACCTGGGCGATGGAACGCACCTGGCCGGTCAGGTTGGACGCCATCACGTTGACGTTGTCGGTGAGGTCCTTCCAGGTGCCCGAGACCCCCCGCACCTGGGCCTGGCCGCCGAGGCGGCCCTCGGTGCCGACCTCGCGGGCGACGCGGGTGACCTCGTCGGCGAAGGCGGAGAGCTGGTCGACCATCGTGTTGATGGTGTTCTTCAGTTCCAGGATCTCGCCGCGCGCGTCGACCGTGATCTTCTGCGACAGGTCGCCCTGCGCGACGGCGGTCGCCACCAGCGCGATGTTGCGCACCTGGCCGGTCAGGTTGCCCGCCATGAAGTTCACCGAGTCGGTGAGGTCCCGCCAGGTGCCCTTGACGCCCTTGACGTCCGCCTGGCCGCCGAGGCGGCCCTCGGTGCCGACCTCGCGGGCGACGCGGGTGACCTCGTCGGCGAAGGCGGAGAGCTGGTCGACCATCGTGTTGATGG